>NZ_JBHXSO010000005.1:0-126977 GCF_042714775.1 Streptomyces sp. NPDC058691 | reverse complement strand
GCCACCAACCCGCCCCTTCCCCCCCGCATCTTACCGCCGCCCCCCCCCCCGGCCGCCCCGGGGGGCGTCCGTGCGGGGCCGGGTACGGCCGGAGGCGATCCCGCGCCGCGGCCGTCGGGCCGTCAGACGGTCAGACCGTCAGCACGACCTTGCCGAACAGGTCGCCGCCGGCCATCTTCTCGAAGCCCTCGCGGGCCCGGTCCAGCGGAAGCACGGTGTCCACGACCGGACGCACACCGGTGACCGCGCAGAAGCTGAGCAGGTCCTCCAGTTCGTCCTTGGTGCCCATCGTGGAACCGACGACCTTGAGCTCCAGGAAGAAGATGCGGTTGAGCTCGGCGGCCTGCGGGTTGGGGCCGGAGGTCGCGCCGGAGATGACGAGGGTGCCGCCCGGGCGCAGCGACTTGACCGAGTGGGACCAGGTGGCGGCGCCCACGGTCTCGATGACGGCGTCCACCCGCCGGGGCAGCCGCGCGCCCGGCTCGAAGGCGGCGTCCGCGCCCAGGTCCTCGGCGCGCTTGCGCTTGGCCTCGTCGCGGCTGGTGGCGAAGACCCGCAGGCCCGCCGCCTTGGCGAGCACGATCGCGGCGGTCGCGACACCGCCGCCGGCGCCCTGGACGAGCACGGAGTCGCCGGGGCGGACACCGGCGTTGGTGAAGAGCATCCGGTAGGCCGTCAGCCACGCCGTGGGCAGGCAGGCGGCCTCCTCGAAGGACAGTTCCTTCGGCTTGGGCAGCAGGTTCCAGGTGGGGACGGAGACCTTCTCGGCGAAGGTGCCCTGGTACCTCTCGGTGAGGATGGAGCGCGGCTCGTCCGGGCCGACGCCGTGGCCGCTGAGGCCGACGACCGGGTAGACGACCACCTCGTTGCCGTGCTCGTCGATCCCGGCGGCGTCGCAGCCGAGGATCATCGGCAGGCTCTCCTCCCCGAGGCCCACCCCGCGCAGCGACCACAGGTCGTGGTGGTTGAGGGAGGCGGCCTTGACGGTGACGGTGCTCCAGCCGGGCCGGGCCTCCGGCTCGGGGCGTTCCCCGAGTTCGAGGCCGTTCAGGGGCTGGTCGCGGTCGATGCGGGCGGCGTAGGCAGCGAACATGACCATGACGCTAGCGGCGCGCGGCACTCCGGCGGAACCGTACCGGGATGTGACACGCGCCGCTGGGCGACGAGAACGACGGGAACGACGAAAAGGCCCGAAGACGGGGACGACGAGAGGACGAGCGGCTCAGCGGCGGGCGACGCCCTCGGCGCGGGCGGCGGCGGCCACGGCCGCGGCGACCGCGGGGGCGACCCGCTCGTCGAAGGGCGAGGGGATCACCCGGTCGGCCGACAGATCGCCGTCGACGACGGCGGCCAGCGCCTCGGCGGCGGCGATCTTCATGCCCTCGGTGATGCGGGAGGCCCGCACCTGGAACGCGCCGGAGAAGATGCCCGGGAAGGCGAGCACGTTGTTGATCTGGTTGGGGTAGTCGCTGCGGCCGGTGGCCACGACGGCGGCGTACCGGTGTGCCACCTCGGGGTGGATCTCCGGCGTCGGGTTCGCCATGGCGAAGATGAAGCAGCCCTTGGCCATGGCGGCGACGGCCTCCTCCCGGACGGTGCCGCCGGAGACGCCGATGAAGACGTCCGCGCCCTCCAGGGCCTCCTCCAGCGAGCCGGTGAGGCCGGTCCTGTTGGTGTACGAGGCCAGCTCGCGCTTGGCGGAGTTGAGGTCCTCGCGCCCGGCGTGCACCACGCCCTTGCGGTCGGTGACGGCGACGTCGCCGATGCCCGCCTCGACCAGGATCTTGGCGATCGCGACACCCGCGGCGCCGGCGCCGGAGATCACCGCGCGCAGTTCGCCGAGCGTACGGCCGGTCAGCCGGACGGCGTTGCGCAGCGCGGCGAGGGTGACGACGGCCGTGCCGTGCTGGTCGTCGTGGAACACCGGGATGTCCAGGCGCTCCTGGAGTTTGCGCTCGATCTCGAAGCAGCGGGGCGCGGAGATGTCCTCCAGGTTCACCCCGCCGAAGGACGGCGCGAGGCGCACGACGGTCTCGACGATCTCGTCCACATCGGTCGTGGCGAGCGCGATCGGCACCGCGTCGACCCCGCCGAACTGCTTGAAGAGGATCGCCTTGCCCTCCATGACCGGGAGCGAGGCCTCGGGGCCGATGTCTCCCAGGCCCAGCACCGCCGTGCCGTCCGTGACGACGGCGACCACCTGTGACTTCCACGTGTAGTCGTACACCAGCTCGGGCTTCTCGGCGATGGCCGTGCACACGCGCGCGACGCCCGGGGTGTACGCGAGCGACAGGTCGTCGGCGTTCCGGACCGGGACGGTCGCGGACACCTCCATCTTGCCGCCGCGGTGCAGCGCGAAGGCCGGGTCCACCGGGCTCTCGGGACCTTCACTGCCGGCGCTGTCACCGGATGCACTGCCGTCGGTGCGAGGATTCAGAATCTCCGCTGCCACTGTCGACCCCTTTGTCCGAATTGTCTATGAGGGTACTACCCCCTGCGACAGGGGGTAGGTGGGCTCGGCTTCCGCGCCCGGGCGGAGAGTGGTCCCGGGCAGCCCGGACGCCGGGCGCGCCGCACGCGCGCCGAGGGCCCCAGGTGAGGGGTAAGGGTCCGTTGTACCGGAAGACGGTTTCCGCCGACGAGTCAACTCCGCCGTTCCGCGGTGTCGCACATCGGAGAGTTCCCTGCGGAACGCGACAAGTCGTCCGAATAGCGGGACGGGGAAAGTGACGCACATAACGGCGCAACGCGGCCCCATCGCGGTCCGGCCTTGGTGTACCGGCCCGATGAGGTTCAGGGGATCGCCCGTTATGCGATTTTGACACAACCGGACACCTATGAAGACCTGCCCGGATGGCAAGATGCGGGGATCACACGCGGTAGCGATAACCGAATACACGTACCCGGAAGATCGGCTACTTCAGGACTCCCGCAGGAGGAACCAGCAATGACCGCACCCACCCCCCGTCGCTCGGCCGTGACGACCCGCTTCGCCGCGATCGGAGCGATCGCGGTCGCCGGTGCCCTCGTGCTCACCGGTTGCGGCGACCAGACGGACAAGAGCGCCTCCGAGTCCCCCTCCACCGGCGCCTCCAAGGCACCGCTGTTCGACAAGCTGCCCGAGTCGGTGAAGTCCGCCGGTGTGATCAAGGTCGGCTCGGACATCGCCTACGCGCCCGTGGAGTTCGTCGATGGCGGCAAGACCGTCGGCGTGGACCCGGACCTGGCCGATGCCCTCGGCAAGCAGCTCGGCGTGAAGTTCGAGTTCAACAACGGCACGTTCGACACCCTGCTCACGGGTCTGCGCGGCAAGCGCTACGACATGGTGATGTCCGCGATGAGCGACACCAAGAACCGCCAGGACGGTGTGGACTCCGCCACGGGCAAGAAGGTCGGCGAGGGTGTCGACTTCGTCGACTACTTCACCGCCGGTTCCTCGATCATCGTGAAGAAGGGCAACCCGGAGGGCATCAAGTCGCTCGCCGACCTGTGCGGCAAGAAGGTCGCCGTGCAGCGCGGCACCACCTCGCAGGACCTGCTCAAGGCGCAGAAGTGCGACAAGCCGATGTCGATCCAGCCCTTCGACACCGACGCGGACGCGCAGACCCGCCTCAAGGCCGGCGGCGTGGTCGCCGACGTCTCCGACTTCCCCGTGGCGGCGTACGCGGTGAAGACCTCCGGCGGCGGCCAGAACTTCGAACTCGCGGGCGACCAGGTCGAGGCCGGTCCCTACGGCATCGCCGTGTCGAAGTCCAACACCCAGCTGCGCGACGCCCTCCAGGCCGCGCTTGACGCCATCATCAAGGACGGCTCCTACACCAAGGTGATGGAGAAGTGGGGCGTCACCGACGGCGCCGTCACCGAGGCCAAGGTCAACGGCGGCTCCTGAGCCACGAGGTCAAGAGGCGTTCCCCCATGTCAGACATGTCAGAACCGAATGACGACGCCAAGGCGGACCCGGCCGGCACCCCGGCCGGGCCCCCCGCGAGCGTGACCTCTCTTCCGGAGGCCATCAAGGCCGTCCCCGTGCGGCACTACGGCCGCTGGGTCGCCGCCGTGGCGGTGCTCGCGGTGCTGGGCCTGCTCGTCAACGCGTTCGCCAACGCGAACATCAACTACGCGGCGATCCCGGACTTCCTGTTCGACTCGGCCGTCCTCAAGGGCCTGCGCAACACCGTGATCATCACGGTCGTCGCCATGCTCGTCGGCCTGCTGCTGGGCATCGTCCTCGCGGTGATGCGCCTGTCGAAGAACCCGGTCACCTCCTCGGTGGCCTGGGGCTACATCTGGTTCTTCCGCGGCACCCCGGTCTACGTACAGCTGCTGATCTGGTTCAACCTGGCACTGATCTTCCCGGTCATCAATCTCGGCTTCTACAAGGACGAGATGAACCAGTTCATGACCCCGTTCATGGCCGCGCTGCTGGGCCTGGGGCTGAACGAGGCCGCGTACATGTCGGAGATCGTGCGGGCGGGCATCCAGTCCGTCGACGAGGGCCAGACCGAGGCGTCCCACGCGCTCGGCATGACCCAGAGCCAGAACCTGCGCCGCGTGGTGCTGCCGCAGGCGATGCGGGTGATCGTGCCGCCGACCGGCAACGAGTTCATCAACATGCTGAAGACCTCGTCGCTCGCGGCACAGGCCGCGCAGTACGCCGAACTGCTGCGCTCCACCACCGACATCGGCAACACCACCGGAGCCACGGTCGAGATGCTCTTCCTCGCCGCGGTCTGGTACCTGGTGCTCACCTCGGTGTTCTCCGTCGGCCAGTACTACCTGGAGCGCCGCTACGCGCGGGGCACGACGCGCAACCTGCCGCCCACCCCGTGGCAGAGGATCAAGCAGAACCTGGGCTCGGTCCGCCGCAGCCCGGTCGCGGGAGGTGCCTGATGACCGACTTCAGCAAGGGCACCGGCGGCCATCCCATGGTCAAGGCCGAGGCGGTGCACAAGCACTTCGGTACGGCCCACATCCTCAAGGGCATCGACCTGGAGGTCGCGCCGCGTGAGGTGTTCTGCCTGATCGGCCCGTCCGGCTCGGGCAAGTCCACCTTCCTGCGGTGCATCAACCACCTGGAGCAGATCAGCGCGGGCCGACTGTCGGTCGACGGCGAACTCGTCGGCTACCGGCAGAAGGGCGACAAGCTCTACGAGCTCAAGGACCGCGAGGTGGCTGCCAAGCGCCGCGACATCGGCATGGTCTTCCAGCGCTTCAACCTCTTCCCGCACATGACCGCGATGGAGAACATCATCGAGGCACCGGTGCGCGTGAAGAAGGAGTCCAAGGCCGTCGCCCGCGAGCGGGCCGTCCGCCTCCTGGACCGGGTCGGTCTCGGCGACAAGGCGGCCAGCTATCCCTCCCAGCTCTCCGGCGGCCAGCAGCAGCGTGTCGCCATCGCCCGTGCGCTGGCGATGGAGCCGAAGCTGATGCTCTTCGACGAGCCGACCTCCGCGCTCGACCCGGAGCTGGTCGGGGACGTCCTGGACGTCATGCGGGGACTCGCCGAGGACGGCATGACGATGATCGTCGTCACGCACGAGATGGGCTTCGCCCGCGAGGTGGGAGACGCGCTGGTCTTCATGGACCAGGGAGTGGTGGTCGAGTCCGGCCACCCCCGCGACGTGCTCACCAACCCGCAGCACGACCGCACCAAGGCGTTCCTGTCCAAGGTGCTCTGACCCGGTACCCGGGACCCTGGCGAACAGGGAACACGAACGACGAGGGACGGCGCCCGGCGGCGCCGTCCCTCGTCCTTGGTATGCCCCCCGTTCCCCGGAGTCCGGGTCCAGCTCAGCGCAGCCCGAGGACGATCGCGTCCGTCACCGACCGCCAGACCTCGCGCGCCTCGCCGAATCCCGCCTCGCGCAGGGCCGCGACGTGCCAGGACGGCGGCAGTTCGTCGCCGTCGGCGTGGGAGCCGTAGATCGCGTAGCGCTCCTCGGTGGGGCCGGCGAGCAGCGGGTCGGCCTTGGCGGTGGCCCACCACTGCTCCCAGTCCAGGACGCCCGCGGCCTTCGCACGGTCGCGGCGGGCGTGGTCGAAGGCGCGGACGGCGGCGTTGAGCCGCGGGGTGGAGGGGTCGGGCATGTGGTCGGCGTTCATGAGCACGCCGCCGTCGCGCAGCAGTCCGGCGAGGGTGCCGTACAGGGCGCGGAGCGGCTCCGGCTTGAGCCAGTGCAGGGCGGTGGCGGTGAGGACGGCGTCGTAGCGGCCGTGCGGCAGCCGGGCCGGCCACTGGGGGTCGCGCAGGTCCGCGGTGACGAACTCGACGCGCCGTTCGCCGGCGAAGTGCCCGCGGGCGATCGTGAGCAGCGCCGGGTCGAGGTCGACGCCGGTGGATGTCGCCCCGGGGAAGCGGCGCAGCAGGCGGTCGGAGATACTGCCGGTGCCGCAGGCGAGGTCCAGCACCCGGGGTTCCGGGCCGACCAGTGCCTCGACCATGTCGAGCATGACCCGGAATCGCTCCTCGCGGTCCGGGAGGTACCACTCCTGCTGCCGGTCCCAGCTCTGCTGCCAAGCCTGCCAGTCGGCGGCCGGGGTGGCCGGGGTGGTTTCGGACATTCGGATCCCCTCCAGGTGTAATACCCTTACAGCCAGATCAGCCATTACCGACCTTAGAGCGTGGGAGTAAGGACTACAAGTGGAACTGGCCCATTACTCAGACCTCGCCTCGCGCCTGGTGAACAGCGAGGAGCCCGAGCGCGGCATCGACACGCTGACCTCGGTGGACGCCGTACGGACGCTGTTCGGCCCGGCCAGCCAGGCGGCGAGCCGCGCCACCGAGGCCGACGTGCAGCGGCTGCGCGGCGTGCGCACCCGGCTGCGCGGTGTCTTCGAGTCCGCCTCCGAGGGCGACGAGGTCCGGGCCGTCGACCTGCTGAACTCGCTGCTGCTGGAGTTCCCCGTCAGCCCGCAGATCTCCGGGCACGAGTACCTGGACGAGAGCGGCCGGCCGAACTGGCACATGCACCTGGCCGAGCACGCGGCCACCGCGACCGCGTCCTACGCCGCCACCGCGTGCATGGGCCTGGCGTTCCAGCTCACCGACCTCGGGGTGGACCGGCTCGGCATCTGCCAGGCCACCACCTGCCGCAACGCCTACATCGACACATCGACCAACCACTCGCGCCGCTACTGCTCCGACCGTTGCGCCACCCGGGCGAACGTCGCGGCCTACCGCGCCCGCAAGCGCCTGGAGAACGACCGGTCCGCCCTCAGCGGCCGCACCGACGACACCACCCAGCCCGCCACCCCCGCCACCGACCGCTGAACCTCGATCGGCGGCCGGAACCGGCCGAGTCCCCGGGCGAGCACCAGCTCGTCCGGGACGGTGCCGAACTCCCGGCTGTCGTTCTCCACGAAGGTGTTGTCGCCCAGCACCCACCACCCGCCCTCGCGCCGCTCCACGGCGCGTTTGACGATCAGCAGGTCCTGCTGCAGCGGATGCCGCATCACCACGACCTCACCCGCGCGGACCTCGTCCGCGCCCGCGACGTGGCGCACGAGCAGCCAGTCGCCGTGGACCAGCGTCGGCGCCATCGACGGACCTGTGACTTCGACCAGCTGGTACGGCACTCTCCTCCTCTGCCCAGCCCCCGGCTCCCGCATGCTCCGCCTCCTCGTCACGTCCTCCACCAGCCCAGGGTGTCACCAGACTTTTGTCCTAAGCACCAAGGGGCCCCGAGAAAACCACCCGCACAGGGAGTAATCTCGCTCGTGGAAAGACGATCACGAGGAAGGACAGTCATGCTCGCTCGCCTGTTCGCGCCCAAGGTGAAGGTCAGCGCCCACTGCGACCTGCCCTGCGGTGTTTACGACCCGGCCCAGGCCCGCATCGAGGCGCAGTCCGTCAAGGCGGTCCAGGAGAAGTACCAGGCCAACGAGGACCCGCACTTCCGCGCGCGCGCCATCGTCATCAAGGAGCAGCGTGCGGAGCTCGTCAAGCACCACCTCTCGGTGCTGTGGAGCGACTACTTCAAGGCCCCGCACTTCGAGAAGTACCCCCAGCTGCACCAGCTCTTCAACGACGCGCTCAAGGCCGGCAGCGCCGCGAAGGCGTCCACCGACCCGGCGACGGGCCAGAAGCTGCTGGACCTGATCGACCAGATCGACGCCATCTTCCAGGAGACGAAGAAGGCCTGATCCGGTATCGGCAGATGTGCGCCCGGCCGCTCGCGCGGCCGGGCGCTGCCGTTCCCGGGACCACACGCCGTCAGGCGCGGCGTCCCCGGAGCGGGTTCACCCGTGGTCGTGGACGGCCGGCGGCGGCACCGGGGAAGGGGTGCCGCGCACTCGGCGCAGGAACTCCAGCTCGTCCATGACACACAGGACCGTCATCGGAAGCAGGGGCTCGGCTTCCGGCGGCCGGCGGCGCGGCCCCGCGAGACGGCGGACGAGGAGGGCGGCGCGCGGCAGGACACCGCGGTCCGCCCGGAGCGGGCGCGGGCGCCGTCGCGTACGCAAGAGCGCGCGCATCTAGGAGGCCGCCGGTCTGGAGCGCAGCCAGCAGATCACTGCGTTGACCGTCGGATAGTCCAGTTCGGCGATCCGGGCGACGGCCCAGGCGTCGTCGCCGCGTACCCGGACACCGGCGGCGTCGAGCGCACTGTGCAGCATGACCTGGTGGGCCTGGGTGGCGGGCAGGGTCTGCCCCGGCCGGATGTGCTGCCGCAGCGACGAGGAGATCGGCAGCGGCGGCGTCGGTCGTTCCACGGTCATGCACGGACTCCCTCGAAGTAGTCGGACAGGGCGCTGGTGAGTTCGGGCCTGCTGTGCCATTCGCGGTGGCCGATGAGTTCGGTGTACACACGGGACCAGAAGGCCGCGACCACGGCGTGATCGGCGCGGTCGGCGACCAGACCGGTGGGCGGCGCCAGTCCGCCCGCGTGCGCCCGGTCGGTGAAGACGAGGGTGACGAGGGGAGCGCGCTCGCTCTCCGGGCTCCCGTCCGCGGGCGCGGCGTCCCGCAGGACCGCCCTGCTCAGGGCGTCGGCGGCGACGCCGGCGGCGGGTGCCGGCCCGGTGCTCCAGCCCATCAGCCGCCGGCTGTGGACCTCCAGGACGATCACGCACAGCACATCGCCCTGCCGGGTGGACAGCGAGACGGCGTCGGTCACCCACAGGCGGCCGGGAACGCCCGACCGTCCCTGGAGACCGGCCCGGCGCATGAGCAGTTCGACCGTGCCGTGGCTGACGGAGACGCCGTGCCGCAGCAGCAGTTCCTCGTGGACACGGCGGTACCCGAAGGTGCCGCGGGAGGCCGTGTGGATCGAGGCGATGAGCTCGGTGAGCCATGCGTGGCGCAGGGAGCGCGCCGAGGGGGTGCGGTTGCGCCAGGTGAAGTAGCCCGACTCGGACGTGCCGAGCACGCGGGTGGCCGTGCGCACCGGCAGGCCCTCCCCCGCCATCATGTGCACGGCCTCGAAACGCCTTTTGGGGACACCACATCACGCAGCAGTTCCGTCGCGCGCCGGTGCACGGCCAGTTCGGTCTCCAGTTCGCTGATGCGCCGCCGCGCCGCGCTGAGCTCGGCGCCGGTCGTCGGTGGCCGGCGCTTCCTGCCCAGGTGCGGCAGGTGGGTGCGCCGCCACTGGTAGACCGTCTGGTCGCTGAGGTCGAGTACGTCGGCGACCTTCCGCACGGGCTCACCGGCGGTCAGCAGATCGAGGGCCTTGCGGCGCAGCTCGGGCGGGTAACGACGACTGGGCACTTCTTTTCCTCCGGGGGAGCCGGTTCGGGGTGCGCCCCGGACCGGGGCCCGCCCTGGGGGTAAGGGGGTGTGTGCGGGCGGGCCCCGGTCCGGGAGTTCGGGAGGTCGGGAGTTCGGGAAACGTTTCAGCTGACGTGGCGTCGCATGCTGACGGTGGGCTGGAACTCGCTCAGCGGGCTCACGCCGCGGCCGGCCGGCACGGCGTTCGCCGCTCGCCCGAGGATCGACTTGACCTCGGCGGCCAGGGCGTCGGCCCGGCTTTCCACCACGCCGGCGGAGTCGTCGCAGCGCTCCAGCGCGGCCAGCCGGCGGCGGACGTCGGCGAGCCGGGCGCGGTCGGCCCGGCCCAGGACGAGCGGGCGCGGGGTCGAGACGATGAACTGGTAGGCGCCGGCGAAGGTCTGGCATCCGGCGCAGTGCTGGTTGACGGCGCGGCTGATGTTCGTGGCGGTGATCCGCCGGATGTCGACACCGGACGTGGTGACGATCTGGAAGGACAGCGCGACCGACCGGCACGGCCGGTCGAGCGAGCAGCCGACGGAGGCGGCGACCGCCCGGTTGTGCGCGACGGCGGCGACGAGCGGACCGTACTCGTGCAGGGAGAACGAGTCGTCGTACTGGACCCGGTGGGCGCGGTTGGCCAGCGTGTGGGCCTCGTCCACGGCGGCGGCGACATCCCGGGGGATGCTCGACCGCGGCGCCACGACCGCGCCGGCCGGGGCCGCGGTGGCGAGGGCGGCCAGTCCTGCGGTGGCCAGCATGACCGGCCCGACGGCCTTGCGGCCGAACGTGCCGGTGCGGGGCTTTCGGTGCGTCACGTGCTTCTCCTGTACGGGTGTGCGGAAGGGGGTTGTGCGAAGGGGGCGGGAGGGCCCGCGCGTCACGAGGGGAAGGGCGCGGGGCTGATGAAGGTGAACGGCGGGGTGGACGGGGGCACCGACGGCGTCACCGAATCCGAGGGCGTGGCACTGGGCGAGCCCTCGGAAGGACTGGGCCCGGCCGTTCCGGTGGTCGCGCTCCCGCTGGGGGTCGGACCGCTGCCGGTGGGCTGCGGCGGGGCGGAGGTCCTGACGGCCGAGGGGGAGGCGCTGGGCGTCGCCGGAGCTGAGGAGGAGGCGCTCGGCGACGGTGACGCGGACGGCTCGGCCGTCAGGGGTACGGTGCTCGCCGCCGGGGGCAGCGAGGGCGGGGTGGTACTCGGCAGCGGCGAGGGCGCCACGGTGCGCAGCGGCCGGATCTCGGGCACTCCCGGCTGCAGGATCGGCGCGATCGGCGGTTGCGGCGGCAGCGGCTTGGGGGTGACGCCGCCCAGCCACGCACCGCACAGCGCGGCGCCTCCGGCCAGGACGACCCCGCAGATGGCCAGTCTCAGACGCAGGTTGCCCTCGGTGGCCCGGACCGCGGCGCGCACCAGCCGCCCGCCCAGGCGGACCGACAGGTAGGCCGCGCCGGCCAGCGGGCAGATCAGCATGAGGCTGCCGAGGATGCCGACCAGGCCCGCGGCGATCTCGCCGTCGGCGAAGGCGAACCAGGTACCGGCCAGTTGCTCGGCCAGCGACCGCAGACTCGTGGCCAGCAGGCGTGGCAGGTTCCACAGCACGTAGCCGAGTTCGGCCAGCAGCAGCGGCACCATGGTGACCACCCACACGGTGACGATGATCCGTGCGGAGCGCTTGAGGTCGGCGACGTCCGGGTGCACCGGGCGGCCCGGCCGCATGCTGAGCAGGATGGGCTTGATCTTGCCGAAGAGGTCGGGGACCCCGGCCAGGTCACCGAGGATGTAGTAGCCGTCGAGCCGCACGGCCGGCATCAACTGCTCGACGATCTCGAAGTGCGCGAGGTAGATCGCGCCGAGGAAGAAGGACTGCCCGGTGGCGAAGTACCCGCCGGCCAGGGCGAGTATGAAGACGACGTTGAAGTAGACGCCGCCCAGGTCGGTGCGCATGCGCCCGGCCCGGCCGATCCGGTACACGTCGGTGACGTCGGTGTACATGGACGGCCAGATCAGGAAGAGCCCGCAGCCGATGGCACCGGGCCGGGCCCCGCTGTAGCGGCAGGCCGACGCGTGCCCGAACTCGTGGAAGACCAGCGAGGCCACCGTCAGCGCGAACACCACGAGCATCAGCACCGGCTGTTCCAGCACCTCGAGCACCGGCGTCATCGCGCCGTGCACCAGGAACAGCCAGAACTCCATGACGACCGCCGCGCCGAGCACCAGCGCGACCACCGGTGGGCGGTGCAGCCAGGCCAGGGCGTTCGCGATCCGGGCGACCTGCCGTTCGCGCAGGATGACCCGGTGGCCCTTCAGGACCAGCAGCAGGTCCGCGGTCGGGCCGCTGACCTTGTCGTCCTCCTGGCCGAACGGCACGGTGACGCCGAGCGGCTGGAGCTTGTGCTCGATCAGGTAGTGGATGTTGTCCGCGCTGACCTCGCGGCCGAACCGGCCGCTCACCCGGTGCGAGACGGCCTCGGTGTCCCGGCGCCCGTCGATGGCGCCGGCGACCAGGTAGAGCAGCCTGCTCAGCTGCACGACCTGCCCGTCTCCCCGGCGGACCAGGTAGCGGGGCTCGGTGAAGCCCGATCCCTGGTATTCGCCCAGGAGTTGGAGTCCCGCGCCGAGGCGCGGAACCGGAAAGCCGGTGTCGTACGCGGGTGCGCTCGCATCCTCGTCGTACACCGCCGTTCCCGTGGGGCCGGGGCTGCCCGCCCTGTGACTGTGGGGCACCGTCTGCTCTTCCTCCCGAGGCGGACCGCACCGCGCCGGGCGCGGTCCGCACGCACACGGGTGTGGTTACTGGCGGATGCTGATCGCCTGGGTGGCCTCGGACTGGGCGACCGCGAACGGCGAGTCGACGTTGACGGCGAGCGAGTCGTTGTGGGCCTCGACGTGCGCCACGTGCTTGGTCACGTGCGTCGTCTTGACGAAGCTGAACTTCAGCTTGCCCAGGGCCTCGCGGCCGGGCAGCAGCTCCGCGGACTCGGCGTCGAGCTGGTCGTTGTTCATGAACGGGTACCTCTCTCGGAAGATGTGAAGCGCGTCGCCGCGGACTACTGGCAGATGCTGATGGCCTGGGTGGCCTGCGACTGCGCGACGGCGTACGGGGAGTAGGCGTTGACGCCGAGCGACTGGTTGTGGGCGTCGACGTGCGCGACGTGCTTGGTCACGTGCGTCGTCTTGACGAAGCTGAACTTGAGCTTGCCCAGGGCCTCGCGGCCGGGCAGCAGCTCCGCGGACTCGGTGTCCAGCTCTCGCATGTCGAGCATGGGGGTTCCTTCGGACGAGGGGTGTGGGCAGGGAGCGGATCCCTATCCGTCCATCCACACCGGACGAACTGTCTGACGGCGTTGGACAGTAGCCTCGCGCCCCACCCCCGGCAAGCGTCTTCGCCGATCCCGACGAACCGTCAACTGTGCTGCCGAATACGGGAAACGACTGGTGGGAGGCCACTCCACGGCCGGCCGGCCGCACACCTCGGCCACCCCGTTATCACTCGAACGGGTCAATCCGCCCGCTTCCCGAACTGAGGAAGTCCCCATGGAAGGGGCGAAGTCCGGCGAAACGGTGGCTATCCTCTCGATCTCCGAGGCGCAAGAGCCGACCGAGCCTCCGGTGAGAGGGGTGCAGGTGCTTTTCGTTCAAGGGGCGTCCGCAACCGCAGTCGTCCGCCACCGGACGGGAGAGTCCGTCGTCCTGCTTTCCGGCGAACTCCCCGCCGTCCTGACCCCTTCGAGTCTGAACGAACTGCTGAATCTGGCCGCGGCCGTTCTGACCCCGGAGGAGATGGAGCTCTTCCGCAGCTGTCTGACCGCACTGCGCTGCGGGGAGAAACTCCAGGAACGCCGCATCGAGGTCAGCGGCGCGATCCTCACTGTCCACAGCAGCTGAAATACATCACGAAGAATTTGGCCGACAGCATTTCCGGGGCATTTACAAAAACAACTCCGGCGACCGACATGCCGAATACCGATCACCCTGGAGGGTGTTTCCCGGGACCGTTCCCGGAAAGGTCCAAAAGCAGCAGACAGCAAAGCTCACGGGCGGTTTCCCACCTCGTCAACGAGTCCCTTCCGAGGTCGTCCGATCGGCCTCCACGGCACTCGTCGCCGAATGAATTCCGACCGGTCGCCGAGTAACGTCTGGCGGGCCATCCGGCAATTCATCCACCGTGAGGAGAAAACCGATGAGAAAACTCGCTCGGGCCGCTGCGACGACCGCCCTGGCAGCCGTCGCGGTGATCGTGCCGCTCACCGGCACGGCCCAGGCCGCGCCCTCGCACGCCGTGACCGGCGGCTGGGACGACGGGGGCCGCGACGGAGGCCGCGACGGAGGCTGGGGCCGGGGCCACCACGGAGGCTGGTGCGGAGACCACCACCGCAGCGGCGTCCGGCTGTGGACCTACTACCGCTGGAGCGGCAACTGGGGCCACGGCCGGGGCTGGGACAACCGCGGGGGTGATCGGTTCGGCTTCGGACGCGATCGCTTCGAGTTCGGACGCGACGGGAGGGACTGCGGCTGCAGCTACGGGTTCCGTGGCGGGCGTTTCTGATCCCGCCGGCTCATGAGGCGGGCCCCCGGGGGGCGCATTCCCCCGGGGGCCCGCCCTTGCCGCCATTGTGCGGGGTCAGCTGCTGTAGACCGTGAGGACCGCGCCGCTGACCTCGATGCGGCGTTCCTGGAGTTTCTCCCCGCAGCGCAGTGCGGTCAGACAGCTGCGGAAGAGCTCCATCTCCTCCGGGGTCAGAACGGCCGCGGCCAGATTCAGCAGTTCGTTCAGACTCGAAGGGGTCAGGACGGCGGGGAGTTCGCCGGAAAGCAGGACGACGGACTCTCCCGTCCGGTGGCGGACGACTGCGGTTGCGGACGCCCCTTGAACGAAAAGCACCTGCACCCCTCTCACCGGAGGCTCCGGGGGCCCACCCACACTCACCCCGGGACTGGTGACAATATCCCCGTTCTCCCCGCTCTTTGTCCGTTCTTGAGTTACTTCACCACCACCCACCACGGCAGGGCGGGCATGAGCATGTCGTTCCGGACGGGATGCCCCGGTCAGCGGACACCGGCAATGGCCAAATCAGCACACTGCTGCATCAGACCGTCCGGGCCATCGGCAGTACCCACTCGTCCGCAAATGGCGCCCCCATCTTCCCGCCCGCGCCGCTGCCCTGACGGCAGCTCAGCCGGGGGACCCCGGAGCGACCGCGGGGCCGGTGCCGGGCTCACGTTCGGGACCGGGCTCGCGTTCCGGCCCGGATTCCGCTTCGGGGGCGCTGCGCAGCAGGGATTCGACGAGTGCGGCGACATGCCGGCGATCGGCCTCGGACAGCCGCTGGACGCTGGCGATCAGCGTGGCGACCTCAGGGTCGGGGGCGACACCGCCCTCGCCGCCGGCGGCCGCGCCGTCCGCGAAGTACAGGTGGATCCCGCAGGCCTCGGCGGCGGCTCTGCGCACGGCGTCCAGCGGAAGTTCCAGACCCCGCGCCAGCCCGTCCAGGGTGGACTGCTGCGGCATCCTCGCGACCCGCGCGCTGGTCGCCAGGTGGTGCACGGTCGACCGCGGCACGCCTCCACGGCGTGCCACCTCGCCGTACGACCAGCCCTGCTGCTCCAGCCGGCGCCTGATCAGTTCCTGCAGTGCGTTCACCACGGGGTGGATTCTTCCTGCTAGCACGTCGGTTGACCCGTCCGAGTGAGATCGAGTCTATAGCGGCCACCGCGGTTCGCCCCGGCTCGGGCCGCCCTCACCTGCAACTTCACCTTTCCACGCGGCACCGCCCGGACCCAAATGCCGCGAAATGCTTGCCGCGAGACGTTCCAGCCACTAGCGTCCAACGTGACCAGACGAGTCGTCCAATACTTCTGGACGGCGCAGCGCGGACCACCCGTCCGCCCGTCCGCCTGGGCCGGCCCTCCTTCCGGCGGCGGTCCGTGTCCCGGAATCCTGACAGTGATTCCACGCGCCCCGGGGCGGTTCTCCCGAGCATCACGAAAACTGCACTCCGGACGCGTAGTCCTTACCTTCAACGCTTCCGCGATGCGGCACGTCACGCCCGGCACCCGCCGCATCCGGACGGAATCTAGAGGTGATCAACCCCAGCGAAACCCAGATGCCCAAAACTGGCCGCTTTTGCTCCATCCGATCAAGTGATTCAACGTCATGGGCATTGCTCACAGCACATGCCGACAGCTGACTTTCGGTGTTTTGCCGACACCTCCCGCCGGACCCACGTGCGCACGCTGATCACTTGCGGCAGAACCGGGAGAGGTATGTGCGACGAATTCTGCGGGCCCGCCCTCGCGGCCTGGCTCGCCCAGGGAACCGGTGGGACGGCGTCCCGGCTGCGCGCGTGGGAGCGCGCCAGGAACAGGGTGCTGCTGCTGCCCGCCGGTGTGCGATGGGACGCGGTGCGCCTCCCGGAGCGACCCGGCCACGAGGTCCACGCACGGCTGCAGGACAGCACCGCGCCGCTCGGGCCGGTCATGTGGGACCGCCGCTGCGGCTTCGTCTACTTCCTCGTGCCGCCCCACGGCGAGGACGTGTGGGCGCCGTTGGGGCTGCGTCACCTCACCCGCGGGTCGTGGCCGGCCGCGCGGGATCCCCGCCGGCCCGCACCGCACCCGGCGGTGTGGCTCTACCCCGGGGACGGCGTCCGGCTGACCGGCCCGGCGTATCTCCTCATCGCCTGCATGGAGGTGCTCACCGCGGGCACCGGCGCTCGGAAACGGCTGCCGGTGCCCCTGCGCTGAGTCCCGTGCTCACGCCCTGACGGCTCGCAGCGTGCGCACGATGCGCCGCACGGCCGGGTGGCGCCGCAACGCCTCGGCGCGGACCGGGGCGCCGCCAGGGAGCCGGAGGCTGGTCAGCCGGCGGCGCTTGAAGTACCGGGCGTGACCGGACTGATGGCCGGTCAGCCAGGCCTCCGCGTCCGGGCGCAGCGCGGGATGGGCCCGTGCCTGCATGCAGTAGCCGACGGCGCGGATCAGCGGGGCGAGTCGGTCGGCGACCAACTCGCCGGTGAGGGCCGGGGGCTTGCCGATCACCTCCGCGTCGCGTTCCAGATCGGGCAGCGCGGCGTCGATCAGCGTGAGCGGCACGCGGTTGCTGTTCTCGTACGGGCTGATCCGTTCCAGCAGCAGATCGGTGCCGACCCGGGCGGCCGGAATGCCGTAGAAGGACGCGGCGGTGATCAGCGCCGTAGAGAAGCAGCCCACGACGAGCTCGGGGCGGTCCCGTTCGAAGAGGGTCTCGGCGAGGACCGGGGCGTCCAGGACGGTGAGTTCGGCGCCGAGTTCCGCGGCGGCCCGCTCCAGGGAGCGCGACAGATGCACGGGGGCACTGGGATGCGGCTTGAAGAGCACCGAGGTGTGGCCCGCCGCCACCGCCCCGCGCAGCATGCGCGCGTGCAGCTCGTCCTCCTCCCGCTCCGAGATGAGCTCCAGCGCCGAGAGGTACTGGCCGAGGAGCACGGCGGTGTACCTTCCGGGCGCGGCGGGCGCGGCCGCGCCGATGCCGGAAAGCGTGCGCAGGAAGGGCTCGCCGGGGATCGGCACCGCTTCGACGCCGTACTCGGAGAGCAGCAGCGGGCGCAGTCCCGGGAGCAGGTCGAGGTGGAGCAGCCGCGCGATGCGGCAGGCGATGCCGCCCGGGAGACGGTCACGGGTGGGGCCGTAGCTCATCAGGCCGTCGGCGTACACGTGGATCGTGCTCTCGGCGAAGATCTCCGCCACCGCCCGGGAGGGGTTGGCCTGCAGGGACTCGCAGGCGATCTCGACGGGCCCGTCCCCGATGTCCCAGGCCAGGCGCAGCGCCCGTTCCCACAGGGTGAGGTCCTGCTCACGGGGGGACCAGCCGGCCGGATGGTGCGGGGCGATGGTCTCGTTCCAGGAGTGCACCGCGTCGAACTCCGGGCGCAGCTCCTCGAAACCGGCCATCCGGTCCAGGGGCGTGGTCAGTTCGGGGATGGCCGAGGTGTTGCTCACCACGAGGAGGCGGCGGTGCCCCTCGCGCGGGCCGAACAGCCCCGCCCGGACGGCCGCCGTGACGGTCGCCGCCGCGTACTGGGTCGCCGCGAAGAAGATCTGGATCATCTAGGACAATTCCTTCATGCCGGGCGCACGCCCGCCGCGCACCCGGCGCGGCGTCTGGTCCGGGGCGCAGTCGCTGTCTGCTCAGCATCACGGCCCGACTCCCCGGGAACCAAGCCCGGTTGCCGGATATCACCGGACCGGGTGACCTCTGTACGGGCGGCGCGCACCGCGCGTCACCCGTTCGCGGGTCCTGCCGGCCGCCGCGACGGATCCGCGCCCGCCCGTGCACCCGGAAAAAACTTCGGCCGACGTGTCGATCGGCGTGCCGCCCGTTCGACGCGTATGCAGAAGCGGGGCCACGGGCCCCGCCGGAGCGAATCGAAGCAGAGAAACAGAGGAGTACGGCCATGCGTTTCATGTCCCTGATCAGGATCAACGAGGACAACGTGCCGGCGGGCGGCCCGAGCGAGCAGCTGATGGCGGACATGGGCAAGCTCATCGAGGAGATGTCCGCGGCCGGCGTGCTGCTGGACACCGCCGGGCTGCGCCCGACCGCCGAGGGTTTCCGGATGCACTGGGACCACGGAAAGCTGACCGTCGTCGACGGTCCCTTCACCGAGTCGAAGGAGTTCATCGGCGGCTACGCGATCATCCAGGCCAAGTCGGTGGAGGAGGCGCTGGAGTGGACCAAGCGCTTCCTCCAGGTGCACGGCGAGGACTGGGAGCTCACCTGCGAGGTGCGCCAGATGGAGGAGGCCCCGGAGCTCGCCTGAAGGCGGGGGCGGCCCGCTCCCCCGAACGGGTTGCAGCTGCCCGGGGCGACTGCTCTGATGGGTGGTTGTGACCGGTACGGCTTCTGGCTCCGATGACGCCCGCCGAGCGATCGACGCGGTGTGGCGGATCGAGTCGGCCCGGGTGATCGCCGCTGTCGCGCGCGTCGTGCGCGACGTCGGCGTCGCCGAGGAGCTGGCGCAGGACGCCCTGGTCGCAGCCCTGGAGCAGTGGCCGCGCGACGGTGTCCCGGCCAACCCCGGCGCCTGGCTGACGGCAGCGGCCAAGCACCGCGCGATCGACCTCGTCCGCCGCAAGGAGGTCTTCGCGCGGAAGCTGGAGGAACTGGGGCACGCCCTGGAGGCGCGCCCGCCGGAGTCCGAGGCCGGCTTCGCGGCGGCCGAGGCCGCGGCGGACGACGACATCGAGGACGACCTGCTCCGGCTGGTCTTCACCGCCTGCCACCCGGTGGTGTCCACCGAGGCGCGGGTGGCGCTCACGCTGCGGCTGCTGGGCGGCCTGACGACCGCCGAGATCGCGCGGGCCTTCCTGGTGCCCGAGGCGACGGTCGCGCAGCGCATCGTCCGGGCGAAGCGGAACCTGGCCAAGGCGGAGGTCCCCTTCGAACAGCCGCAGGGACCGGACCGGGTCGAGCGGCTGTCCTCGGTGCTGGAGGTCATCTACCTGGTCTTCAACGAGGGGTACTCGGCGACCGCCGGGGACGACTGGATGCGTCCGGCGCTGTGCGAGGACGCGCTGCGCCTCGGCCGCCTGTTGGCCGGCCTGATGCCGAAGGAGCCCGAGGTCCACGGCCTGGTCGCGCTGATGGAGATCCAGGCTTCCCGCGCCGCTGCCAGGACGGGCCCGGACGGTCAGCCGGTGCTGCTGGTCGACCAGGACCGGCGGCGCTGGGACCGGCTGCTGATCCGCCGCGGCTTCGCCGCACTGGCCCGCTCCGACGCGGCCGGCGGACCGCCGGGTCCGTACGCGCTGCAGGCCGCCATCGCCGCCTGCCACGCACAGGCGGCGCGTGTGCAGGACACCGACTGGCGGCGCATCGCCGATCTGTACGGCGTGCTGGCACTGCGGGCGCCGTCCCCGGTGGTGGAGCTCAACCGGGCGGTCGCGGTCACCATGGCGTACGGGCCGCAGGAGGGGCTGGCGGTGGTCGACCGGCTGACCGACGAGCCCGCGCTGCGCGAGTACCACCTGCTGCCGAGCGTCCGGGGAGACCTGCTGGAGCGCCTGGGCCGGCATGACGAGGCGCGTACGGAGTTCCTGCGCGCCGCCGGGCTCACGCGCAACGAACGCGAGCGCGCGCTGCTGCTGGGACGTGCCTCGGCGGCTCAGACCCGGGGCGGGGAGTCCGGCGGCCCTGCCTGAAAGCCGCGGCGGCGCGGGCCGCCGCGGAGCGCGTGCAGCATGACCATCATGAGGACCGGGCACATCAGGGCCACCGCGAGGATGAACACCGCGGCGAAGGGAACGCCCAGGCCCAGGGCGACCGCCACCGCGACGGCGGCGAGGACCAGGACCGCGGCCCACAGGCGCCCGGTGCGCGGCAGGCCCGGAATCCTGGCTGTCTTCGAGGTCTTCGGGGTACCCGGCGCATCCGGCGTCTGCGGCGTACTCAGCGTTCGCATCGCGGCCTCCCGCGTCAGCTCGCCGACGGCATGCGTCTCATCGTACGCCGGGGGCGGCGTCGCGCCCCCTGGCCGGCGCGTCCGGCCGGGACCGCACGAGCCCCGGACCCGCGGGCAGGCGTCATCCCGCGGGGTACGCTCCGCGCCGCGGCGGAACCGGGCCCGCACGGGGGACGTCTCCACGGCCATCACCCCCGACACCCACCCGAGAGGGGCCCG
Organism: Streptomyces sp. NPDC058691; assembly: GCF_042714775.1. Taxonomy (NCBI): domain Bacteria; kingdom Bacillati; phylum Actinomycetota; class Actinomycetes; order Kitasatosporales; family Streptomycetaceae; genus Streptomyces; species Streptomyces sp. NPDC058691. The sequence goes on along the minus strand of NZ_JBHXSO010000005.1, from coordinate 106,609 downwards.
GCATGACCGGCACCGCGAGCCGCTACCTCTATCTGACCCGGCACGCGGAGGCGCTGCCCGACGAGAGCGGCCTGACGGAGAACGGCTTCCGGCAGGCGGAACTCCTCGGCGAGCGCCTCAAGGGAACCCCGATCACCGCCGTCCACCACGGCCCGCTCACCCGGGCCGCACAGACCGCCGCACTCGTCGGCGAGCGACTGGGCGGCGCGGTGACGGTGGAGGCGAACGAGTCGGTGGGCGACTACCCGCCCTGTTTCCCGGCGGATTCCGAGCTGCCCCCGGACAGCGCGTACTTCCTCTCCCGCTTCCTGGACCGCTTCGGCCCGGAGGACCGCGCGTGGGGGCCGCAGCTGGCGCGAGAGGCACTGGCGCGCTTCACGGGGCCGCCCGCCGCGGGAAAGGAAACCCACGAGCTCGTGGTCACCCACAACTTCCTGATCGGCCGGCTGGTCTCGGCGGCCCTCGACGCGCCGCCGTGGCGCTGGCTGAGCCTCAACCATGCCAACGCCGCCCTGACCGTCATCCGCTACACGCCGGGACGTCCGCACTCCGTCCTGCTCTACAACGACATGCGGCACCTTCCGGAAGAGCTGCGCTGGACGGGTTTCCCCGCCGAGCTGCACTTCTGAGCCCGTCCGCGCGGGCTCCTGGGCACCGCGGTGCGGGCCGACGGCCCCTTCGGCCTCTGGCAGTGCCCCATCGGGGGTGCTAGAAATGCGACATGGTCGACGTTCTCGGTCGATTCGGGGCGTATCGGTGCGATCGCTGAGCGAGAAGAGTCCCCGTAGCGTCGCCGGGCAGGTCTTCGTCCTGCAGGTGGCGGTGGTCGTGCTGCTCGTGGCCTGCGGAATGCTCGCCCTGGTGCTGCAGTCCCGGCACGACAGCGAGCGCGAGGCCGTCAACCGCTCGGTCGCCGCCGCGCGCACCTTCGCGCGCTCCCCGGGGCTGACGGAGACCCTGAAGAGCCCCGATCCCTCCAAGGTGCTCCAGCCGGTCACGGAGCTGGCCCGCAAGGAGGCGGGGGTCGACTTCATCGTCGTCATGGACACCCACGGCATCCGCTACACGCACCCCATACCGGCACGGATCGGCCAGCGGTTCGTCGGCACCATCGAGCCGTCGCTGCACGGCCGGGTCTACACCGAGAGCGTCCACGGCCCGCTCGGCCACGAGGTGCAGGCCGTCGTCCCGGTCCACGACCCCGTCGACGACCCGCACGGCAAAATCATCGCCCTGGTCTCGGCCGGCATGAAGGTCAAGAACGTGACCCTCGTGGTGAACCGGCAGCTGCCGATCATCCTCGGGGCGGGCGCCGCCGCGCTCGCCCTGGCCATGGCGGGGACGGCGCTCATCTCCAAGCGGCTGCGGCGGCAGACCCACCGCCTGGACCCGGTCGAGATGAACCGCATGTACGAGCACCACGACACGGTGCTGCACTCCGTCCGGGAGGGCGTGCTCATCGTCTCCGGCGACGGCCGGCTGCTGCTCGTCAACGACGAGGCCGAGCGTCTGCTCGACCTGCCCGCCGACTCCGAGGGGCGGCACGTCACCGAGCTGGCGGACCTCGAACCCGCCATGGTCGGGCTGCTGACCTCCCGCCGCGAGGCCACCGACGAGATCCTGCCGGCCGGCGACCGGCTGCTGGCGGTGAACCAGCGGTGCACGAACCGCGCCGACGGCCTGACGGGCTCGGTGGTGACCCTGCGCGACTCCACCGAGCTGCAGGCGCTCGCCGGCCGCGCCGAAACCGCCCGCGAACGGCTCAAACTGCTCTACGATGCGGGCCTGGGCATCGGCACCACGCTCGACGTGGTCCGCACCGCGGAGGAGCTGGCGGAGGTCGCGGTGCCCCGCTTCGCCGACTACGTGACCGTCGATCTCGCCGACCCCGTCCTGCACGGCGAGGAGCCCACCGGCGCGGCGGCCGTCGACATGCGCCGCACCGCCGTCAGCGGCATCCGCGACGACGCGCCGCTGTACCCCCTGGGCAAGCTGATCGACTTCCTGCCGTCCACCCCCCAGGCGCGCGGCTTCGGCACCGGACGCTCCGAGGTGGTGACCGACCTCGGCCACGACCCCGGCTGGCTCGCCCAGGACCCCGAGCGGACGCGCAGCATCGTCCGCTACGGCATCCACTCGCTCATCGCGACCCCGCTCAAGGCCCGGGGCGTCGTCCTGGGCGTGGTCAACTTCTGGCGCTCGGAGAAGCCGGAGCCGTTCGACGAGGAGGACCTCTCGCTCGCCGAGGAACTGGTGGCCCGCGCGGCCATCAACATCGACAACGCCCGCCGCTACACCCGCGAGCACGCCCTGGCCGTCACCCTGCAGCGCAGCCTGCTGCCGCGCGCCCTGCCCGAGCAGAGCGCGCTGGACGTCGCCCACCGCTACCTGCCGGCCCAGTCCGGCGTCAGCGGCGACTGGTTCGACGTGATCCCGCTGCCCGGCAACCGGGTGGCGCTCGTCGTCGGCGACGTCGTCGGCCACGGGCTGCACGCCGCCGCCACCATGGGCAGGCTGCGCACCGCGGTGCACAACTTCTCCACCCTCGACCTGCCGCCGGACGAGCTGCTGGGCCATCTGGACGACCTGGTCGGCCGCATCGACCAGGACGAGTCGGACGCCGACGTCGGGGCCGGAGTGACGGGCGCCAGCTGCCTGTACGCGATCTACGACCCCGTCACGGGGCGCTGCGCCATGGCGCGGGCCGGCCACCACCCGCCCGCGCTGGTGCGCCCCGACGGCAGCGTGGAGTTCCCCGACCTGCCCGCCGGCCCCCCGCTGGGCCTGGGCGGCATGCCGTTCCGGACCGCGGAGCTGGAGCTCGCCGAGGGCACCCAGCTCGTCCTGTACACCGACGGGCTCATCGAGGACCGCACGCGCGACCTGGACGTGGGCATGGAGATGCTGCGCCGGGCGCTCGCCACGCACCCGAAGCGGGCGCCGGAGGACAGCTGCCGGGCCGTGCTGGAAGCGCTGCTGCCCGGCCGCCCCAAGGACGACGTGGCCCTGCTGATCGCCCGGACCCGTCGGACCCCCGCCGACCACGTCGCCGAATGGGAGGTGCCGGTCGACCCCGCCGCCGTCGCGGGCATGCGCACGGCGGTGACCGAGCGGCTGGAGCAGTGGGGCCTGTTCGAGCTGAGCTTCGGCGCCGAGCTGATCCTCAGCGAGCTGCTCACCAACGCGATCCGCTACGGCTCCGCGCCGATCTCCGTACGCCTGCTCCGCGACCGCGCCCTGACCTGCGAGGTCTCCGACGGCAGCAGCACCTCGCCGCACCTGCGCTACGCGGCCACGACCGACGAGGGCGGCCGCGGCCTCTTCCTGGTCGCCCAGATCGCCGAACGCTGGGGCACCCGCTACACCCCCGACGGCAAGGTCCTGTGGGCCGAGCAGCCACTGCCCGCGTGGAACGCCGGGGAGGCGGCCGTCGGGCTGCCCGACGCCGTCGACGCGGCCGCCCCCTGACCCGCCTCCCGGGCGAGCGCGCGGCACCCAGCGGCGTGCCGCCTTGATCGCGTGCGCGACGGCTGGCTGGGCTGGGGACCCACCGGCCGAAGCCGCCGGGCCTCTCCAAGGAGAACTGATGGCGACGACGCACGAGCTGACGTCACCCCGCGCCCGGCGCTCCGGCGCCCATGCCGCGCCACGGCGCGGCACCCGGTGGCCGGCGACCCTCCTGCCGGCCGCCGTGGCCCTGGCCTTCACCGCGGCCCAGCTCCTCCTGGTGGTCGCCCCCGGCCTCACCGTGCTCGGCTGGGACGAGTCGGTGTACGTCAGCCAGGTGGCGCCGCACATCCCGGCGGCGTTCTTCAGCGCACCCCGTGCACGCGGCGTTCCGGCGCTCGTCGCGCCCATGGTGATGCTGACCTCGTCGACGGTCGCGCTGCGCGTCTATCTGGCGCTGCTGTCGGGTGCCGCGCTCTTCTTCGCGCTGCGGGTGTGGCGGCCCCTGGTGCGGCCGTCCGTGCTCGCGCTCGCGGGAGCGCTCTTCGCGAGCCTGTGGGTGACGCTCCTGTACGGCCCGCAGGCCATGCCCAATCTGTGGGTGGCGCTGATCGGTCTCGCCGCGGTCGGCTGGTTCCTGCGGGCGGCGGCACCGGGCCCGGTGGACCGGGCCGCCTTCGCCGGCCTGGGGCTCTCCTTCGTGGCGCTCACACTGCTGCGGCCCCACGACGCGGCCTGGCTCGCCCTGCCGCTCGGCATCGCCGCGCTCCTCGCCCGCGGCGGACGGCGCACGCTGCTGCTCCTGGCCGTCCTGGCCGCCGGGGTCGTGCTGGGCGGCGCCCAGTGGGCCGCCGAGGCCGTCACCTCCTACGGCGGGGTACTGGAGCGGCTGCGGCGCTCCAGCGAGATCGAGGGCGGCTTCGGGTGGCATGTGGCCGTCGCGGACCAGCTGAGCACTCTCGACGGCACGAGCCTGCTCTGCCGCCCCTGCGACGCCGTGTGGGAGCACCGCGCCGACGCGGTGTGGTGGTTCGTGCTGCCGGTCCTGGCGGCCGCGGGAACCGTCCTCGGCCGCCCGGCGGCGGTGCGCGGCGTCCGGGCGCTGCCCGCCCTGTGCGGGCTGTCCCTGGCACTGCCCTATCTGCTGTTCATCGACTACGCCGCGCCGCGCTTCCTGCTCCCCGCCTACGCCTTGCTGACGCTGCCCGCCGCCGCGTGCCTGGCGCGGCTGCCCGCGCTCGTGCGGCCCGCGCTGCGCCCCGCCGTCCTCGTGGCCGTCGCCGTGGCGCTGGCGGCGCAGCTGGCCGGTCAGCAGGTCGTGCTGCACCGCGCGGTGCGGATCGCCGCCACCGGCAACGGCGACTACCTGCGCATCGCGACACGGTTGCACCAGCTCGGGGTCCTGCCGCCCTGCCTGGTCACCGGCCCCATGGCGGGCCCCGTGGGCTACCAGGCCCGCTGCGCCTCCGGGCAGGTCGCCGGCCACAACGGCGACATGACCGCCGCCGAGGTCGCCCGCGCCGCCCTGCACCGGCCGGTCGCCGTCATCATGCCGCCGCACCGGCTGCCGCCCGCGTACGCCCGCTCCTGGCCGTCCCGGCCGCTGACCGGGCTGCGGCACCACCATGGCTACCGGGTCCTGCTCTCCCCGCGGTGACGTCACAATGAAGCGGTGATCGCGGATGTCCGGCTGCCCTCCCCCCTCGTCGAGCTGACCGGCGACGAGCGGCTGGCGGGGCGCGGCATCCGCATGCTGGTCAAGCGGGACGACCTGATCCACCCGGAAGTGCCCGGCAACAAATGGCGCAAGCTCCACCTCAACCTGCGCGCCGCCGCCGACTCGGGACACCGGGTGCTGCTGACGTTCGGCGGCGCCTACTCCAACCACCTGCGCGCGACCGCCGCCGCGGGCCGCCTGCTGGGGCTGTCCACCGTCGGTGTCGTGCGCGGCGACGAACTGGCAGGGCGCCCGCTGAACCCGTCACTCGCCCGTGCCGCCGCCGACGGCATGCGCCTGCACTTCCTGGACCGGGCGGCCTACCGCCGCAAGGACGAGCCGCAGATCCTCGCGCAGCTCCTGGAACGGTTCGGCCCCGCCTATGTGGTCCCCGAGGGCGGCAGCAACGCCCTGGCCGCACAAGGGTGCGTCGCGCTCGGCGAGGAACTGCGCGGCGCGGCGGACGTCGTGGGCGTCGCCTGCGGCACGGGCGGCACCCTGGCGGGGCTCGCGGCGGGGCTGGGCCCGGACCAGCGGGTGATCGGCTTTCCCGTCCTCAAGGGAGGCGGATTCCTGCGGGAGGACATAGGCCGCCTCCAGGAGGCGGCCTTCGGCGGGCGGCGCGGCGACTGGCGGCTGGAGGAGCGCTTCCACCACGGCGGCTACGCGCGCCGCACGCCCGCCCTCGACGCCTTCGCGGAGGACTTCGGCGCGCGCCACGGCTTCGTGCCGGACCCCGTGTACGTGGCCAAGATGCTGCACGGCCTGTTCACGCTGGCCGCCGAGGGCGCCTTCGCCGAGGGGACGGTCATCGCGGCCGTCGTGACGGGGCGGCCGAGCGGTTAGCCTAGGCGGCATGATCCGACCCGCGGCGCCCGAAGACATCCCGGAGATCCACTCGATGATCCGCGAGCTGGCGGAGTACGAGCGGGAGCCGGACAGCGCGCGGGCGACGACGGAGCAGCTCCACGAGGCGCTTTTCGGCCCCGGCGCGGCGGTCTTCGCTTTCGTCGCCGAGGACGACCACACCGGCGCGGCCGTGGGCTTCGCCCTGTGGTTCCTGAACTTCTCCACCTGGACCGGCACCCACGGCGTGTACCTTGAGGACTTGTTCGTACGCCCCTCCGCGCGCGGGGGCGGCCACGGGAAGGCGCTCCTCGCCGAACTGGCCGCCGTCTGCGTCGAGCGGGGCTACGAGCGCTTCGAGTGGTCCGTGCTGGACTGGAACGAGCCGTCGATCGCGTTCTACCGTGCGATGGGCGCCCGTCCCCAGGACGGATGGACGGTGCAGCGGCTGGCCGGCGAACCGCTGCGCACCCTCGCGGAGCAGGCCCGTGTCAACAAAGCGACTTCTCTTTCGAATTGAGACCCCTCGCCCCCTACCCACGGTGCGTGCACATACGCCTACTATGGGTGACAGCCATGAGGTGCCGGGCCGGGGCTCATTCGTGGCGGCGGCCGTGCTCCGTCCGGGCGACACCGGGGTATGGATCGCGATAGCGTCGCTGGCGAACCGAACCAGATCAGTGCAATGCCGATGAGGGCAGAGCGAGTGCCACCTTGGAGGTGAGGGTGTCCGAGATCGCAGGCGAGCCCGGGTCGAAGGACTTCGTCGAGGTCCGGCTGCCCGCGGCGGGGGCCTATCTTTCGGTGCTGCGTACGGCGACCGCCGGCCTCGCGGCCCGCTTGGACTTCACCCTCGACGAGATCGAAGACCTGCGCATCGCCGTTGACGAGGCGTGCGCGATCCTGCTCCAGCAGGCCGTCCCGGGGTCCGTGCTGAGCTGCGTCTTCCGCCTGGTCGGGGACGCGCTGTGGGTGACCGTGTCGGCGCCCACGACCGACGGCCGCGCCCCGGAGCGCGACACCTTCGCCTGGACGGTGCTGTCCGCCCTGGCCGGCGAGGTGGACTCCAGCGTGGCCGAGGACAAGACCGTGAGCATCGCCCTGCACAAGAAGCGCGGTGCCGGACCGGGACAGCTGTAACGGGGGAATCGCCGTGAACGATCTGGAAGGCAGTACGCCTGGGGTGCGGGGCCGCCCCGTACCCGCCCCTGCGGCGCGACAGCACGAGGCGCGACCCCATCCCGGCAGTGGACCGGCGGACCGTCCCGAGGACAAGGACGCGGCCGAGCAGGCGGATCAGGCGGATCAGGCAGGTCGCATGGAGCAGGAGCAGCAGGCGCAGCACGAGCACCACGACCCGCACGACCGGGCCGGGGCGCGTGCGCTCTTCGTGGAGCTGGGCAAGCTTCCGCCGGGTTCGCCGGAGCGCGCCGAGCTGCGCAACCGGCTGGTGCGGATGCACCTGCCGCTGGTGGAGCACCTCGCCCGGCGCTTCCGCAACCGCGGCGAGCCGCTGGACGACCTCACCCAGGTCGCCACGATCGGCCTGATCAAGTCCGTCGACCGGTTCGACGTCGACCGCGGGGTGGAGTTCTCCACGTACGCCACCCCCACCGTCGTCGGCGAGATCAAGCGGCACTTCCGGGACAAGGGCTGGGCCGTACGTGTCCCGCGCCGCCTCCAGGAACTGCGGCTCGCGCTCACGACGGCCACCGGCGAGCTCTCCCAGCGGCACGGGCGGGCCCCGACCGTGCACGAGCTGGCCGAGCACCTGAAGATCACGGAGGAGGAGGTCCTCGAGGGCCTCGAATCCGCGAACGCCTACAGCACGCTCTCGCTCGACGTCCCCGACACCGACGACGAGTCGCCGGCCGTCGCGGACACCCTGGGCGCCGAGGACGACGCCCTGGAGGGCGTGGAGTACCGGGAGTCCCTCAAGCCGCTGCTGGAGCAGCTGCCGCCGCGCGAGAAGAAGATCCTGCTGCTGCGCTTCTTCGGCAACATGACGCAGTCGCAGATCGCCCAGGAGGTCGGCATCTCCCAGATGCACGTCTCCCGGCTGCTCGCCCGCACGCTGGCGCAGCTGCGCGACAAGCTCCTCGTCGAGGAGTAGCCGAGGAGTGTCGGCCGCCCCGCCGGGCGGCCGGGCCGTGCCCTAGTCCCCGGCGGCGGGGGCGATGCCGAGTGCCTCGGTGGCCGCGGGGTGCACGAGGAGCACCAGTTCGGCGATCGCCGCGGCGCCCAGGGCGGCGCCCGCGGCGATCATCACGCCGCCGTTCTGCACCATCGTCCAGGCGACCGGCAGTGCGACGAGCTGGATGATGAGGGCGGGTCCCCGGCTCCAGCGGCGGGCGTGCCACAGGCCGTACGCCGCCGCCAGGGGCATCGCCGCCAGGGCCAGCACCGTCAGGCCGCCGGCCTCGGCCTGGCGCGGGCTGTCGGGGTTGCCGACCAGCCCGAGGACGAGCATCGCGATGCCCCACGCGGCCAGCGCGGCGCCTTCCACTGCCGCGACCGCGGCGGCCGCCACAAGGCGGCTCGTACGGCCCGGGCGCACGGTGTTCTCCTTGCCACTCACCCCAGCAGGGTAGCCGTCCCGCTCCACCGGGAGTACGGGGCGGTACCGCCCGGTAGGTACCCTGGCGGTCATGCGCGCTCTCCTCGTGGTCAATCCCGCCGCCACCACCACCAGCGCCCGTACCCGTGACGTCCTCGCGCACGCGCTCGCCAGCGACCTGAAGCTCGAGGTGGCCGCCACCGAGTACCGGGGGCACGCGCGCGACCTCGCGCGGCAGGCCGCCGAGGGCGGGGAGATCGAGCTCGTCGTGGCCCTGGGCGGTGACGGCACGGTCAACGAGGTCGTCAACGGGCTGCTGCACAACGGCCCCGACCCGGAGGGGCTGCCGAAGCTCGCGGTGGTACCCGGCGGCTCCACGAATGTCTTCGCGCGCGCCCTGGGGCTGCCCAACGATCCCGTGGAGGCGACCGGCGCCCTCTTGGACGCGCTGCGGGAGGGAAGTTCGCGGACGGTCGGGCTGGGCCGTGTGAGCGGCACGCCGGGCACCGCGGACGAGGGCGTGCCGGCGCGCTGGTTCACCTTCTGCGCCGGCCTCGGATTCGACGCGGGCGTCGTCGGCCGGGTCGAACAGCAGCGGGAGATCGGCAAGCGTTCGACGCACGCGCTCTACATACGGCAGATGGTCCGGCAGTTCCTCGCCGAGCCCAGTCGCCGCGGCGGGTCGATCACGCTGGAGCGGCCCGGCGAGGACCCGGTCACCGACCTCGCGATCGCCATAGTCTGCAACACCGCCCCCTGGACCTACCTGGGCAATCGCCCGGTCTACGCGTCGCCGCGGGCGTCCTTCGACACCGCCTTGGACGTGCTCGGACTCTCCCGTCTGTCGACCGCCGCGGTGACCCGTATCGCCGCACAACTGCTGCGGTCGACCCCCGAGCGGGGGCCGCACGGCAAGCACGCGACCTCGCTGCACGATCTGACGGACTTCACCTTGCATTCGCAGGCGCCACTGCCGTTCCAGGTGGACGGAGACCACCTGGGACTGCGAATCAGCGCAACCTTCTCAGGCGTACGCCGTGCACTGCGTGTGATTGTGTAAGCAGAAGGACATAAAGTCCTTCCACTCGAACGTTTAGGCTGCCCTGCACCCCATGGAAGTACGGCTGTGACCGAGCCGACACCGAGGAATCAAAAAAAAGTTTCCGGAAGGGGTTGTATCCGCAGCCCAGGTTTGCGAGGCTCTTCCTGGCGATCGGGACAGCCGCTCTTCGGGCGTCCTCAGTAGCCGGAATCCTCACCACACCCCCGCGGGACCGCACCCAGGAGACTGGGCGATGTCCCGTGTCGTGTCTGGGGATTCGTGAAAGCGTTCACATTCACAAGCAACTTGCATGCAATACAAGGAGATGGAGCAGCCATGGACTGGCGTCACAACGCCGTTTGCCGCGAAGAAGACCCTGAGCTCTTCTTCCCTATCGGCAACACCGGTCCTGCGCTGCTGCAGATCGAGGAAGCCAAGGCCGTCTGCCGCCGCTGCCCCGTCATGGAGCAGTGCCTGCAGTGGGCGCTTGAGACCGGCCAGGACGCCGGCGTGTGGGGTGGCCTCAGCGAGGACGAGCGTCGCGCAATGAAGCGCCGCGCCGCCCGCAACCGCGCCCGCAACGCCAGCGCCTGACGCACACGCTTACCCCCGAGCCGCAGCGCGCAGAACCTCCGAACCGCGCAGCATCGCGACGCAAAAAGCCCCGGCAGCTCCCTCGAGCCGCCGGGGCTTCCGCGTTCCTCCGGCCGGGCGTACGGCGGGCGTTCAGCTTTCCAGCGAGAGCTCCAGCAGCACCTTCGTCCCGCGCTCCCCGGCCGGGACCATGTCGAAGGTGCCGCCCAACTCCCCCACCATCAGGGTCCGTACGATCTGCAGGCCGAGGTTGCCCGCCTGCTGGGGATCGAAGCCCGGCGGCAGGCCGCGGCCGTCGTCCCGCACCGCGATCGTCAGCCTTCCCTGGCGCCGCTCCGCCGAGACCTCGACCGAGCCCTGCTCGGTGGGGCCGAATCCGTGCTCCAGGGCGTTCTGCAGCAGTTCGGTGAGGATCATCGCCAGCGGGGTGGCGACATCCGCGCTGAGGATGCCGAAGCGGCCGGCGCGCCGGGTGCTGACCCGGCCGGGTGAGATCTCGGCGACCATGGCCAGGACCCGGTCGGCGATCTCGTCGAACTCGACGCGCTCGTCGAGGTTCTGCGACAGGGTCTCGTGCACGATCGCGATCGAGCCGACCCGCCGCACCGCTTCCTCCAGCGCCTCGCGCCCCTGGTCGGAATCCATCCGCCGGGCCTGCAGCCGCAGCAGGGCGGCGACCGTCTGGAGGTTGTTCTTCACCCGGTGGTGGATCTCCCGGATGGTGGCGTCCTTGGTGATCAGCTCCCGCTCGCGGCGGCGCAGTTCGGTCACGTCGCGCAGCAGCACCAGCGAGCCGCTGCGCACACCCTTGGGGCTCAGCGGGATGGCGCGCAGCTGGATGACGCCGCCGTTGCCCTCGATCTCGGTCTCGCGCGGCGCCTTGCCGCTGGCGACGGTCACCAGCGCCTCGTGGCTCTTGCCGCGCGAGGGGGCCAGCTCGGCCGTGGCGGTGCCCAGATGGTGGCCGACGAGGTCCGCGGCCTGACCGAGGCGGTGGTAGGCGGAGAGCGCGTTGGGGCTGGCGTACTGGACGATGCCCTCGGCGTCGAGGCGGATCAGCCCGTCGCCGACGCGCGGCGAGGCGTCCATGTCGACCTGCTCGGACGGGAACGGGAAGGTGCCCGCCGCGATCATCTGCGCCAGGTCGGACGCGCTCTGCAGATAGGTGAGCTCCAGCCGGCTCGGGGTGCGCACCGTGAGCAGATTGGTGTTGCGCGCGATCACCCCGAGGACCCGGCCGGCCCGGCGTACGGGGATCGACTCGACCCGCACCGGCACCTCCTCGCGCCACTCGGGGTCGCCCTCCCGCACGATCCGGCCCTCGTCGAGCGCGGCGTCCAGCATCGGGCGGCGGCCGCGCGGCACGAGATGGCCGACCATGTCGTCCTGGTAGGAGGTGGGGCCGGTGTTGGGGCGCATCTGCGCGACGGAGACATAACGCGTGCCGTCGCTCGTGGGCACCCACAGGACGAGGTCGGCGAAGGAGAGATCCGAGAGCAATTGCCACTCCGACACCAGCAGATGGAGCCACTCGAGATCGGAATCGTCGAGGTCGGTGTGCTGGCGTACGAGATCGTTCATGGAGGGCACGCAAATGAGCGTACCCGCGCTCATGGCAAGCGCTGACATCCAGTCCCCACAAAGGCCTTCGAGCGCCTATGATCTGACTGCGTCAGCTTATGGACAACTGATAATGGTCTAGTCCAGAATTGACGTGAACAACTGAACTTCCGCCCTTCCCGCACAGAAGGGTGGAGCGAGGCCGGAGCGCTCTCTGCCCTGACTGCGCCAGGCCTCACGAGTCGGCCCTGACGGGCCGCGGGAACCGCACACCCCGCGTGCCACGGTGCCGACAGCAGCTCCGGGCTGCGGTGCTGGACGGGTTGAGGGTCCCGTTCCGGCGCCGCGGCCCGAAGTGGTTTCCGGGGGCCCGCGCGCCTGCGCTTCCCCGGGTCTCCCGTTCCCCCGCGGCTTTCCCGTGCCGATCATGCGCCCGGCACGCGCCGCGGCTTCACACCTTTGACGATTGACGCCGGCGGCACTCCCCCGGCTCCCCTTCCCGCACGGCACGCGAAAGGCCCGTGGACGAAGCGGGCGGGAATTCCCTCACCCTCCCCGCCCACGGGCCGGGCCGCGGGGCGGCGTCAGTGCGTCTCGGTCACCTTCGCCAGGGCGCGCGGCGCGTCCGGGTCCTGGCCGCGGGCGATCGTCACCTCGTAGGCGAGCATCTGCAGCGGCAGGATCTCCAGGATCGGCTGGACCTCCTCGGCCACGCCGGCGGTCGGCAGCACGAAGCCCGCGGACGCGGCCTCGACGGACGCCTCGTTGCCGATCACGACGAGGTCGGCGCCCCGGCCACGGAGCCGGTCGAGGACCGGCTGCAGCGCCTGGCCGCCCCTGCCCTCGGTGACGATGGCGATGACCGGCGAGACGTTGTCGACCATCGCCAGCGGGCCGTGCAGGAGGTCCGCGCCGGAGAAGGACAGGGCCGGGATGTAGCTGGTCTCCATCAGCTTCAGCGCGGCCTCCTTCGCGGTCGGGTAGCCGTAGCCCCGCGAGGTGAGCACCAGGCGCTCGGCGAAGCGGTACCGGCCGGCGAGCGCCTTGACCTCCTCCTTGCGGGCGAGGATCTGCTCGGCGAGCTCGGGGAGGATCTTGGCGGCGTTGCCGTCGCCGCCGCGCAGGCCCTCGACGAAGAGGTAGAGGGCGAGCAGCTCGGCCGTGTACGTCTTGGTCGCCGGGAGCGCCTTCTCCGGTCCGGCGAGCACGTCGATGTGGAACTCGGAGACCTCGGCCAGCGGCGAGTCGGCGTTGTTGGTGACCGCCAGGGTGATCGCGCCGGCGTCGCGGGCGGCCCGGGTGGAGGCGACCAGGTCGGGCGAGCCGCCGGACTGGCTGACGGTGATGACCAGACAGTCGGTGAGGTCCGGGCGGGCGCCGTAGGCGGTCGTGGTGGACATGGAGGTCAGGCCCGCCGGCTTGCCGAGCAGCACTTCGATCAAGTACTTCGCGTACAGCGCCGCGTTGTCGGACGTGCCGCGCGCGGTGAGCAGCACGAAGCGCGGATTGCGCGCGGCGATCCGCTCGGCGATCTCACGGATGCGCGGCGCGCCCTCCTCGAGGATGCGGCGCAGCACGGTGGGCTGCTCGGCCATCTCGCCGGACATGATCCGGCCCGGCATCGGGGGCTGCTGGGTCGGAGTCGGGGCGGACATTCTGGGGGCCTCCAGGTCGGTCTCCGGAACAGGTGGCGCCGCCGGGACGGTCAGGCGTCGGCCTCCTTGCCGACGATGACCTCCGCGGCCGCTCGCCCGCACACGCGGGCCGCGCCATGGGTCGCGATGTGCAGCGCGCCGGAGGGCGGAGCCTGGGGAACGCCCATCTCCACCACCGCCGTGTCCGGCCGGGCGGCGAGCAGGGCGCCCAGCGCCTCGGCCATCCAGGGGTGACGGTGCACGTCACGGACCACTGCGACGATCCTACGGTTCGCCGCCGAGCGGAGCACATTTGCGGTCAAAGCATCACCTTGGCGAAAGGTGCCGGTCACCGTCCCCGGCAGGAGCCGGTCCAGTTCCGCGGCGACGCCCCACGGCGTCTCGGCGCCGACCGCGATGTTGGCGACCGGGGTGAACGCGGCGACGTAGGGCGCCTCGGTGATCGGCACGTACTCCTCGGTCCGGGTCACGCGCAGCGCGCGGCGCGCCGCCGTGAGCCCGATCTCCGGGTCCGGCGCGGTGCCGGCGGCGGAGCCGGCGGCGGAGCCGGCCGCGCCCGCGGCCCAGGCCGCCAGCGCCCGTACCCGGGCGGCCGCGTCGGCGAGCCGCCCGCGCGGCAGTTCGCCGGCGCGCACGGCGTCGACGATGGCGTCCCGCAGCGCGACCACGGTCTCCTCGTCGGCGAGGCCGCCGCCGACGCAGATGGCGTCGGCACCCGCGGCGATCGCCAGCACCGTGCCGCGTTCGACGCCGTAGGTGTCGGCGATGGCGCGCATCTCGATGCCGTCGGTGACGATGAGGCCTTCGTAGCCGAGCCCGTCGCGCAGCAGCCCGGTCAGGACGGCGGGGCTGAGCGTGCCGGGGCGGTCCGGGTCCAGCGCCGGGACGAGGATGTGCGCGCTCATGACGGCCTTGGTGCCGGCGGCCAGGGCGGCGCGGAACGGGGCCAGTTCACGCGAGTGCAGGGTGTCCAGATCCACGTCCACCTTGGGCAGCGCGTGGTGGGAGTCCACGGAGGTGTCGCCGTGCCCGGGGAAGTGCTTGGTGCAGGCGGCCACGCCCGCGGACTGCAGGCCCTCGACGTAGGCGGCGGTGTGCCTGGCCACGAGCAGCGGCTCGGAGCCGAAGGAGCGCACGCCGATGACCGGGTTGCCCGGGTCGGAGTTGACGTCGGCGGAGGGCGCCCAGTTGAGGTTGACCCCGCAGTCGGCCAGCCGGCGGCCCAGTTCGGCGGCGACGTCCCGGGTCAGGGCGGTGTCGTCGACCGCGCCGAGCGCGAGGTTGCCGGGGAAGGAAGAGCCGCTGCGGGCCTCCAGCCGGGTCACGTCGCCGCCCTCCTCGTCGGCGGCGATCAGCACCTCGGGTCGTACGGCGCGCAGTTGCGCGGTGAGCGCGGCGAGCTGCTCGGGCGACTCGATGTTGCGGGCGAACAGCGCGACGGAACCCAGGCCCTCCGCGAGCCGGCGCAGCAGCCACTCGGGGGCGGTGGTGCCGTGGAAGCCGGGCTGCAGCACGGCCAGGGCGTCCCGCGCGAGCTCGTCGGCGTCCGCGGTGCCGTCGGGGATCTGACTCAAGGTCTCGGTCATCCCTTCACCGCCCCGGCGGTCAGGCCGGCGGCGACCTTGCGCTGCACGATCAGGAAGAAGATCACCACAGGAACGCCCATCATGGTCGAACCCGCCATCATCGGCGCGTAGTCCGTGCCCCGCGAGGTGACGAAGTTGCCCAGCCAGACGGTGGCGGTCTGGTGCTCCTGGCTCATGATGAGCATCGCGTAGAGGTACTCGTTCCAGGCCTGGATGAGCGCGTAGATCGAGGTGGCCACGAGGCCGGGGGCGAGCAGCGGCAGGACGATCCGGAGGAACGCGCCCATGCGCGTGCAGCCGTCGACCATCGCCGACTCCTCCAGCTCCTTGGGGATGTTGACGATGAAGCCGCGCAGCGTCCAGACCGTGAAGGGCAGGATGAAGGTCAGGTAGGTGATGACCAGACCGG
The DNA here is from genome assembly GCF_042714775.1 of Streptomyces sp. NPDC058691. NCBI lineage: Bacteria > Bacillati > Actinomycetota > Actinomycetes > Kitasatosporales > Streptomycetaceae > Streptomyces > Streptomyces sp. NPDC058691. The sequence goes on along the minus strand of NZ_JBHXSO010000005.1, from coordinate 91,196 downwards.
AGAGCTTGTCGATCTGGTCGATCTGGTTGAGCAGCAGGAAGACCGGGATGATCATCGCGACCAGCGGCACCATCTGCACGGCGAGGATCGCGACGATGATCGCCTTGCGGCCGCGGAAGACGAAGCGCGAGATGGCCAGCGCCGCCAGCAGCCCGATGATCAGACCGAGGCCCACCGTCGAGCCGGAGACGATGAGGCTGCGGCCGACCGAACCCCAGAAGTCGCCGATGTCGAGGGCGTCGGAGAAGTTCTGGAAGGACAGGCTGGTCGGGAAGAACTTGGGGTTCGGGTCGATGGCGTCCTTGGCGGGCTTGAACGCCGTGTTCAGCATCCAGTAGACCGGGAACCCGGTGACGACCACGACCAGCAGGCCGAGCAGGTTGTAGACGGCGCGTCCCTTGCGGCGCGGGCGCCGGGTGGCGCGGCGGGCCGGCGAGGCGGGCGGTGCCGCCGGGGCGGGGGCGGTGTCGAGCACGGTCGTCACTCCACCTCTCCGATCTTCAGCATCTGGCGCATGTAGACGGCCATCACGCCGAGGAGCAGCAGCACGGTGATGACGGCGATGGCCGCGCCCGCGTCGTAGTCGTTGGCGACGAATGCCTGGTCGTACGAGTAGGTGGTGAGCACCTGGTAGTCGGGCTCGGGGTGGCCGTCGCGCATGAGGAAGACCTGCGGGAAGACGCCCATGTCCCAGATGACCGACAGGGTGGTCAGCATGACGATCAGCGGCTTGAGCACCGGAAGGGTGACATGCCGGAAGACCTTGACCGGCCCGGCGCCGTCCATGCGGGCGGCCTCCTCCAGCTCCTTGGGCACCTGGGTCAGGCCGGCGTGCAGGGTGATGGCGACGAAGGGGATGGCGCCCCAGACCACCATCAAGGTGATCACGAGGAAGCCCTGCTTGGTGTCGGTGAACCAGTTGTGGCCGCTGAAGTCGACCCCGGGCAGCCGGCTGAGCAGCCAGTTGAGGACGCCGTAGTCGCTGTCGAACATCCACTTGAAGACGGTGATGGCGACCACGATGGGCATCGCCCAGCTCGCCACCAGCGCGATGTTGATCAGCGTCTTCATCCAGGGCGAGACCCGCTGGAGCAGCAGCGCCACCGCCATTCCGAGGACGAGGGTGAGCAGCACCGCCGCGACGGTGAAGAGCAGGGTGCGCAGGACGACGGCCCAGAACTCCGAATCGCCGAGCACATGCGTGTAGTTGGCGAAGCCCTGCCAGTCGCCGGGCAGCCCCTGCCAGAGTTCGGCCTGCCCGTACTGCTTGAAGGACAGGGTGACCAGCCTGACCAGCGGGTACCCGAGGACCAGCACCAGGACGCCGATGGTCGGTGCGAGCAGGGTCCAGGGAAGCGCGGCCCCGCCCAGACGGCGTGGCCCCCGGCCCTGTCCCGCCGGCGGCCGCGGGCGCGGCACCTTTTCGAGCGGTGTGTCAACGGCACTCATCATGTGCTCCTCGGCTACTCCAGTCCCTGGCGTTCGCGCACCGGGGCCGGCCGCCCGTGGGCGGCCGGCCGGCGTCGATCACTGTGCTGCCCTGACCATCGGTCAGCCGGCGTTGATCACCGCGTTGATCTGGTCGTCTGCGGACTTCGCCGCGTCCTCGATGGACGCCTTGCCCACGGCGATGTCGTTGAGCATGTTCTGCAGGATCTGCTTCTTCTCGACCTGCAGCCAGCCCGGCGCGGTCGGGACGAACCAGGTGTTCTCGTTCGCGCGGGCCGAGGCGGCCGTCGCCGGGTCGTCCTTCAGCGGGGCGAGCAGGGACTTGGCGTTGGGCAGGTTGCCCTTGGAGATCAGGACCTTCTGGGCGGCCGTGTTGGTGAACTGGTTGATCCAGTCGGCGGCGAGGTCCTGCGCGGCGGACTTGGCCGGGATGACCAGGTCGGAGCCGCCGATGAAGTTCGGCAGCAGGTCGCCGTTCGGGCCGGGCAGCGCGAAGGTCTCCAGGTTGTCCTTGAGCTTGCCGGTCTTGTCCGTCTTCGGGTCGGCGGCGGCGCCGCCCTCCCAGCTGGCGCCGTAGATGAGCGCGGACTTGCCCTGGCCGTACACGATGTAGCGGTCGGACTCGTCCTTGTTCTTGTCGCCGTGGAAGTACTTGTCGAGCACGCCCTTCCAGGTCTTCAGGCCCTCGATGGACTTGGGGTCGGACAGCGAGGCGGTCCACTTGCCGCCGTCCTCCTTGGCGACGTCGCCGCCCGCGTCCTTGACGAAGGCCAGCGCGGTGTACCAGTCACGGCTGGGCTGGTACCAGGCGGAGAACTTGTCGCCGTTCTTCTTCTGGATCTTGTCGAGCGCGTCGGTCAGCTCGGCCCAGGTGGCCGGGGCCTTGGTGACGCCCGCCGCCTTGGCGACGTCCTTGCGCCAGGTGCCGACACGGGCACCGGCGTAGTAAGGGACGCCGTAGGTCTTGCCGTTGTACGTGACCGAGCCCTCCAGGGCGTCCAGCCAGTCGCCGGAGTTCTCGAACTTGCTCTTGTCGATCGGGGCGAACGCGCCCTTGACCAGGTAGCCGAGCGTCTCGGTGTTGCCCATCTCGACCACGTCCGGCACCTTCTTGGTGGCGAGCACGGCGTCGAGCTTCTGGTTCTTGGCGGTCCACTCGTAGTACTCGTGGTGGATCTTCACGCCCTTGTGCGCGGCCGTGAAGGCATCGTCCGCCTGCTTCACCAGCTCGGGCCAGTTCTTCTGTGCGTCGACCGTCAGCCAGACGGTGATCTCCTTGGGCGCGGCGGCCTTGTCGGAGCCCTTGTCGTCCGAACCGCAGGCCGCAACGCCGGCGACCATGACTGCGACACCGATCGCCGCGATCAGCTTGCGCTTCACAACACCCTCCCCAGGGCAGTGATTACCAAGTGGTGTAGACCAGTGCCCGAAGCTTGGCCTAGACCTTTAGGGGTGTCAAGGGTGTATAAGAGCACCGGTCGCGTCCGTTACCGGACCGACATCTGGGCCCGTAACGCGATTTGGGCCCCGACCGTGCCACGATGTGAGCCGCGAATGACGGAGGAGCCGGTGACGGCAGCACGACAGCACTCGGGAGCAGAGGCGATGGACAGCGACGGCGAGGCCGGACCGGCGGTGACGGAGTCCGCCGAGGCAGCGGCGACCGCGGCCGGACGAACCGCCCGGGTGCCCAAGTACTACGGGCTCAAGCGCCATCTGCTGGAGCTGACGCAGACCATGCCGCCCGGCTCGCCGGTGCCTCCGGAACGTACCCTGGCGGCGGAGTTCGACACCTCCCGCACCACCGTGCGCCAGGCGCTCCAGGAACTGGTCGTCGAGGGGCGGCTGGAGCGCATCCAGGGCAAGGGCACCTTCGTCGCCAAGCCGAAGGTCTCCCAGGCTCTGCAACTCACCTCGTACACCGAGGACATGCGGGCCCAGGGCTTGGAGCCCACCTCGCAGCTGCTGGACATCGGCTACATCACTGCCGACGACCGGCTGGCCGAACTGCTGGACATGAAGGCCGGCGGCCGCGTGCTGCGCATCGAGCGGCTGCGTCTGGCCAACGGCGAGCCGATGGCGATCGAGACCACCCACCTGTCGGCGAAGCGCTTTCCCGCGCTGCGCCGCAGCCTGGCCAAGTACTCCTCCCTCTACACCGCGCTCGCCGAGGTCTACGACGTGCGGCCGGCCGAGGCAGAGGAGACGATCGAGACCTCGCTGGCCACCCCGCGCGAGGCCGGACTGCTCGGCACCGACGTGGGCCTGCCGATGCTGCTGCTGTCGCGGCACTCCATCGACTCCGGCGGGCAGCCGGTGGAGTGGGTGCGCTCGGTCTACCGCGGCGACCGCTACAAGTTCGTGGCCCGTCTGCGGAGGCCGTAATTCCCGGAAGAACCCGGGAAGTTCCCGGATCGTTCCCGTCCGTGGAGATCGTTTCCATACCGCAATGCGGACGGGTAGTGACGTGCGCCGGAGCCTGACCTAGATTTCCTGCGCATTACACAGGAGTGAGATCAGGACGGAGCCGCAGCAATGTCCGAACAAACAACCGGAACTCCGGTCCGGCCACCGGTGGTCACCGCCACCCGCGTGATCGCCGGCGTCTGCCTCGTCATCCCGTTCGTCGCGATGCTCTGGGTCGGCTCGTACGCGAAGCTGACCCCGGAGTTCATCGGCATCCCGTTCTTCTACTGGTACCAGATGCTGTGGGTGTTCCTGTCCTCCGGGCTGACGTACACCGCGTACGTCCTGGTCCGCCGCGAGGAGCGGGCACGGAAGGAGGCGGCGAAGTGAAGGACGGGGTCAACGGCGTCGCGCTCGCCGTCTTCATCTTCTTCTTCGTGGTCGTCACGGTGCTCGGCTTCCTGGCCGCCCGCTGGCGCAGGGCCGAGAACGCGCTGCACCTGGACGAGTGGGGGCTCGGCGGCCGCAGCTTCGGCGGCTGGATCACCTGGTTCCTGCTGGGCGGTGACCTGTACACCGCCTACACCTTCGTGGCCGTTCCGGCGGCGGTGTACGCGGCGGGCGCGTCCGGCTTCTTCGCGGTGCCGTACACGATCCTGGTCTACCCGCTGGTCTTCATCTTCCTGCCGCGGCTGTGGTCGGTCTCCCACAAGCACGGCTACGTCACCACCTCGGACTTCGTCCGCGGCCGCTTCGGCTCCAAGGGCCTGTCGCTGGCGGTGGCCGTCACCGGCATCCTGGCCACCATGCCCTACATCGCGCTCCAGCTGGTCGGCATCCAGGCCGTGCTGGACGTGATGGGCGTGGGCGGCGGCGCGTCGTCCAACTGGTTCGTCAAGGACCTGCCGCTGCTGATCGCCTTCGGCGTGCTGGCGGCGTACACGTACTCCTCGGGCCTGCGCGCGCCGGCGCTGATCGCGTTCGTCAAGGACACCCTGATCTACATCGTCATCGCGGTGGCGATCATCTACATACCGATCAAACTGGGTGGCTTCGACGACATCTTCGCCAAGGCGAACGAGGCCTACACGCAGGTCAGCCCGGCCACCGGGAAGCCGCGCGGATCGCTGGCGCCGGGCGACACGGCCCAGTGGGCGTACGGGACGCTGGCGCTCGGCTCGGCCCTCGCGCTCTTCATGTACCCGCACTCGGTCACCGCGGTGCTCTCCAGCCGCAGCCGTGACGTCATCCGCCGCAACACCACCGTGCTGCCGCTGTACTCGCTGATGCTCGGCCTGCTGGCGATGCTCGGCTTCATGGCGCTGGCGAGCGGGGTCGGAGCGGGGATCACGGGCTACAACGGGCAGCTGGCGATCCCTCAGCTCTTCGAGAACATGTTCCCGTCCTGGTTCGCGGGCGTGGCCTTCGCCGCGATCGGCATCGGCGCCCTGGTGCCCGCCGCGATCATGTCGATCGCCGCGGCGAACCTGTTCACCCGCAACATCTACAAGGACTTCATCAAGCCGGACGCCACCCCGGCGCAGGAGACCCAGGTCTCCAAGATCGTCTCGCTGCTGGTCAAGGTCGGCGCGCTGGTCTTCGTCCTCACCATGGACAAGACGGTCGCCATCAACTTCCAGCTGCTGGGCGGCATCTGGATCCTGCAGACCTTCCCGGCCCTGGTCGGCGGACTGTTCACCCGCTGGTTCCACCGCTGGGCGCTGCTGGCCGGCTGGGCGGTCGGCATGGTCTACGGCACGTGGGTCGCCTACGGGGTCGCGAGCCCCGCCCAGAAGCACTTCGGCGGCTCATCCGACACCATCCCGGTCATCGGGCAGATCGGCTACATCGGCCTGACCGCCTTCGTGCTCAACGTGGTGGTCACGGTCGTCCTCACCGTGGTCCTGCGGGCCGTCAAGGCGCCCGAGGGCGTGGACGAGACGACGCAGAAGGACTACACCGCCGACGCCGGCGAGCCCGGCGTGCAGCGGGATCTGCCGGGGGATCACCCGGATCTGCCGGTCGCCGCCGGCCACTGACGGCCGGCTCCGGCCCACGGTCACGGGCCGCCGCCCTGGGACGGGGCGGCGGCCCGTCGTCATGCGGTCCGCGCCCGCTCGGGCCGGCGGAAGGTACGGCGGTACGCCTGCGGGGTGGTCCCCGTCCAGCGCGCGAAGTGGTGGCGCAGGTCCACGACCGGCACGCCTGAACCGGGCAATCTGTAACCGCCCCGACACAACATCTGGTGGCGTCACGAGCGGGCGCCACTAGATGTATGCTCAACTCCGCTGTCGCCGCAGGGGAAGCCGGTGGGAATCCGGGACTGCCCCGCAACGGTGTGCGGGCGCCTTGAGGCATGCCCGCGAGTCCGATACCTGCCGACGGCACCGTCCGGCGCGCCGTCCGGACGGTGAAGTGTCCGGGCCTCGCGGGTTGGGCCGGCGGACGCGCCGCGGCATGCCCTGCCCTGCGTGCGCCCCGTCATTCCTCCCGCGTCGTCGCCGTACGAGGGAGAGAGCACACGTGACCATCGCGCCCGCCGCACCCGTCGCCACATCGGAGCCGGCCTCAGCCGGCAGCGACCTGCTGCGCATCCTGACGGAACTGACCGCAGACCTCCCCGACACCGACCCCGGCCGGGTCGCCGCCGCCGCCTTGCGCGGCCGCAGCGCCGCCGCGGACGAGGCGGAACTGCGGGCGCTGGCCACGGAGGCCGCCGCCGGGCTGATCTCGGAGGACCCCCAGTACTCGCGCCTGGCGGCCCGGCTGCTGACGACCGCCATCGCCGAGGAGGCGGCCGGCGAGGGAGCGGTGTCCTTCTCCGCCTCCATCGCCGTCGGCCACCGCGAGGGCCTGATCGCCGACGGCACCGCCGAGTTCGTCGCCACCCACGCCGCCCGGCTGGACGGCCTGGTCGACGCCGCCCTCGCCGGCCGCGCCGACGACCGCTTCGGCTACTTCGGCCTGCGCACCCTGCACAGCCGCTACCTGCTGCGCCACCCGATCACCCGCCAGGTCATCGAGACCCCGCAGCACTTCATGCTCCGGGTGGCCTGCGGTCTCGCCGAGGACCACACCACCCGCGCGCTGGACGAGGTCGCCGCGCTCTACGGACTGATGAGCCGGCTGGACTACCTGCCCAGCTCCCCCACGCTCTTCAACTCCGGTACCCGGCACCCGCAGATGTCCTCCTGCTACCTGCTGGACTCCCCGCTGGACGAGCTGGACTCGATCTACGACCGCTACCACCAGGTCGCTCGGCTGTCGAAGCACGCCGGCGGCATCGGCCTGTCGTACTCCCGCATCCGCTCCCGCGGTTCGCTGATCCGCGGCACCAACGGCCACTCCAACGGCATCGTGCCGTTCCTGCGCACCCTCGACGCCTCCGTCGCCGCCGTGAACCAGGGCGGCCGCCGCAAGGGCGCGGCCTGCGTCTACCTGGAGACCTGGCACGCGGACATCGAGGAGTTCCTGGAGCTGCGCGACAACACCGGTGAGGAGGCGCGCCGCACCCACAACCTCAACCTGGCGCACTGGATCCCGGACGAGTTCATGCGCCGCGTCGACGCCGACGGCGACTGGTCGCTGTTCTCCCCCGCCGACGTGCCCGGCCTGGTCGACCTGTGGGGCGAGGAGTTCGACGCCGCCTACCGCGAGGCCGAGGCCGCGGGCCTGGCCCGCAGGACCCTTCCGGCCCGCGAGCTGTACGGCCGCATGATGCGCACCCTCGCGCAGACCGGCAACGGCTGGATGACCTTCAAGGACGCCTCCAACCGCACCGCCAACCAGACCGCCGAGCCCGGCCGGGTCATCCACTCCTCCAACCTCTGCACGGAGATCCTGGAGGTCACGAACGACGGCGAGACCGCGGTCTGCAACCTCGGCTCGGTCAACCTCGCCGCCTTCGTCCTCGCCGGCGCCGCCGATCGGCACGAAACCGGCGCGGACGTCATCGACTGGGAGCGGCTGGACGCCACCGTCCGCACCGCCGTGACCTTCCTCGACCGCGTGGTGGACATCAACTTCTACCCCACCGGCCAGGCCGCCTCCTCCAACGAGCGCTGGCGCCCGGTGGGCCTGGGTGTGATGGGCCTGCAGGACGTCTTCTTCAAGCTGCGGCTGCCCTTCGACTCCGCGCAGGCCACGGCGCTGTCCACGCGGATCGCCGAGCGCATCATGCTCGCCGCGTACGAGGCCTCCTGCGACCTGGCCGAGCGCCACGGCCCGCACCCGGCCTGGTCCGAGACGCGTGCCGCCCGCGGCGTCCTGCACCCCGACCACTACGCGACCGAGGCGAACTGGCCCGAGCGCTGGGACGCGCTGCGCGCCCGCGTCGCCACGACCGGCATGCGCAACTCGCTGCTGCTCGCCATCGCCCCGACCGCGACGATCGCCTCCATCGCGGGCGTCTACGAGTGCATCGAGCCGCAGGTCTCCAACCTCTTCAAGCGCGAGACGCTGAGCGGTGAGTTCCTCCAGGTCAACTCCTACCTGGTGGACGAGCTGAAGAAGCTCGGCGTCTGGGACGCGCAGACCCGCGACGCCCTGCGCGAGTCCAACGGCTCCGTCGAGGGCTTCAACTGGATCCCCGCCGACGTCCGCGCCCTGTACCGCACCGCCTGGGAGCTCCCGCAGCGCGCCCTGATCGACATGGCCGCGGCCCGTACGCCGTACCTCGACCAGAGCCAGTCGCTCAACCTCTTCATGGCCGCGCCCACCATCGGCAAACTCAGCTCGATGTACGCGTACGCCTGGAAGCAGGGCCTGAAGACGACGTACTACCTGCGCTCCCGCCCGGCCACCCGCATCGCCCAGTCCGCCCGCGCGGCCGCCCCGGCGATCATCCCCGTCCAGCAGGCCACGCCCGACGCCGACGCGATCGCCTGCTCCCTTGAGAACCCCGAGTCCTGCGAGGCCTGCCAGTAATGAGCTCCACCAAGAACCTGCTCGACCCGGGCTTCGAGCTGACCCTGCGTCCGATGCGCTACCCGGACTTCTACGAGCGCTACCGCGACGCGATCAAGAACACCTGGACCGTGGAGGAGGTCGACCTCCACTCCGACGTCGCCGACCTCGCCAAGCTCTCGCCCGGCGAGCAGCACATGATCGGCCGCCTGGTCGCGTTCTTCGCCACCGGCGACTCGATCGTGGCCAACAACCTCGTGCTGACGCTCTACAAGCACATCAACTCCCCCGAGGCGCGGCTGTACCTGTCGCGGCAGCTCTTCGAGGAGGCCGTGCACGTCCAGTTCTACTTGACGCTGCTCGACACCTACCTCCCCGACCCCGAGGAGCGCGCGGCCGCCTTCGACGCGGTGGAGAGCATCCCCTCCATTCGCGAGAAGGCGCAGTTCTGCTTCCGCTGGATGGACTCCGTGGAGTCCATGGACCGCCTGGAGAGCAAGGCGGACCGCCGCCGCTTCCTCCTCAACCTGATCTGCTTCGCGGCGTGCATCGAGGGCCTGTTCTTCTACGGCGCCTTCGCCTACGTCTACTGGTTCCGGTCCCGCGGCCTGCTGCACGGCCTGGCCACCGGCACCAACTGGGTGTTCCGCGACGAGTCCATGCACATGGACTTCGCCTTCCACGTGGTCGACACCGTCCGCCGGGAGGAGCCCGACCTCTTCGACGAGGAGATGGGCAAACAGGTCACCGCCATGCTGGAGGAGGCCGTCGAGGCCGAGTTGCAGTTCGCCCGCGACCTGTGCGGCGACGGCCTGCCCGGCATGAACACCGACTCCATGCGCGAGTACCTGCAGTGCGTCGCCGACCAGCGCCTGGTGCGCCTCGGCCTGCCGGCCCGCTACGGCTCGGAGAACCCGTTCTCCTTCATGGAGCTGCAGAACGTCCAGGAGCTGACCAACTTCTTCGAGCGCCGCGCCTCCGCCTACCAGGTGGCGGTCGAGGGCTCGGTCTCCTTCGACGACGACTTCTGATCCGGACCGCGGGACGGGGCTGCAGGCGGCAACGGCCGCCTGCAGCCCCGTCGTTCGTCAGCCGGCCAGAATGCGGTGACCCGGAGGACGCCGGGCTCGTACTCCCAAGCCCGGCTCACTCACCCACCGCCGCGCGGGCCTCGCCGAAAACGGCCCGGATCTCGGCCATGGCTGCTCCATCCCGGCAAGGCGGTGAGGTGCCACCAGCGCGAGCGCCGCGCGGAGTGCGTCGGGCGTTCTCTCCGGCCGTGCGATGAGCACTTCCCCGTGGTGCCCGGGCCGGGTGGTCATCGTGCGGCGCTCCTCGGGATACCGCGGTTCAGCCTGTCCGCGGCGGCGGCTCAGTCGTTCGGGACGGTCTCGTACTTCGGCGTCAGCTCTGCCATCTGCTTCAGCGCGTCCTTGCGGTCGCGCTTGGAGAGCCGGTCGATGTAGAGGTAGCCGTTGATGTGGTCCGTCTCGTGCTGGAGGCAGCGGGCGAAGAAGCCGGTGCCCTGGACGACGACGGGGTTGCCGTGCAGGTCCTGGCCGCGGCAGACCGCGAAGTCGGGGCGCGGGAGTTCGGCGTAGGCGCCGGGGACGGACAGGCAGCCCTCGTTGCCGTCGTCGAGGACGCGCCGCGCGGCGGGGAGCTCGTCGATGACCGGGTTGACGACGTGGCCGACGTGGCGGACGCCGTCGTCGTCCGGGCAGTCGTAGACGAAGACGCGCAGGTTCACGCCGATCTGGTTCGCGGCGAGACCGACGCCCTCCGCGGCGCGCTGGCTGGCGAACATGTCGTCGATGAGGGCGGCCAGGTCGTCGTCGAAGGACGTGACCGGGTTGCACGGGTGGTGCAGGACCGGGTTGCCGACGACCGTGATGGGACGGGCCGTGCCGCGGGCGCGGTGGGCCGCCTCACGCTCCTCGGCGTCCGTCACGTCGTCGGTGAATGCGGTCTGCTCGGTGTCCTGCTGCGACATGGTCCGTCGTACGCCTTCCTGGGGCCTGCTCCAACGCTGGATAGCCCATCAAGGGTACGTGCACCCGAGCGGGTCAGCAGACCTCTTCGAGATCACGCCAGTCCCGGGTGTCCGGGCTGTCCGCCACCCAGCTGTCCAGCAGCCCGCGCACCAGCCCCACGGGGGCGGCGATCCCGCACTCCCGCTCAGGGGCCCACAGGGCGCCCGGGCTGCGGTGGCTGAGGTGCCCGGGGTGGCCCGGCTCGCCCTGGTCGTGGGGGTCGCGGGAGGCGTCGGAGCCGTCGTCGGTGGGCATCCGGCTCTCCGAGCACGTGCGGCACAGCAGCCGAACGGAGGACGACCAGTCCTCGGCGGCGTAGCCCGCGTCGGCGGCCAGCTGCTCCAGCGCGTCGCGATCGGCCTCGGTGGCCGCCTCCAGCAGCACCAGCCAGGTCGGCACGGGAGAGGGCGCCCACAGCTCGATCTCGTCGAAGACCGGATACGTCGCGCCGTCGGCGGTGCGGCGCTCGCCGTGCGGCACGCCGTCGTGGAGGACGACCTCGCCCCAGCGGCGCCCGGAGGAGGGCAGCGGGATGCTCAGCACCTCGATCCGGGCCGGGTCGAGCCGGCGGCCCCACACCACCTCGGCCTCGCCCTCAGGGGAGAGCCGCACGGTGGAACTGCCGAGTTCCATGTCGATCGGGCCGGTGCCGGCGGTGTCGGGCCGCAGGCCGTAGGCCTGCCAGGCGCGCCGGGCCAGCGGCCAGTCCTGCAGCGCGGTGGCGGCGATGCCGACGTTCCACCAGTCGGGGGCTCCGGGGGCCCGGTCGAGGAGGGCGACGGCCCGCAGGCCGGTGGTGCGGGCCTGCTCCCAGTCGTGCCGGAACTTGTGCAGCAGTGCGAGGTTGTACCAGGACTCCGAGCGCCAGGGCTCCAGATCCGCGGCGCGGATGAGGAGCGCGCCGGCGTCCTCGTACCGCCCGTCGCTGATCAGGGTGAACGCGCGATCGGTCGCCTGCCGCCAGGTGGCGGAGGGCCGATGGCGTGCCCTGCCGAAGATCCTCAAGGTGTCCCGCCTGCCGTTCGCTTTCGCTGGTGCTCCACGGTGCCCCGTCCGTCCCCCCACGTCCCGTGCTCAGCGGTGCTCATCAGTCCTCCTTGCCATCGGCAGGGCCTGTCACACACGGCCGGGCTTGTCGGTTTGGCAGCATGGGCGACATGCGTGCCTCTTGGGCGCTCTGCGCCCCTGCGGGCATCCAACCATGCCCCTTGGTACGCCCGCTCATTACCGGCCGGTTCACTGCCCTCCCCTGGCAATGACCCTGGTCAGGGCCTCGACCACGCGGGGGTCGTATTCCTGGGCGGTGTCCAGGCGCAATCGTTCCAGCGCCTGCAGTCCCCGGCCCACGGCGGCCCCGCCCCCGGCCAGGTCCTCGTAGGCGTTGGCCGTACGCACGATCCGCCCGGCGAGCGGCTGTTCGCGGTAGGGATCGGCCTGGGCCTCCACGATCCTGGCGACTTCCTCCGGCGCCCCCGTCCGGCGTACGACGGCCGCTCCCAGCAGGGCGATGCGGCGGCGTTCCGCGGGGTCCAGGGGCACGGTCGCGCCACCGGGTACCGGGTCCACAAGGGAGAGTTGGCCGATGTCGTGCAGGAGGGCGGCGTGCTCCACTGCGGCCAGCGCCCGTCCGCCCAGGCCGAGTTCCCTGCCCAGCGCGTGACTGAGCGCGCCGACCCGGCGGGCGTGGCCGGCCGGGGTGTAGCCCGCGAGGTCGGTGGCGCGGGCGAGCGAGGCGACCGTCGCATGCCGCGTCGCCCGGATCGCCGCGTGGCGCCGGAAGGCGGTCTGCGTCAGGAGCAGCGGCACCGCGCACACCGGTACCGCCCACAGCCCCGCCGCCTGCACCGCCTGGGCCAGCACCGCCCCGCCCGCGCACACCGCCGACCCCACGCCGGGCAGCGCGGCCACCTCGTCCCTCAGCACCGGCGTGAAGGGTTCCCTCGTACGGGCGGCGGTCAGCCAGGCGGCCAGGACGGCGTCGCACAGGATGGTGCTGGCGAGCAGCAGCACGGCGTACACCGGGTGGCCGCCGCTGCCGCCGTACAGCGGCTGCGCGCAGGCCGCCGCGAAGCCGGTGGTGAGGACCCGCCGGGCGGCGGCGTCCCACGTCCCGCCGCGCACCCGTCCGGCGAGCACGGCGCACCCGACGACCGTGACCACGACGGGCACCGCCTCCGTGCCCACCAGCGCGTACCCCAGCGCCCCGGCGAACGCCACGGGCGCCGCCTCGCGGCCGTCGGCCTCGGCGACCCGGAGCACCTCGCCGACCACGATGAGCGCGCCGAACACGGCGGCGGACGCCGGGTCGGCCACCCCGTGCACGGCCGTCCACCCGAGCCCGGCGGCACCGGCCGCGAGAGCGAGGGCGTGCACCACGTGCGCGACCGACGGGGTCCGCCGGCGGTGGTGGCGGCGCCGCAACAGCCCGGCCGCGGCGGCCACCGCGTCTGCCGCCGGTGTGGCGCGCCGGTGCCCCCGGCCGCCCGGTACGGTCACGCCCGCCGCCCCTTGCCCGCGCGGCGGCCGGGCGCGCGGTCCGCGCCGCCGTGACCACGGGCGTGCCGGCGGGGCGCGACGACCCGTCCGGCCACCGGGGTGACGTCGGCGGGACCGGGAGCGGCGAAAGGTTCCGGCTCGTCCGTGGTCAGCGCGGGGTTCCAGCCGTCGCGGTCCACGACGCGCACCAGCGCCTCCACCATCTCGGGGTCGAAGTGGCGGCCGGAGCACCGCCGTAGTTCCCCCAGCGCCTCGCCGACGTCCCGGGCGGGCTGGTAACTGCGCGCCGACGTCATGGCGTCGAAGGCGTCGGCCACCGCGACGACGCGGGCCGAGGAGGGGATGGCGTCGCCGGCCAGGCCGTGCGGATAGCCGGAGCCGTCCATGCGCTCGTGGTGGTGGAGGATCGCCGACCGGGCGTCGTCCAGGAAGTCGATGCCGCGCACGATGTCGTGGCCGTAGCCGGGGTGGAGTTCGATGATGCGGCGTTCCTCGGGGGTGAGCGGGCCGTCCTTGCGCAGCACGCGCGTCGGGACGCCGATCTTGCCGATGTCGTGCAGGATGCCCGCCAGCCGCAGGGCCTCCACGCGGTCGGCCGGCAGGCCGATCTCGCGGGCGATCAGGGCCGAGGCGCGGCCGACGCGTTCGCTGTGGCCCCGGGTGTAGCGGTCCTTGATCTCCACGGCCTGCACCAGGGCGCGCACCGTGGCCTGGTGGGTGGCGCGTTCCCGCTGCGCCTGCTCGGCGACCCAGCGCGCGATGTGGGTCGGCAGCAGCGCCAGGACCGCGGCGAGGCTTCCGTACGGCCCCTGCCAGAGCACCGCGGCCAGCAGGCCCACCAGCGCGTACGTGAGGTGCGGTGCGAGGGAGCCGAGCAGGGCGCCGCGCCACGCGGGGACCGCGGGCACGCGTTCGGCGGCGACCAGCACCCCGCCGGTCAGTGCGGCCGACACCAGCCAGAACGCCAGTGCCGCGCCCGCGGCGGGGAGCAGCAGCCCCGGCAGCCGGTCGGGCGGGCCGTCGTCGAGCAGGCCGCGCACTCGGGCCGCCGCGTAAGCGGCCAGCGACAGCTGTGCGGCGTGCCACACCCGGCGCACCCCGCGGGGTTCGCCCCGTACCGGCGCGGCCAGCGCGCCGGGCACCGCCACGAGGGCGGCCGCGCCCGGCGGCAGCAGCAACGCGGCGGCGAAGACCACCGGCGGCAAGGGCGCGCGGGCCAGCTCACCGGCGAGGTACAGACCCGCCAGGAGAGTCGCGGTCAGCCAGGGAACGCCGTCGTACGGCGCCGTGACGAGCGCGCCGCAGGCCGACAGCACGACGGTGGGCAGGTAGACCCGCGCCACCGGCGGAAGTTCCCGCACCACCCGCATCGCACGCACGTGACGAGGCTAGGGGCGCGGCCGCCACCCGGCGGGAGAGCCGCCGCGATTCCCGCCTTCGGGTGATCCCGCGTGACCTCCCGCGATACGGGTGGGACTTCCGAAACGCGCCCTAGGAAGCCGCGGTGGTCGCGTCGCCGCCCTCGAGCGGGCTGGGGACCGGCGCGACCTCGCCCTCGCGGATCAGCTCGATCCGGGTGAGGACCTTGGACCGCAGGTCCGTGGGCACGTCGTCCTGGCCGCAGCAGCGCTTGACCAGCTTCTTGACGGCCTGCTCCAGTCCGTACTTCTCCAAGCAAGGGTGGCACTCGTCGAAGTGCTGCTTGAACTTGGCGCAGGCGTCGTCGGACATCTCGTTGTCCAGGTACTCGTAAAGGTGGTCGAGTACCTCGGAGCAATCCGTCTCATGCGCGTTGCCGCAGCTCATGTGCCCGAGCCCTTCTCGTCTCCCGCGCCCGCCGGAACGAGCCCGCGCTCCCGCGCGTAGTCCTCCAGCAGCGAGCGCAGCTGCCGCCGCCCCCGGTGCAGACGGGACATCACCGTACCGATGGGCGTACCCATGATGTCGGCGATCTCCTTGTACGCAAAGCCTTCGACGTCCGCGAGATACACCGCGATCCGGAATTCCTCCGGAATGGCCTGCAGTGCCTGCTTCACATCGGAGTCGGGCAGGTGGTCCAGCGCCTGGGACTCGGCGGAGCGCAGGCCCGTGGACATGTGCGACTCGGCACGCGCCAGCTGCCAGTCCTCGATCTCCTCCGTGCCGCTGCGCTGGGGCTCGCGCTGCTTCTTGCGGTAGGAGTTGATGAAGCTGTTGGTGAGGATGCGGTACAGCCACGCCTTGAGGTTGGTTCCCTCGCGGAACTGGTGGAAGGACGCGTACGCCTTGGCGTACGTCTCCTGGACCAGGTCCTCGGCGTCGGCCGGGTTGCGGGTCATGCGCAGCGCCGCCGAGTACATCTGGTCGAGGTACTCCAGGGCGTCCCGCTCGAAGCGCGCACTGCGCTCCAGGTCCGATTCCTGGGATACCTGGACCTGCTCGTGTACCTCGGACGTACTGTCGTCGGTGCCGCTGACCGGACCCACCTCCTCCACGACGGTCACGGGGCCATACACGGACCCCACGCCATCGGAGGATATCCCGGGCGGGATCGGTGCGCTGGTCGTGCCCGCCGTACCACCCGTCGCCGGCCACTCGGGCCAGGCCAGGTAAGGCGCCTCGGCACGGGCGCGGCATGCGGCTGTCGCCATGCGGCTTCCTCACTGTACGTACGAACTTTCGTCTGGACGCCTGGCACAACACGGCCCGACCGCGGCTCATTCCCGGAGCGGCGGAAGGTCCCCCAGCCAGCCCAGTACGGCGTCCGTGAGGATCGTCACAGCCTCCTCCTGGCCGAGGTCCGCGGACTTCGGCACGGCGAACCCGTGGTCGGCGAAGGGCACCTCCACCGGCTCGTGGCCGGGCGGGAACTCCTCGGGCCGCCCAAAGGGGTCCCGGCCGCCCTGGACGACCAGGGCCGGGACGCCCGCGCCGGTCAGCTCGTCGACGCGGGACCTCTCCGGCTTGCCGGGCGGGTGCAGCGGGAAGGACAGCGCGAGCACCGCGACCGCGCCGAGCGCGTCGGCGGTGCGGCAGGCCACCCGCGCCCCCGCGCTGCGGCCCCCGGCGACGACCGGCAGGCCGGGAGCGGCCAGGGCGGGCCACAGGGCGGTCCAGGCCGCGTCGAGGGTCTTCGGGGCGGGCGCCAGCTTCTTGCCGGCCACCCGCCACGGCTGCTCGACCAGGGCGACGGTCCAGCCGTGCGGCGGCAGGGCCTCCGCCAGCGCCCGCAGGTCGCGGGCCTCGATGCCGCCGCCCGCGCCGTGACCGAGCGCGACGACCGCGCGGGCCCCGCGCGCCCGGTGCCAGGTGATGCGGGCGTCCCCCACCGGGGTGGGCACGGTCTCGACCGTGTCGGAGATCACGTTCACCGTCGCAGTCTGCCACCGCGGACTCTCAGAGGACGGTTCTCAGAACAGCGTCTCCTCCTCCGGCGCCTCGATCGGCTCCACCAGCTCGGGCCCGTTGTTGCGGACGTTGCTGACCTCGGTGCGCACCGGGTGGGCGCGCAGCAGCCCGTGTCCCGGCGGCACGAGCAGTCCGCGCAGCGCGCCGGGGTCGGTACGGGCGGGGTCCAGCCAGGCGTCCCACCGGTCGGGGGTCAGCCACAGCGGCATGCGGGGGTGGATGTCGGACAGGGCGCGCGGGCCCCGGGGGCGCGCGTCGGCGTCCGCGAAGGGCTCGGTGTCGGCCTCGGTGGTGATGACCGCGCAGGTGACCCACCAGGCGCGCGGGTGGGCGTCGGGCAGGGTGCGGTCGCGCCAGAACTCGTAGAGCCCGGCCATCGCGAAGACCGAGCCGTCCGCGGGGGTGACGAAGTAGGGCTGCTTGCGGGGCCGCTTCCTCCTGCCCTGCTCCTCCAGCTGCCGCTCGTCCGTGCCGGTGACCCACTCGAAGTAGCCGTCGGCGGGCAGCAGGCAGCGGCGGGAGGCGAACGGCCGCTGGTAGGAGGGCTTCTCGTGCACCGTCTCCGCCCGTGCGTTGATCATCTTCGCCGCGCCGTCGGGGGACTTGGCCCAGCTCGGCACCAGACCCCAGCGCAGGGCGCGCAGTTGCCGGACGATCTCGCCGGTCTCCTTGTCGGGGCGTTCCAGCACCGCGTAGGTGCTGTCGGTGGGAGCGACATTCCAGTTGGGGTCCAGCGCCTCGGTGGCGTCCCATTTCCGCACGTCGAAGAGGTCGACGAGGTCCTCGGGCCGCCGGCTCGCTGCATATCGGCCGCACATGAGTGCCAGATTGCCACGGCGCGGGCACAGCTCGCCGTCGTAGGGTGCGGAACCGTGCAGCTCATCGACTCCCTCTTCGGCACCCAGCCCGCGCCCTCCGCCTGGGTGGTCGGCGCGACGGCCGCCGTCGCCCTGGCCGCGGTCCTCCCGCACGGCATATGGCGGCTGTCGCGCAACGCCGTCACCATCGCGCACGAGGGCGGCCACGGCCTGGTCGCGCTGCTGTCCGGACGCCGTCTGCAGGGCATCCGGCTGCACTCGGACACCTCGGGGCTGACCGTCTCCCGCGGCAAGCCGTACGGCCTCGGCATGATCCTGACCGCCGCGGCCGGCTACACCGCGCCCTCGCTCCTCGGGGCGGGCGGCGCGCTGCTGCTGGCGGCCGGGCACATCACGCTGCTGCTCTGGGGCGCGACCGCGCTGCTCCTGCTGATGCTCGTCATGATCCGCAACGCCTACGGGGTGCTGACGGTCTTCGTCACCGGCGCGATCTTCCTCCTGGTGTCGTGGCTGACCGGGCCGCAGGTGCAAGCGGTCTTCGCGTACCTGGTGGTGTGGTTCCTGCTCCTCGGGGGCGTGCGCCCGGTGCTGGAGCTTCAGGGGAAACGGCGCGGGGGCGCCGCGCCGAGCTCGGACGCGGACCAGCTGGCGCGCCTCACCCACACCCCGGCCGCCCTGTGGATGCTGCTCTTCTACGCGGTGGCGCTGTTCTCGCTGTTCGGAGGCGGACGCTGGCTGCTGGGCCTGTAGTCCCTCTGTAGCCCTTGCGGGCGGACCCCTGTTTCCGTCAGGTTTCGTCCGCTTTGTGCGCGATTCAGCCTCACGTTCAACCACTACGCTTGGTTTCCATGACCGGTACCCCCGCGCACACCGCCCTTTGGCCCGCACCGCACGCGTCCGCTCCCGTCGACGCCACGGTCACCGTGCCCGGATCCAAGTCGGTCACCAACCGCGCCCTGGTGCTGGCGGCCCTCGCCTCCGAGCCCGGCTGGCTGCGCCGTCCGCTGCGCAGCCGGGACACGGTCCTGATGGCCGAGGCGCTGCGGTCCATGGGCGTGCAGATCGACGAGGTGGTCAACCCCTACGGCGGCGAGGCGTGGCGGGTCATCCCCGCCGGGCTGCACGGCCCGGCGACCATCGACGTCGGCAACGCCGGCACCGTGATGCGCTTCCTGCCGCCGGTCGCCGCGCTCGCCGACGGCCCGGTGCGCTTCGACGGCGACCCCCGTTCGTACGAGCGGCCGCTGCACGGAGTGATCGACGCGCTGCGCGCGCTCGGCGCCCGCATCGACGACGAGGGGCGCGGCGCGATCCCGTTGACCGTGCAGGGCGGCGGGGCGCTGGACGGCGGGTCGGTCTCGATCGACGCGTCCGCCTCCTCGCAGTTCGTCAGCGCACTGCTGCTGTCCGGCCCGCGCTACAACCAGGGCGTCGAGGTCCGGCACACCGGCCCCACGCTGCCGTCCCTGCCGCACATCCGGATGACCGTGGAGATGCTGCGGCACGCGGGTGCGAAGGTCGACACCCCGGAGAACGGGGGCGAGCCCAATGTGTGGCGGGTCGACCCGAGCGCGCTGCTCGGCGTGGACGTCACCGTCGAGCCGGACCTGTCCAACGCCCAGCCGTTCCTGGCGGCGGCCCTGGTCACCGGCGGCCGCGTCGTCATCCCCGACTGGCCGGTGCGCACCACCCAGCCCGGCGACGCGCTGCGCGAGCTGTTCACCCGGATGGGCGGTTCCTGCGAGCTGACCGACGCCGGCCTGGTCATGATCGGCTCCGGACGGGTGCAGGGCATCGACGCCGACCTGTCGGAGGTCGGCGAGCTCACCCCGGGCATCGCCGCGGTCGCCGCGCTGGCGGACTCCGAGTCGGTGCTGCGCGGGGTCGGCCACCTCCGGCTGCACGAGACCGACCGGCTGGCCGCGCTGACCAAGGAGATCAACGCGCTCGGCGGCGACGTCACCGAGACCGAGGACGGCCTGCGCATCCGCCCGCGCCCGCTGCGCGGCGGCGTCTTCCACACCTACGACGACCACCGCCTGGCCACCGCCGGCGCGGTCCTCGGCCTGGCCGTGGAGGGCGTGCGGGTGGAGAACGTCGCCACCACCGGCAAGACGCTCCCCGACTTCCCCGACATGTGGACGGCCATGCTGGGCGCCACGCCCGCCGCCCCCGCGTCCCCGGTGCGGGTCTGAGCTCATGCGCCGCTACGGCAAGCACACCGACGAGGACGACGTCCGGTCCCGCCCGAACCCCAAGGGCAACCGGCCCCGCTCGACCATCCGCCCGAAGCACGAGGACGCCCAGGAGGGATTCGTCCTCACCGTCGACCGCGGCCGGATCACCTGCCTCGTCGACGACCGCACCATCACCGCCATGAAGGCCCGCGAACTCGGCCGCAAGGGCATCGTGGTGGGCGACCGGGTGGGCATCGTCGGCGACGTGTCCGGGGACAAGGACACCCTGGCGCGGATCGTGCGGGTCGAGGAGCGCTCCTCCGTGCTGCGCCGCACCGCCGACGACACCGACCCGTTCGAGCGCGTGGTCGTCGCCAACGCCGACCGGCTCGCGATCGTCACCGCCCTCGCCGACCCGGAACCGCGGCCGCGGCTGATCGACCGCTGCCTGGTGGCGGCCTACGACGCCGGTCTGGAACCGCTGTTGGTGCTGACCAAGTCCGATCTGGCCCCGGCCGAAACGCTGCTGGAGACCTACGCGCCGCTCGGCGTCCCCTATGTCGTCACCAGTCACGAGCACTTCGACGAGGCCGCGACCGCCGCCGTGCGCGAGCACCTGGAAGGCCGCGTCACCGCCTTCGTCGGCCACAGCGGGGTCGGGAAGACCACCCTGGTCAATGCCCTGGTGGAGCGTCAGCGCGCCACGGGCCACGTCAACGCGGTCACCGGCCGCGGCCGGCACACCACCACCTCGGCTCTCGCGCTGCCCCTCAAGGGCGAGCAGGGCTGGGTCATCGACACCCCGGGCGTGCGGTCCTTCGGCCTGGCGCACATCGACCCCTCACGGGTCATCAACGCCTTCCCGGACCTCGTACCGGGCACGGAGGGCTGCCCGCGCGCCTGCAGCCACGACGAACCGGACTGCGCGCTGGACGCCTGGGTGGCCGACGGGCACGCCGAACCGGCCCGCCTCTTCTCGCTGCGCCGGCTGCTCGCGACGCGGGAGGCCAAGGAAGGGGACTGAAGCGCGATTTCCGGGCATGCTGTGTGATGATCGCTCATCGACAGGACGGAACGGGAGGGCGCTCGATGGCCTGGCTCCTCGTGGTGGTCGCTGGACTCCTCGAAACCGGCTTCGCGGTCTGCCTCAAGCTCTCCCACGGATTCACGCGTCTGTGGCCGACCATCGCCTTCTGCGTCTTCGCGCTCGGCAGCTTCGGGCTGCTGACGATGTCGCTGAAGAAGCTCGACGTCGGCGCCGCGTACGCGGTCTGGACGGGCATCGGGGCGGCCGGGACCGCGATCTACGGAATGGCGTTCCTCGGTGACGTCGTCTCGACGCTGAAGCTGATCTCGGTCACGCTCGTCGTCCTGGGCGCCATCGGTCTCCAGCTGTCCGGCTCCACGCACTGACCGCGCACTGACCGCGCGTCACGCCGGCGGCCCCGCCCGGGGTCAGGCGGCGCCCGCCCACCCGCGACCGAGCATCCCGCGCACCAGCCGGGCCACGCGCAGGCACGCGTCCTCGTCGGTGGTCAGCGGCGCCATGACGTAGGACACGCCCACGCGCACCGCCGCCTCGCACGCCCATGCGAGGTCGGCGGAGTCCAGTTTGGGAAAGCTCCGCTCCAGCACCGCGGCGGCACGGGTGCGCAGCGCCGCGAGCACCTCCGTGGGGGTCAGCGGAAGGTCGCTCTTGCGCGGCTTCGCCCCCGGCGAGCGGGGCACGGGGATGCGGGTGATGGCGGCGGCCGGAACGCGGCCCCCACGGCACCCCGTCAGAACCGCGCGCACCAGGGGGTTGCGGCGGGCCTCGTGGAGGAGCAGGCCGGTGGCGGCGGCGAAGCAGTCGCCGGGGTCGCCGCCCTGGTCGGCGGCGGTGGACAGGACGCGCTCCACACCGGCCACCAACTCGTCCGCCTCGCGCCGTGCGAGGGCCCGCGCGAGGCCCTCCTTGCTGCCGAACTCGTTGTAGAGGGTCTGCCGCGACACTCCGGCGGTCGCCGCTATGTCCACCATCCGGATCACCGCCCACGACTGGGCGGACAGCGCGGCCAAAGCCGCGTCCAGCAAGGATTCACGCGCTGTCGGCATGATTGCCTCCAAGCCGTCGTAAAGCGGCCGTGCGCAAAGAATTGACGTGCTGTCGGTTCGTGTCAACCCTTCGCGCGCACCCTGCGTGACCTCGACAGGGTGCGATCGATACTGTTCGCTCCATGCCGGACTTCAACGACGACCTGCGCCTGGCGCACATTCTCGCCGACGCCGCCGACGCCGCGACCATGGAGCGCTTCAAGGCCCTGGACCTGAAGGTCGAGACCAAGCCCGACATGACGCCGGTCAGCGAGGCGGACAAGCGCGCCGAGGAGCTGATCCGCAGCCAGCTCGGCCGCGCCCGGCCGCGCGACGCGGTCCTGGGCGAGGAGTACGGCTTCGAGGGCACCGGCCCGCGCCGCTGGATCGTCGACCCGATCGACGGCACCAAGAACTACGTCCGGGGCGTGCCGGTGTGGGCCACGCTCATCGCCCTCATGGTGCGCGGCGAGCACGGGGACGAGGGCGTGGTCGGCCTGGTCTCCGCGCCGGCGCTGGGCCGCCGCTGGTGGGCGGTGAAGGGCGGCGGCGCGTACACCGGGCGCAGCCTCTCCTCCGCCACGCGGCTGCGGGTGTCCCGGGTGAGCCGGCTGGAGGACGCCTCGTTCGCGTACTCCTCGCTCGGCGGCTGGGAGGAGCAGGGGCGGCTGGACGGCTTCCTGGATCTGACCCGCTCCTGCTGGCGCACGCGTGCGTACGGTGACTTCTGGCCCTACATGATGGTCGCCGAGGGTTCGGTGGACTTCTGCGCGGAGCCCGAGCTGAGCCTGTGGGACATGGCCGCCAACGAGGTCATCATCCGGGAGGCGGGCGGCCGTTTCACCAGCCTGGACGGCACGGACGGCCCCTACGGGGGCAATGCGGCGGCCTCCAACGGACTGCTGCACGAGCAGATGCTCGGTTTCCTGAACCGCACCTGAACCGCACCTGCGCCGCACCCGGCCCGGGCCGCCCCCGTACACCACCGATCACCCTCCGCACGCCCCTTGCTGCGCGCCGTCCCGCATGTGAACATGAGAATGCGTGAGCTTGTGAATTTGTGAAACAGTTCTCAAGACGGCCCACGACGCAGCCAAGGGGTATCCCATGCTCGTACGCGAAGCCATGAGCACGGTCGTTCTCACGATCGGCCCGGCTCACACCCTCCGCCAGGCCGCCCGATTGATGTCCGCTCGCAAGGTCGGTGCGGCGGTCGTCCTCGATCCCGACACCTGCGGGCTCGGCATCCTCACCGAGCGCGACATCCTCAACGCCGTCGGCGCCGGACTGAGCCCCGACAGCGAACTCGCCGCCGCCCACACCACCACCGACGTCGTCTTCGCCGCGCCCCAGTGGACCCTGGAGGAGGCGGCCGCCGCCATGGTGCGCGGGGGCTTCCGTCACCTGGTGGTGATGGAGGACCGCAACGCCGTCGGCATGGTCTCCGTCCGCGACATCGTGCGCTGCTGGCACCCCGCGCACTCGGCCGCCGCCCTGGCGGGCTGAGAGGGACGGGGGAAGACCGGGAAATGGATCGGAGGGGTTCAGGTGCCTGGACGCACCTGAACCCCTCCGGGTCTGTTACGGCAAGCGCCCGTCAGCCGCGCAGGGCCTGGACGGCGGCCTCCAGCCGCTTGCCGTAGTCCTCGTCCGCACGGCGGAAGTTGTCGATCGCCCGCTCGGCGATGTCGTCGCGCGACACCTTGGCGATGAAGCCGGCCAGGTTGGCGATCAGCCGCTCCTTCTCACCCTCCGACATCAGCCGGTAGAGGTCGCCCGCCTGAACGAAGTCGTTGTCCTCGGCGTGCGAGGGCGCCTCGTGGTTGCCGGTCCAGCCGGTGACCGCGGTGGACGACCACAGCGCACTGCCCGTCTGGGCCGGGCCGCCGAAGCTGTTCGGCTCGTAGTTCTTCGCGCCACCGTGCCGGCCGTCGTAGGCGTAGCCGTCACGGCTGTTGGTGCGCGCCTCGGTGGCGTGCGGACGGTTCACCGGCAGGTGGTCGGCGTTGATGCCGACGCGGTAGCGGTGGGCGTCGCCGTACGCGAACAGCCGTCCCTGCAGCATCTTGTCCGGGGACGGGCCGATGCCGGGCACGAAGTGCGCCGGGGAGAAGATCGACTGCTCGACCTCGGCGAAGATGTTCTGCGGGTTGCGGTTGAGCTCCAGCTTGCCGATCTCGATCGGCAGGTAGTCCGCGTGCGGCCACACCTTGGTGAGGTCGAACGGGTTGAAGCGGTAGGCCGCCGCCTCGGCCGCGGGCATGATCTGCACCTGCACGGTCCAGGTCGGGAAGTCGCCGCGCTCGATCGACTCGCGCAGGTCGCGCTGGTGCGAGTCGGGGTCGAGCCCGGAGACCTTGACCGCCTCCTCGGTGGTCAGGTTCTTGATGCCCTGGTCGGTCTTGAAGTGGTACTTGACCCAGAAGACCTCGCCCGCCTCATTGGTCCACTGGTAGGTGTGCGAGCCGTAGCCGTTCATGTTGCGGTAGCTCGCAGGGATGCCGCGGTCGCCGAACAGCCAGGTCACCTGGTGGGTCGACTCGGGCGACAGCCCCCAGAAGTCCCAGACGTTGTCCGCCTCCTGGGAGCCGGTGTACGGGTCGCGCTTCTGGGTGTGGATGAAGTCGGGGAACTTGATGGCGTCCTTGATGAAGAACACCGGGGTGTTGTTGCCGACGAGGTCGTAATTGCCCTCCTCGGTGTAGAACTTCAGCGCCCAGCCGCGCGGGTCGCGCACGGCGTCCGCCGCGCCCAGGTTGCCGGCGACCGTGGAGAACCGCAGGAAGGTCTCGGTCTGCTTGCCGACCTCCGACAGGAAGTTCGCCCGGGTGTATCGCGTCACGTCGGCGGTCACCGTGAAGGTGCCGTACGCGCCGGCGCCGCGGGCGTGCACCACGCGCTCCGGGATGCGCTCGCGGTTGAAGTGGGCGAGCTTCTCCAGCAGCAGTTGGTCCTGGATCAGGACCGGTCCGCCGACCCCCGCGGTCTCGCTGTTCTGGTTGTCCGCGACCGGGGCTCCCGCCTCGGTCGTCAGCGGGCCGGTCTTCTGAACCGTCACGTCCTTCTCCCTGCGTTCGTCTGTGCCGTGGCTGTCGCCGGAACCGATCCTACGATAGACAAGGTCTAAGTCAAGAAGGGCATCAAAGTCGTACGGATTCGGAACACGGACTCCCGCTGTTAAGCTGGATCCATCCCACGGATAGGTGAAACGGAATGAGTGACCTGCTGGAACGACTGCGCGGACGCGGCTGGCGGATGACCGCGCAGCGGCGTGTCGTGGCCGAGGTCCTCGACGGCGAACACGTCCACCTGACCGCCGACGAGGTGCACGCGCGGGCCGCGACCCGCCTGCCGGAGATCTCCCGGGCGACGGTCTACAACACCCTGGGCGAACTGGTCTCGCTCGGCGAGGTCATGGAGGTCGCCACCGACGGCCGCGCCAAGCGCTACGACCCCAACGCGCACCACGCCCACCAGCACCTGGTCTGCTCCCGCTGCGGCACCATCCGGGACGTCCACCCCGCCGGCAACCCGCTGACCGACCTGCCCGACAGCGAGCGCTTCGGATTCACCGTCTCCGACGTCGAGGTGACCTACCGGGGCCTGTGCCCCGACTGCGCCTGACGCTGCGCCGAGCGGCGGAGCCGTTCCGCCGCCTTCCGCACGGCCGGCTCCGGCCGCGTCCGCCCGAACCACACGGTCTCCGGCGGCACCTCCCCGGCCACCCTGGCGAGCGCCTCGAAGGCCTCCCTGGCCACGCCCGGGTCCGTGTCCGTCGCCAGCGGCCCCAGCAGCCCCAGCAGGCCCTCACGCGGCGCCAGACGGCCCACCGCACGCACCGCGGCCCGCCGCACCACCGGCGGCCACGGCGTACGGGCCTCCCGGACCAGCCGCAGCAGAAGCGGCACGTCCGTGCCGTCCCCGCACTCCCCCAGCCCGAGGGCCAGCCCCGCGACCAGCCGCGGCGGGCTCTGCGGCCCGCAGCGCACCAGCTGCCTGCGGTACGTCAGCGCGGGCGGCTCACCCCTGCTGTACAGCCGCCACCGCGCCTGCGCCCGCACGATCCGCGCCGGGTCCGCCAGGGACGCCGTCAGCCGCGCCGCGGGCACGTCCTCCGGCAGCGCCGCCACCGCCAGCTCCCGCACCGCGGCGGACCGGGCCCACAGCAGCCGCCCGGCCTGGTCCGGGTCCAGTTCCAGCAGCCGCTGCGCGCACAGCCGCCGGCACATCTGGTCCGGGTCGCGCAGCGCGGTTCTGACCAGGTCACCGCGGACGAACTCCCCGAGCTCCAAGGCCAGTTCCACCCCGAACCGCCGGGTCTGCGGCTCCTCGCCGGCGGCCAGCGCCCGTACCGCCCGCCGTGCCTCAGGGGCCGCCAGCACCTCCCGGTACGCCGCCAGCGCCCCCGCGGCCCGGCGCCTGCCCCGCAGTCTCAGCAGCATCCGCACCGCCGCGGCGGCCTCGTCCGGCGCGGACCGCAGTGCCAGCGCCTCCACGGCCCGCTCCCGCACCTGCTCCACCCAGTCCGCGGTCCGCAGCGCCAACGCGGTGGCCACCAGCGGACCGCCCGTGTGCGCCAGGCCCTCCACGGCGGCCTGCCGCGTACGGCCGTCCCGGTCCATCGCGGCCAGCAGCAGACGCAGCGGATCAGCCTCCCCGGCGGGCAGCGGCGCCCCCTCCACGGTCCGCGCGGCGCGGTCCAACGACAGCCACAGCCCTGGATCCGCCTCTCCCAGCGCCTTCAGCGCGGCCTCCCGGTCGTACCCGGCGCCCTCCGCGGCCTCCGCCGCCGCCCGTAGCTCCGTCAGCAGCTCCGCCACCGCACCGGCGGCACACAGCCGCCCCCACCGCGTCACATCCCTGAGTTCCGTCGGCCGCCGCTTACGCCGCCTGCGCAGCAACCCCGCCTCGCGCCGCCGCCCTCGCCACCCGTCCAGCATCCTCCGGCGCCCCGGACCCGCGGCGAAAGGTTCGCACGCTTTTGCCGGATCCATGCCTGGGCTGTACCCGACGCATACAAGAAGGCCCGGAAGCCAATGGCTTCCGGGCCTTCTCATCAGTAGCGGGGACAGGATTTGAACCTGCGACCTCTGGGTTATGAGCCCAGCGAGCTACCGAGCTGCTCCACCCCGCGTCGTTGTGTCCTTAGAGTAACCCCCCGCCCCTGAACAGCGCAAATCCTGCCCGGGGGGCTTTCGCGGGTGGAGGTTTTTCCCCGCCACACGCGGGGGTTCAGCCAGGCAACCGGGGTCACCCCGGACCGCTTCCATCCCCCCACTGGGGATCAGACGCGAGCCCTACGGAGGGGGCGGGGTCGTAGGGGTGGGTGTTCTGGACTGTGGAGCATATTTGTGTGCGGTATCCGGGTCGGGACGGGATGGGCAGGTGCTGGAAACGCACGTAAATGTGCTGTCCAGAATGGCCAGCCCCGGAGGCCCCGACCCCGGCCCAGGAACCACGCGCGCCGGGGCGCCCTGACTTCACAGGGCTGGGGGCACCCCCGGCCGAAGGTTGGGGGAGGGAGGGAGGGCGGGCGGGGAAAAACCCTACGCCGAGAGCTCGTGCTCCAGCGCATCCGTGAGCCGCGCCGCCCGCTCCGCCACCTCCGCCGGCCCACACTCCACCGCCCGCGCACACCACGCCTGCGCATCCGCGAGCTGCCCGTGCCGCGCGGCCAGCAGAGCCAGCCGCAGCGCCGCACGCCCGTGCCCCGCGTCGGCGGCCCGGGTCCACCACAGGGCCGCCTCCGGCTCCGCCCCCTCGCGCGCGAGGAGAAGCCCGAGGTTGAACGCCCCGTTGCGGCTGCCCCCCTCCGCCGCCTCGCGGTACCAGTGGGCGGCGTCCACGACGTCCCCCCGTTTGGCGGCGCACATGCCGAGCCGGACCTGCGCACGGCGGTGCCCCTGCCCGGCGGCGCGGGCGTACCACTCCTCCGCCTCCGCGGCCGCGTCCTCCGTACCCTGCGCGTCCAGCAACGCGCCGAGCCGGAAGGCCCCTTCGGGGCTGCCGCCGCCCGCGGCGCACCGCAGGTGCCGCTCCGCGCCGTGCGGGTCGCCGTCCTTCTGCAGGGCGAACGCGACCTGCAGCGCGGCCTCGCTGTGCCCGCTGGCGGCCGCCCGCTCGTACCAGCGCCGCGCGGTGCCCTCGTCGCCCCGACCGGCGAACAGGATGCCGAGGTTGAACGCGGCGTCGACGCTGCCGGCCTCCGCGGCCTTGGAGAACCACGGCTCGGCGCCCGCCGCGTCCCCGCGCTGCAGCAGCAGCACGGCGAGCGCGTTGGCCGCCTCGCGGTGCCCGGTGTAGGCCGCCTTGCGGTACCACTGCTCGGCCTGGGCCGTACGCCCCTGGCCGGCGCAGAGCAGGCCGAGGTTGAAGGCGCCGTTGACGTCGCCGGCCTCCAGCGCGGCCCGGTACCACCGCTCGGCGGTCTGGGTCTCGCCCTCCTGCGCGTGGAGCGCGCCGAGCGCGTTCGCGGCGTTGCCGTCACCGGCGTTGGCGGCGCGCCGCCACCAGGTGGCGGCGCCGTCGACGTCACCGGCGTCGCGCAGCAGGAAACCGAGCGCGCAGGCGGCACGCGGCTCGCCGTCGCGGGCGGCGGTGAGGTACCAGCGCCTGGCCTCCTCGAACTCGCCGCGCTCCTCCAGCAGCGTGCCCAGGCGCAGCGCGGCGCGCCGGTGCCGCCGGGCGGCGGCCTGGCGGTACCACTGCTCGGCCTCGCGCTCCTCGCCGCGCTCGGCGCAGATGCGGGCCAGCCGGTACGCCGCCTCGCGGTGCCCGTGCTCGGCGGCGGCACGGAACCAGCGCTCGGCGCCGACGTCGCGGCGGTGGTCGAGCAGGTCGGCCAGCGCGTAGGCGCCCAGGGTGTGCCCGGACCCGGCGGCCTGGCGCAGCCAGTACTCGGCGCCGGGCTCGTCGCCGCGCTCGCGGAAGTGCCGGCCGAGCGCGTGCGCGGCCGCGGCGGAGCCGGCGACGGCGGCGATACGCCACCAGCCCGCGGCCTCCTCGGCGTAGCCGCGCTGATGCAGCAGCAGTCCGAGGTTGTTGGCGGCCGGCCGGTCTCCCCCGGCGGCGGCCGCGCGCAGATACGGCTCGGCCCCCTCCAGGTCGCCGCGGCGCAGCAGCAGGGTGCCGAGAACGCTCGCCGCGGCGATGTCACCGTGCTCGGCGGCCCGCCGGTGGCGCGCCTCGAGTTCGGCCTCCTCGCGGGCCTCCAGGCTCTCCTCGTCCGGGAGTTCGGACTCGATGAGCCGCTCCTCCTCGGCGGAGCCCATGCGCGGGCCGGGCAGCAGCTCGGCGACGGTCGGCCCGAAGGCGGCCGTCTGCGCGGGTACGGACGCGGGCATGCTGGAGTCGCCCGCGGACCCGATGTCCGGGATCCGACGAGTTTTCAGCAGCCTTGCACCATCCCCCATGAGGTCCATCGTCGCACCACCCGTACCCGCAGTACACCTGGTATGCAACAACCCTGCGGGGTTGAGACCGTCCCAGGAGGTCACTTCAGCGTTTTGTCGACTTCCCGACAACTACCCTGACGAAACCTCTGCGCGCGCAGTTCCCCCGTACAAGTGAAAGGGCCCGGAGCCTAGTTGACTCCGGACCCTCTCGAACAGTAGCGGGGACAGGATTTGAACCTGCGACCTCTGGGTTATGAGCCCAGCGAGCTACCGAGCTGCTCCACCCCGCGTCGTTGTGTCCCAACCGTACCACGACGCGGGGAGTGCCTGCTCAGCCCGTTTTCTCCGCTTGTTTCTCGGCCTCCTGGGCGCGCTGCAGCGCGGCCGCCAGATCCTTCTGGGCCTGGCCGTACGCCGCCCAGTCGCCGGCCTTCAGCGCCTTCTGGCTCGCGTCGTACGCCGTCTGGGCGTCCGCCAGGGCCTGGGCGACCGTCGCGTTGGACGGAGGCGGCTGGGTGCCGCTGCCGCCGCCGGTCTCCGGTGGTGGTGTCGTCCCGCCGTCCGCCGTCCCGAAGACCGCGTTCAGCGCCTGGCCGAGGGTGTCCTCGAACTCCACCCGTCCGCCGTACCAGACCAGCACCTTCTTCAGCAGCGGGTAGTTGGTGCCGGCGCCGCGCAGATAGACCGGCTCCACGTAGAGCAGGCCGCCGTCGAGCGGGATGGTGAGCAGATTGCCGTACTCGACGGTGGAACCGCCGCCGCCGCTCAGCAGCTTGATCTTCTCCGCCACCGCGGGATCGGAGTTGAACTGGCTCTGCACCTGCTGCGGGCCGTACACCTGGGTGTTCGACGGCAGCTTGAGCAATCGGATCTTGCCGTAGTCCGCGCTGGTGGCGTCCGCGTTGGCCGCCATGAACGCGCCCAGGTTGTCACGCCGGTTGAGCGTGTAGGTCGTCGTCAGCGAGAACGCCTGTGCGTTCTGGCCCGGCATGCGCAGGCTCAGGTAGTACGGCGGCACCGCCTTGCCCGTCTTCGCGGCCGGGTCGTTGGGGACCTGCCACACCTCGCTGCCGCTGTAGAAGGTCGACGCCTTGGTGACGTGGTAGCGCGTCAGCAGCTGGCGCTGCACCTTGAACAGGTCCTGCGGGTAGCGCAGATGGGCCAGCAGGTCGGTGCTGATGCTGCTCTTCGGCTGCACCGTGTGCGGGAAGGCCTTCATCCAGGTCTTCAGCACCGGGTCCTTGTCGTCCCACTGGTAGAGCTTGACGTCGCCGGTGAAGGCGTCCACGGTCGCCTTCACCGAGTTGCGGATGTAGTTGACCTGGTTCTGCTGGGCCAGGACCGCGCGCTGCCCGTCGGTCAACGAGTCCGCGGTGGTGTCGCCGAGCGTCGTCCGCGACGAGTACGGGTAGCCGTTGCTCGTCGTGTAGGCGTCCACGATCCACACCACGTGGCCGTCGACGACGGCCGGGTAGGAGTCGCCGTCGATCGTCAGCCAGGGCGCGACCGCCTCGACCCGCTCCTTGGGCGTGCGGTTGTACAGGATGCGGGAGTCGTCGCCGACGGCGCCGGAGTAGAAGATCTGCGGGTCCCCGAAGGTCACCGCGTACGCGGCCCGGGTCACCGGGTTCTTCAGGCCGACACCGCTCTTGCCGGTGTAGGTGTACGACTTCTCACCGTCGTCGTCGGTGTTGTAGTCGATCTCCGGCGTCGTCTTGTCACCGACGATGGACCACTGCTTGGTCTCCTCGCCGTAGTAGATCCGCTGCTCGTACTTCCCGAGGGCGCCGGTGGTCGGCAGGTCGGACTCGGTGAAGACCGGCTCGCCGCCCGTGGTCTCGCCGCCTTCGGTCGCGGTGGTGCCCTTCGCCGCGACCAGGCCGTAGCCGTGGGTGTACTTGAAGTGGTCGTTGATCCAGCTGTGCTGCGGGATGCCCGCGAGGTTCAGCTCGCGCAGGCCGAGCACGGTGTCCTGCTCCTTGCCGTCCACCTTGTAGCGGTCGACGTCGAGCGTGGAGGGGAAGGCGTAGTAGCCGCGCACCTTCTGCAGTTGCTGGAACGTCGGCGAGACCACGTTGGGGTCCAGGAGCCGGATGGACGCGGTGGTGTCGGCGTCCGCGCGCAACTGCGCCCTGTCCTTGTCGTCGGCCGGGTTGGTGCCCGCGTAGTCGGACACCTCGGTGCCGGCGATGCCGTACGCCTGCCGCGTGGAGTCGATGTTCTTCTGGATGTACGGCTGCTCCTTGGCGGCCTCGTTCGGCTGCACCTGGAACTTCTGCACGATCGCCGGGTACAGCCCGCCGATCAGGATCGCCGACAGCACCATCAGGCCGAAGCCGATCAGCGGCAGCGACCATGTGCGCCGCCACAAGGTGGCGAAGAACAGCAGGGCGCAGATGATGGCGATCGCGAAAAGGATCGTCTTGGCCGGCAGATAGGCGTTGGCGTCCACATAGCGCAGCCCGGTCCAGTCGCCGGACTTGAGGTTGCCGGACTTGACCGCCAGCGAGTACCGGTCGAGCCAGTAGGCGACCGCCTTGAGGGTCACGAACAGGCCCAGCAGCACCGACAGGTGGCCGGTCGCCGCGGCGGTGGCCCGGCCGCCCGGGGAGGTGATGCGCAGGCCCCCGTAGAGGTAGTGCACCAGCGCGGCCGCCAGCAGCGAGAGAACGACCGCCGCGAAGCCGAAGCTCAGCAGGAAGCGGAACCAGGGCAGGTCGAAGGCGTAGAAGGAGACGTCGACATGGAACTGCGGGTCCGTGGTGCCGAACGGGGTGGAGTTCGTCCACAGCAGCCATGTGCGCCACTGGCTGGAGGCGGAGGCTCCCGCGATCAGTCCCACCAGGGCGCAGACCGCGAGCAGCACCCACTTCTTGTAGGGCGCGATGCCCATCCGGTAGCGGTCGAGACTCTGCTGCTCCAGCGACATCGCGCTGAGCGGCGGCCGCAACCGGTGCGCCAGATAGACGTTGATGCCGACGGCCACCGCCATCAGCAGGCCGAAGACGAAGAACAGCCCGAGCTTGGTCCACAGCGTCGTGGTGAACACCGAGGAGTAATGGACGGATCGGTACCAAAGCCAGTCGGTCCAGAAGCCGGCGAACATGACGAAGGCCATGGCCAGCACGGCCAGGACCCCCAGCGTCATGAGCAGCGTCCGGGCTCGCCGCGACGGGCGCCCCGCTCTGGTCCGCGGCCCGTGCGGACCCCCGCCACGGTCCGGCATCTGGAATACCAAGGTGCGCACCTCAAGAATCGGTCTCCGGCGGACGCCCGGCCGGCGCCCACTGATGCAACTTACTCACGGTTTACACAGTTCCCCAAGGTGCTCGATTGGGGATGCGGGTCACAGAACAGGCAGGATGTTGAGCATGTCCAACATTGAGTCCGGCGGCGCCCCGCTCGCCGCGAATCCGCTGACCCAGGCCGTCCTGGAGATCGACGACTACGCGTCCGGCCTGGGCTGGGACCAGCCCGCCCGGCTCTTCGCGCTGGTCGACACGGACCGGCTGCGTGTACAGGAGCCGGGGCTGGCCGACGAACTGGGCCTCGCCGAGCAGACGGCCGGGGCGCTGACCCCGATCGAGCAGGACGAGTTGCCGGCCGGCACGCCGCTCGACGAGTTCCTGGCCACCATCGCGTGGCCCGAGGTGGTCAGCGGCTGCGCGCTGACCGTGGAGCGGCTGATGCTGCCGCCGTCCGCCGAACAGGCCATGCCCGAGGGCCTGGACGAGGACGCGCTGGGACAGTGGGTCGCCGCGCATCCCGAGCGCCAGGAGGTGCGGATGACGGTCGCCGTGCTGCGCGACGGCACCCGGGAGTCGGCAGTGCGGCTGCGCGCCAAGGACGCGGCGACCGAGGTGCTGACCGGCGCCGCGCTGGTGCCGGGGCTGGCGGAGGCGCTGTCGGCGACCTTCGAGGAGTAGCGGCGCGAGGGGAAGCCCGCGCCGGTCCGGCTCAGCTGGCCGAGCAGCTCGGCAGCTGGGCGGTCTTCCCCTCGCGGATGTCCTTCAGGGCGTCCAGGGCGTCGTCGATGGTCTTGACCTTGACCAGGGTGAGGCCGCTCGGAGTGTCCTGGGCGGCCTCCGCGCAGTTGTCGGCGGGGGTGAGGAAGTACTCGGCGCCCTTTTCGCGTGCCCCGATGGTCTTCATGTCTATGCCGCCGATGGGGCCGACCTTGCCTTCGTCGTCGATCGTGCCGGTGCCCGCGACGAAGGTGCCGCCG
This sequence comes from Streptomyces sp. NPDC058691, assembly GCF_042714775.1. NCBI lineage: Bacteria > Bacillati > Actinomycetota > Actinomycetes > Kitasatosporales > Streptomycetaceae > Streptomyces > Streptomyces sp. NPDC058691. The sequence continues at coordinate 57,833 of NZ_JBHXSO010000005.1, read as the reverse complement.
GTGAGATCGCCGGGCGTGAGCTTGTCGACGATGCCCAGGGCGAACATCAGGCCGGCGCTCGGTCCGCCGACGTCCGCGAGCTTGATGTCGATCGTGAACGGGAGCGTGGGCTCCACGCCGGCCTGGATGCCGACGATCGCGCGCCGCTTGCCGTCGTCGTCCGACGTGGCCGTGGTGATGGTGACGTCCTTGGTCGCGTCGCCCTTGGCTCCCTTGGGGACGACGGTGAAGACCACCTTCTGGCCCGGCTGGTGCTTGGTGACCAGCGTGGCGACGTCGCCCGCCGCCTTCACCTGGGTGCCGTCCACGGCCTTGATCACATCACCGGCGTGCAGCTTGCCCTCGGAGGGGGCGTCCTTCACCACGGTGGAGACGATCACCCGGGAGCCGACCGGTATGTCCAGCTCCCTCAGGGCGGCGACCTTGGCGCTGTCCTGGGACTGGGTGAACTCCTCGGCGTTCTCCTGGTCGGCCTGCTCGGCCGTCTGGCCCTGCGGGTAGAGCGTGTCGTGCTCGACGACCTTCTGGTCGTGGGCCAGCCACCCGGCGACCGCCTCGACCAGGTTCATGGAGTAGTCCGCGCTGGTCACCCGGACGGTGGTCATGTTCAGGTGACCGTCGGCGGGATAGGTCTTGTGCCCGGAGATCTGCAGCACCGGTGCGCCGTCGTGGTCGCCCAGCGTGTTGACGGTCGGCCCCGGCGACATCTCCGCGTACGGCACGCGCATCAGCAGCGCGACACAGAGCAGTGCTATCAACGTCAGGGTCGACGCGAGCAGCGTCGCAGTGCGGCGTGGCATGGAACGACAGTACGGTACGCGACCGGCAGGCGCCCCGCGGGCCCTCAGACGCTGCCCGACTCGGAACGCTGCATGGCCTCGCGGAACCGCTCATAGCCGGCGAGTGAGGCGCCGTCCCCCGTGGAGCGCGTACGCGCCGCCCAGCTTCCCCAGACGGCGGCGGCGACAGCGGCCAACACCGGAATGAGCAACCATGCGAGCGCCGCCACTGAGGCCTCCCGTATGCGCGAACGGACGCGCAGTCGATCAAGAAACTATGAGCAGACTAATCGTTTGCTGCTATAACGTTCCGGGCGGGTCAGGGGTTACGCAACCGCAGGTAGGCCGTCCGGTGGACGGTGAACACCAGTTCGATCCAGTGATGCGGGGCCGCCGCTGCGGCAGCGCGCCCGGCCCCCCGTTCCCCGCGCTCAGTTCGCGCCGGCACCCACCCATTCCTCGGTACCGTCGGAGAACTCCTGGTGCTTCCAGATCGGCACCTCGCGCTTGAGGTCGTCGATCAGCCGCCGGCACGCCGCGAAGGCCTCTGCACGGTGCGGGCAGGAGACGGCCACGACGACCGCCAGGTCCCCGACACGCAGGTCGCCGACCCGGTGGACCGCGGCCAGGGCGCGGACGGGGAAGTCCGCCGCCACCTTCTCCGCGACCCGTCGCAGCGCGGCCTCGGCCTCGGGGTGGGCGGTGTAGCCCAGGCCGGTGACCTCCGCGCCCGAGGGGCCGTCGTGGTCCCGGACGGTACCGACGAACAGGGCGGTGCCCCCGGCGGAGGCGTGCTCCACCGCACGGAAGACCTCGTCCACGGACAGCTCGGTGTCGCGGACGGCGACCAGCCGGATGGGTTCCTCGTACGTCTGCGCCATAGGACTCATGCTCTCTCATCTCCCGCTATGCGGAAATAGTTTTTCGTCACACGCCTCGAAAGGGGGCGACGGCGTTCACACCCCGCGGCGCTTGCGCGCCCGCCGCACCATGGCCGCCGTGCCGACCAGCGCCACCGTGGCGCCGGCCGCGCCCAGAGTGGCCGCGTCCTTGCGGCCCAGCCGCCGTCCGACGACCGAGTTGCGGCCCGCGACTTCCTCCAGGAGAACGGCGAGCACCTCCTCGTTCGTCCACTGCGGCCGCCAGCCCGACTCGTGCAGCCGGCTGCCGCTGACGACCCAGGGATGCATCGTGTACGCCAGGTCCCCGGCCGGCGACGGCGTGAGGCCGAGCCGGTGCAGCCGGGAAGCCGCGCCCAGCGCTATGGCCGGCGGCAGCTCCATGCGCCGGATTCCGGAGAGTTCCTCGACCTCCTCCTGCTCCAGCCAGCCGTCGCAGCCCACCGTCATCTCGCCGTCGACCTTCTCCAGCGCCGCGTGCTCCAGCGCCGTCACCAGGTCGTCGACGTGGCAGAACTGCCAGCACGGCCGGCTGCCCGCGACCACCAGCAGTCGCGGCGACTCGAAGTACCGGGTGAGCGCGGTGTCCGTGCCGCCCACGAGGACCGCGGGGCGCACCACCGTCACGTGGAGCCCCGGGTGGGCGCGCGGCGCGCGCCTGCCCAGCCGCTCGATCTCCAGCAGGTCGCCCACGAAGGACGCCTCGGCGGTGGCGCGCAGTGGCGCGTCCTCCGCGAGGGGGACGTCGTTGTCCGGCTGCGCGCCGTAGACCATCGCCGAGGTGCACAGCACGACCCGCCGCACCCCCGCCGCGGCCGCCGCGGTGAGCACGGTCTGCGTGCCGCGCACATTGAAGGCGCTGCGCGCCCTGGGGTCGGACTCGAGGTCGAGGTCGAGCGCGAGATGGACGACGACGTCGACGCCGCGCAGCCGCTCGGCGATGGCCGGGTCCCGTACGTCCAGCACGCGCCATTGCGCGCCGGGCACGTCGCCGCGCCGTTCGTCGATCGCCACGACCTTCTTGACCTGGTCGGACTCGGCCAGCCGCAGCGCAAGCCGCAGACCGACGCCGGAGGCGGCGCCGGTCACGGCGACCACCGGGCCGGCGGCGGCCCTGCCGCCGCTCCGCTCTGGGCGAACGGTCGGTTCTGGGGAACTCACCAGGTGTCTCCCACGGTTGTTTCCGGTACGAGGTGCGCGGTCCGCAACCACGGTCCGTACGCAGCCATCCTGCCTGACGGGTGTCTAGGCTGGAGGTACAGCCCACAACACACAGAGCCGAGGAAACCGTGAGCGACATCCCATTCGGATTCGGAGTCCCTCCCGAGGAGCCCGAGGACGGGGACGGGAACGACAGCAGGAAGCCCGGCGGTTCCGGCGGCGGCTCCCAGGGTCCGGCCAATCCGTTCGGGTTCGGCGGCGGCAACCCCTTCGGTGCGGGCGGGGAGAACCCCTTCGCGGCGATGTTCGGCTCGCTCAACCCCAATGACCTGGGCGCCGCGTTCCAGCAGCTGGGGCAGATGCTCTCGTACGAGGGCGGCCCGGTGAACTGGGAGATGGCCAAGGACATCGCCCGGCAGACTGTCGCGCAGGCCGGCTCCGGTGGCGACCCCAGCGTGGGCCCGGCCGACCGCTCGAAGGTCGAGGAGGCGGTGCGCCTGGCCGACCTGTGGCTGGACGGCGCGACCTCCATGCCCTCCGGGGCCGGTTCGGCGGTGGCGTGGAGCCGCGCGGAGTGGGTCGAGACGACGCTGCCGGTGTGGAAGGAACTCGTCGACCCGGTCGCTGAACGCGTCGGCAACGCCATGGGCGACGTGCTCCCCGAGGAGATGCAGGCCATGGCCGGCCCGCTGCTCGGCATGATGCGCTCCATGGGCGGCGCCATGTTCGGCACGCAGATCGGGCAGGCGCTGGGCACGCTGGCGGGTGAGGTCGTGGGCTCGACCGACATCGGCCTGCCGCTCGGCCCGGCGGGCAAGGCGGCGCTCCTTCCGACCAATATCGCGGCGTTCGGCGAGGGCCTGGGCGTGCCGCAGGACGAGGTCCGGCTCTACCTGGCGCTGCGCGAGGCGGCCCACCAGCGGCTCTTCGCACACGTCCCGTGGCTGCGGGCGCACCTCTTCGGCGCCGTCGAGGGCTACGCGCGGGGCATCAAGGTCGACACCGCCAAGCTGGAGGAGGCGGTCGGTCAGCTCGACCCGTCCCACCCCGAGGCGCTGCAGGACGCTCTGCAGCAGGGCATGTTCCAGCCCGAGGACACCCCTCAGCAGAAGGCCGCGCTCGCCCGGCTGGAGACGGCCCTCGCGCTCGTCGAGGGCTGGGTCGACGCGGTGGTGCACGCCGCCGCGTCCCCGCACCTGCCGTCGGCGGGCGCCCTGCGCGAGACCCTGCGGCGGCGCCGGGCCTCCGGCGGTCCCGCCGAGCAGACCTTCGCCACCCTGATCGGACTGGAGCTGCGGCCTCGCCGGCTGCGCGACGCGTCCCGGCTGTGGGCGTCACTGACCGACGCGCGCGGCGTCGACGGCCGCGACGGCCTGTGGGCGCACCCCGACATGCTGCCGACCGCCGCCGATCTCGACGACCCCGACGGCTTTGTCCACCGCGAGCAGCTGGACTTCGCCGAGCTCGACAAGATGCTCGGCGAAGCCGCCCTCGGCGGCACGAAGGACGACGGCAAGGACCTGAAGGACGAGAAGGACGAGACCGGCAAGGGCACCGACGGCAAGGACGACGGCGAGAAGTGAACCTGTACGACGACGCGGTGCGCGTCCTCAAGGAGTGGGACGCGCCCGACACCGCCCAGGACCAGTTGCGGCTGGACTATCTGACGCACCTCGACGCGCATCCCGACGGCATGTGGAAGGCGTGCGCCGCAGGGCACGTCACCGGCAGCACGCTCGTGGTGGACCCGCACGGCGGCCGTGTCCTGCTGACCCTGCACAAGAAGCTCAGGATGTGGCTGCAGATGGGCGGCCACTGCGAGCCGCAGGACACCTCGCTGGCGGCGGCCGCGCTGCGCGAGGGCGTCGAGGAGTCCGGCATCGCCGGGCTGACGCTGCTGCGCCCCGAGCCGGTCAACCTCGACCGCCATCTGACGCCCTGCGCCTGGCATCTCGACGTGCAGTACGCCGCCGTGGCGCCGCCCGGTGCCGTCGAGGAGATCAGCGACGAGTCGCTGGACCTCAAGTGGTTCGCCTACGACGAGATCGCCGAGGTCGCGGACGGGTCGGTGCGGACGCTGCTGGCCCGCACCCGCGCGCTGATGTGAGTCGGCGCGCGGGCCGGGCCCGGGGCGGCGTCAGCGGTTGGTGAAGATGTTGCCCTGGTTCTGGCCGTGGGCGCCCTGCTGGCCGAAGCCGTACTGGGCGGCCAAGCCCTGGCCGAGCTGAGCGTTCTGCGGCGGCATCAGCTCACTGGGCTGCACCAGGACGTAGCCCTGGCCCAGGAAGTTGAGCTCCCAGCCCTCACCGGTGTTGCCGCGCCGCCGCCACACACTGGAGGAACTGGTCTGCGCCTGCATCTGCACGCGGAGCGAGGACGACCAGGCGACCACCGCGTCGGAGTCGGCGGAGACGTACTTGTCCGGGGTGACCTGCATCAGCAGCGGGCGGCCCGAGGTCATGAGCGCGACCTTGCCGTGGCCGGAGATGTTGAGGTTGTACGCGCCGCTGCCCGAGATGCCGAACTGGCTGTCCACCGAGATGACCTCCCAGTGCAGCCCCGAGTCGAGCGCCAGCACATAGGCGCCGTCCACGGTCAGGCCGTCGTGGTCCACGTCCACGACGTGGATGTGCTGGGCGAGATTGGCGAGGTAGACGGTGCCCTGCCCGGAGCAGCGCATGAGCTCCAGGCCCTCGCCCGTGCGGTAGCGGGCGTTGCGCTGGGCGTGGCTCTGGTACTCGCCGTCGAACTCGATCAGGCCCTGGTAGGCGACCATGGCGCCCTTGCGGGCCAGGCAGTCGCTCCTGCCGTCGAGCTTGACCCGCAGCAGGTACGGGTTCTGCAGGGCGTACTGGTCGTCGGTCTGGACCTCGGTGTAGCCGAAAAGCGGGCTCTGCATGATGGATCGCTCCCCCTCAGCCCCGGACTCGGAGGCGGTCGGTGCTGTCTTCGCTGGGCTGTACGACGACGAAGCCCTGGCCGGAGAAGCCGATCTGGAAGGCCTCGCCGCTGCCCCGCCCGATCAGGGAGGATGCCTTGAAGCTTCGCTTGGACTTGGTCTTCAGCCCGCTCGACCAGGCCACCAGCGCGTCCGGGTCGACATAGGTCTCGTCCTCGCCGCGGCCGCAGTCGACGACGACCGGGGTGCCGCGCGAGGTGATGGCCACCCAGCCGGTGCCGGACACGCCGACGTTGAACAGGCCCTGTCCGGCGAACTTGGCCAGCCCCTTCACCCGCTCCACGCCCCACTGCAGATGCGCGTCGAAGGCGAGCAGATTGGTGCCGTTGACCGACAGGGACTCGTTGTTGAGGTACAGGCAGACGACGTCGGCACCGTAGTCGGCGAGGTACAGCAGCCCGTCGCCGGTGCACTTCATCAGCGGCGCGCCCTCCCCGGTCAGCCACTGCGACGCCATCTGACGGACGGCGGGCGGGTTGGGCTCGTACTGGACGAAGCCCTCGTAGGCGACCATCGATCCGGTGCGCGCGTAGAGGTCCTGGCCGCTTTGCATGGCGACCTTCAGCATGCTGTTGCCGTGGGTCTCCATACGGGCGGTGACCGGTGCCGGGGAGTACCCGGAAATCAGAGTCTGGTCCATGGCGGGCTCCCCTCAGACCTCGTACGGCTGGACGACGATGAAGTTGCCGGGGGCGCCGCGGAACTGGAGGTTCACGGTCTCCCCGCTGTGTCCCGGATAGGCGTTCCGGCGCAGCCGCACCTGGCTGGAGAGCACCACCTGCGACGCGGCGGACCAGGCGACGATGGCGTTGCTGTCGGCGTAGGTGGTGGGCGTGACCGGCAGCACCACGGGCGTGCCGTGGGTCTTGACGATCACGGTGCCGGTGCCCTGGAACTGCATCGTGAACAGGGCGCCGCCGGGGATGCCGTGACCCTCGATGCGGCGCACCTCGTGCTGCAGGGACTCGTCGAAGGCCAGGACGTTCTCCGCGGAGACGCAGATCGCGTCGCCCTGGAGCTCGATCGGGTGCAGATAGGAGGCGTCCTCGGCGAAGAACACCTGTCCGCGGCCGGTGCAGCGCATCAGCTGCATCTCCTGGCCGGTCATGTTGCCGACGATGCGGCCGGCGAATCCGGCGCCCTTGTAGCCGAATTCGACCTTGCCCTGGTACAGCACCATGCTGCCCTGACGGGCGAGCACCGGCTGACCGCCCGCCTGGGAGAGGTCGACGCGGACGAGCTTGGAGTTCTGCTGCGTCCAGCGCTGGCCGGTGGGGACCTCGCGGTACTTCTGCATGGCGGCGGCGAGGCCGCCGCCGGGAGTCTGCGGGACCTGCGGAGCGCCCGGTGCCTGACCGTACGGCGCGGGGGCCGCCGGCGGCTGGCCGAACGGAGCCTGCGGCGGCTGACCGTAGGGGGCCTGGCCTTGTGGGGCCTGGCCGAAGGGCGGCGGGCCGGGCGGCTGGCCGAACGGGGGCTGACCCGGCATCTGGCCGGGAGGACCGGGGTGTCCAGGCGGCGCCTGCGGGGGCGGCACCTGGCCGAAGGGCGGCTGTCCCGGCGCCTGCGGCGGGGCCTGGGGCGGCGGGGTGGTCATCGGCGCCACCATGGTGGGCGCCGCGTGGACCGGGGGTGCCGGAGGCGCGCCGAAGGCGGGGGCGGGCTGCGGAACCGGGGGTGCCGGCGCGGGGGCCGGTGCCGGAGGCGCCGCGAAGCCGGGCGTGGGCCCGGCCGGCGGGGCGAAGCCCGGTGCCGCCGCGGGCTGCTGGGGCACGGCGGGCTGCTGCTCCTCGGCGACCTCGCCGCCGAAGTTCTTCAGCAGGGCGTCCAGTCCGCCGTCGAAGCCCTGGCCGACCGCCGCGAAGCGCCAGACGTCCTTGAGGTAGATGTCCGCCAGCATGACCGCGCGCTCGGTGCTGAACTCCGCGCCGCTGAAGGCGTAGCGCGCCACTTCCTCGCCGCCCGCGACGATCCTGATGTAGCCGGGACCGACCTGGGACATCTGCCCGGCGCCGTCGAGGGTCGCGGTGAAGCTGAGCCTGTGGATCCGCTGCGGGATGCGCTCCAGCGTGACCCGGAAGGACTCGCTGTCGCCGGCCTGCGCGCCGAGCAGCTGAATCGACTCCTCGGGCGACTTGGGCTGGTTGAAGAAGATGAAATAGCGGTCGTCCGACAGCTGTTCCTCGGCGTCGAGACCGAAGCAGCTGATGTCGAACGTCAGGCCGGGTCCGCCGATCTGCACGCCGACGTACAGATCCGTCCCTGCCGTGAGATCACTGATCTTGGCCTTGTGGCCGCGCTGGAATTCCCTGGCCATTGCGAACGACCGCCCCCCATCCGTACGTACGTGCCTCTGCGTTGCGTCAGGCTATCCGCTGACTCCGACGGCGGGCCATTCCCCGGCTATTCCTCGCGTGCCGTCGGCGGGTGCGGGAGGCGGGCCGCCGCGACGACCCCTTCGAGGTATCCCCGCGCGCGTTCCGTGCGCGGATATGACTCCAGCACCTTCCAGAAGTCGGGCCCGTGGCCCGGCACGAGGAGGTGCGCGAGCTCATGGAGGAGAACGTAGTCGATGACGTACTCGGGCATGCCCTGAAGCCGGTGGGACAGGCGGATGCTGCCCTCGGCCGGCGTACACGAGCCCCACCGGGAGTTCTGGTTGGTGACCCAGCGCACGGTGCGCGGGGCGGCACGGCCCCCGAGGTACTGGGCGGACAGCTGCGCGGCCCGGGCGGCGAGCTGCTCGTCGCCGAGCATCTTGCGGCTCTCCTGGGCGGCGAGCTTGTCGAGCATGACCGTCACCCAGCGTTTCTCCTCGGCGACGGACATCCGCGCCGGGATGAGGACCACGGTGACGTCGCCCTCGCGGTACGCCGAGACGGTGCGGCGTCGACGGGCACTCCGGCGCACTTCCACCGCGCTGGTCCGGGAGGCGCGCGGGGGCTGGCTGGAAAGACTGTGGGAGGGGTCGGCGGACACGGCACGACGTTACCCGCCCGGAGTCCGTCAAGTCCCGCCCCCGGGTGTGCTCACCTGAAAAAAGACTCGCGTTCAAGAACCACCGGACGACATCCCCGACGACATCCGCTGGATTTCCCGATCAAATGATCATTGCTGTCGCCTGTGGATAACTTTCGCGGCCGGTTCGCGGTTTCCGGGCATGCTGGTCACCACGGATTCACCGGGATCTCCGGCAGGGGGTCCCTCGTCCACGGGGGTGGCGATGCGTCCCATGCTCAAACCCGCCATGCGCCGCAGCTGGCGCAGCCGGGAAAGCCTGCAATTCGGGGTCGACCCGGCCCACGCCGTCGTGCTGGACTCGGTGGACGGCGCGGCCTCCGCCTTCCTCGACCTGCTCGACGGCACGCGGGGGATCGGCCCGCTGGCCCGGGAGGCCGAGTCGCTGGGGCTGGAGCCCCGCCAGGCCCGGCGGCTGCTCGGGCTGCTCGCGGAGGGCGGCGTGCTGGACGACGCCTCCTCGCACGCCGAGCTGTCGGAGGCGATGAGCCACCGCTCGGCCGCGCTGGACCGGCTCCGGCCCGACCTGGCCGCGCTCTCCGTCGTGCACACCGATCCCGGCGGGGCGGCCGACCGCATACGGGAGCGGCGCGGCACACGGGTGCGCGTGGTGGGGGCGGGACGCGTCGGGGGCACGATCGCGGGGGTGCTCTCGGCGGCGGGGGTGGGCCGGGTCGACGTCCGCGACGACGGCCGGGTCGAGCCGTGGGACACCGCGCCGGGCGGCATCCCGGCGGACCACATCGGGGAGCGCAGGGACGCGGCGGCGCGCGGTCTGGTCCGGCGGGCGGCGCCCGATCCACGGGCCGGCGCGGTCGGCAGACGGGGACCGGCCGCCCGGCCCGAACCGGGACTCTCCCTGGTCGTGATCGCGCCCCGGGACGGGCTGGCGGCCTACGCGCCCGATCCGCGCGAGGCCGAGCCCCTGCTGGCGGCGGGGATTCCCCATCTGTACGCCGGGGTGGTGGAGGGCATGGGGGTCGTCGGTCCGCTGGTGGTACCGGGGAGCACCGGCTGCGCCGGCTGCCTGGGACTGCGGATGGCGGACGCGGACGCGGCCTGGCCCCGGGTGCTGGCGCAGTTGCGGTCCGGTCGCGGCGGCGTGCCGGCCTGCGATGTGGCGCTGGCCACCACGGTCGCGGGCCTGGCGGCGGCCCACGCCCTGGCGTTCGTCGACGGGGGCCGGCCGCCGAGCTGCGGGGCGCGCTGGGAACTGGGGCTCGCCCGGCTGACCACCGAGGTACGTCCGGTCCCTGTGGACCGCAGGTGCGGATGTGGTGCGACCGGGGAACTGGGTGCCGCCCTCCGGGAGGGGCGGGGGACAATGACGGGGTGACCGACCGGAAAGTGGGGGCGCATGTCTGATCTTCCGCGTAAAGCGGTGACCCGAACCGCCAAGTTGGCCGCACTCCCCCTGGGATTCGCGGGCCGGGCGACACTGGGGCTGGGCAAGCGACTCGGGGGCCGCCCCGCGGACGAGGTCGCGACCGAACTCCAGCAGCGGACCGCCGAGCAGCTCTTCAAGGTCCTCGGCGAGCTCAAGGGCGGGGCGATGAAGTTCGGGCAGGCGCTGTCCGTCTTCGAGGCCGCGCTGCCCGAGGAGGTGGCCGGCCCCTACCGGGCGGCGCTCACCAGACTGCAGGACGCGGCGCCGCCGATGCCCGCCCGCACCGTGCACGGGGTGCTGGCGGAGCGGCTGGGCGAGGACTGGCGCGAGATGTTCGCGGAGTTCGAGGACCGGCCCGCGGCCGCCGCCTCGATCGGCCAGGTGCACCGCGCCGTGTGGCACGACGGCCGCAAGGTCGCGGTGAAGGTGCAGTACCCCGGCGCGGGCGACGCCCTGTTGTCGGATCTCAACCAACTGGGCCGGGTGGCGCGGCTGTTCGGGCCGCTCATCCCCGGCATGGACATCAAGCCGCTGATCTCGGAACTGCGCGACCGGATCGCGGAGGAACTGGACTACGAGTTGGAGGCCCAGGCCCAGCACGCGCACGCGACGGAGTTCGCCGGCGACCCGGATGTGTTCGTGCCGGATGTCGTGCACCGCACCGAACGGGTGCTGGTCACGGAGTGGATGGACGGGGTGCCGCTGGCGGAGGTGATCTCCGGGGGCAGCCAGGAGATGCGCGACCGCGCGGGACAGCTGCTGGCGCGCTTCTTGTTCGCCGGTCCCGCGCGCACGGGCCTGCTGCACGCCGACCCCCACCCGGGCAACTTCCGGTTGCTGATGGACGACGGCCCCGCGGCCGGGTGGCGGCTGGGCGTGCTGGACTTCGGCACCGTCGACCGGCTTCCGGAGGGCCTTCCGGTGCCGATAGGGACGGCCCTGCGGCTGGCGCTGGCGGACGACGCCGAGTCGGTGCACGCGATGCTCCGGCAGGAGGGCTTCGTCAAACCGACCATCGACCTCGATCCGGACGCCGTGCTGGACTATCTGCGGCCGATCATCGAGCCCGCGGCGGTGGAGGAGTTCGCCTTCGCCCGCGACTGGATGCGCGCGCAGGCCGCGCGGATCGCGGACCCGCGCTCGCCCGCGCACCAGTTGGGCAAGCAGCTCAATCTGCCGCCCTCGTATCTGCTGATCCACCGGGTGACGCTGAGCACCATCGGGGTGCTGTGCCAGCTGGCGGCGACCGTGCGGCTGCACGACGAGTTGCTCGAGTGGCTGCCCGGGTTCGCCGGCGAGGGGGATGCGCCGCTGCCCGAGGTCGAGGACGCCTCGGCCTGACGGGTGCGTTCAGGGCGCTACCACCAGGCGGAGTCCAGCCGCCCTTCGATACTGCGGATGTTGCTGCGCCCGCAGTCGTCGCAGAAGTACACGCGACTGCCGTTCTCCACGGAGCAGGTCCAGGTGAGGGGGAGCCCCTGGGCGACCGCGCCGCAGCGGGCGCACGTCGTCGTCGTGGGAGCAGTCCCGACCCGATCGACTTGAGTCTTCTGGTCCACTTCGTGACGATATCGCGGGGCCGGTCGAAATCGACCGGCCCCGCGGTTGTGTGTCGTTACGGATGTGTGACCGCTGGGTGACGGCTACTGCATCACGGCCATCGCGAGCGCGCGGCGGGCGCGCATCGAGGCACGTTCGGCGCGGCGCTGCAGACGCCGGGCGGTGAGCACGCGCAGCGCCATGCGTTCGTGCTCGGCCTCGTAGAGGCGCTCTTGCATATGGGCGCGAGCCAGGGCTTCTGGCATGAGTTGCATTTCAAGGTTCCTGTTCTGGCGCGCGGTCGGCGCGTCGGCAGTCGGTGCGGGGCGTTCGCTGGTGGACGGGTTCATCGGGGCCTGTTTCATCGGGTCGTGCGTGAGGGGTCGATCGATCGTTCCGACGGCTGGACGCTTCATGCCATGACCGCGTTCTTGCGCGGGCGGCCACGGGGCCGCTTGCGGGGCACCACGACACCCTGGACGAACAGCTCGCCACCCCAGACACCCCAGGGCTCACGGCGGTCCTTCGCGCCGGCGAGGCAGGCCTCACGGACCGGGCAGGTCTGGCACAGCGACTTGGCGTACTCGACGTCGGCCGGGGACTCGGCGAAGAAAACCTCCGGGTCGAAGGTCCGGCACGGGACGGGGACGCCGAGGCGCTCGATCTCGTCGTCGAGCTCGGTGAGGGGGATCAAGGTGACCTCCGGGTCAGGCGGGCGAACTGGGGTGGGTACGGCCGGTGCGTGCGAAGTGATGTGCACGATCGCTTCGTTCCTCGTCTGTTTGTCGTGGGTGGGAAAACAGAAGGGCCGCGGATCCCGGTCTGGGATTCCGCGGCCCTGAAGGCGCCGGCCTGATCGTCGTCAGGCTGGATCACTCCAGGGTTCGAGCCCGCGGAAGGCCCACTTCGGGTGCTGCTGCGTCTTCGGGTTTCCGGCACCATTGGTCGCCGCAAAGGCATAGGCCTTGGCCTGTGCCATCACCGCTTCCGCCGGCGCCTGAGTCGGTCGCTCGCCCGCGCGCTCCCGCAGGGAGAGGGCAGGAGTGCCCAGGGCGGACACACGACCGGACAGGCTGCTGGACAGACCGGTGCCGAGGATCGAGGCACCGAGCGGGCATGCGGCGACGACCGTGCGATCGGTCGTGGTGTCGATGTAAGTGATCACTGGTCTCGCCTCCTCTCGGCGTCTCGTGGGGCTGGTCCGGACAGGTCTTGCGGGGTTAGTACATCACGGATTCCACCGCTCCGGGAAGGTCCTCCACGAAGCCGCGTCGTCCGCGCTCACGCAGGCTATGGGGATTTCCTCGGGGCGCGCAAACTATTTTCCGAGGTCTTCTGCAACAGCTTCATCACCCGCCCCGGAGCCGGTGCACAGGGCGAGAACCTCGGCGCCGAACTTGTCCAGTTTGCGGGCCCCGACTCCGGAGATAACCGACAGTTCGGACTCCGTGGAAGGCCTTACCTCGGCGATGGCGAGCAGCGTCTTGTCGGTGAAGACGCAGTAGGCGGGCTGGCCGAGCGCCTTGGCCTGCTCGACCCGCCACTCGCGCAGCCGCTCGTACAGCGCCTCGTCCATGTCGGAGGGGCAGTCCTCACAGCGCATCAGCTTGATCTCGCCGGCGTCTGAGAGCGTGCGGCCGCAGACGCGGCACTGCACCGGCCCGCGTCGCCGCCGACCGCCCGCGCCGCGCTCCACGCCGCCTCCGGCCGCCGCGCGGCCGCCCGTCCGTCCCCGCGCCGCCGTGCCCGGCCGCAGCCCGTCCAGGAAGCGCGAGGGCCGCCGGCCGCCGCGGCCGCCCGGGGAGCGGGACAGCGCCCAGGACAGCCCAAGGTGGAAGCGGGCCCGGGTGACGCCGACGTAGAGCAGCCGCCGTTCCTCCTCCACCTGCTCGTCGGTCTTGGCGTAGGTGATCGGCATCGTGCCCTCGGTCAGGCCGACCAGGAACACCGCGTCCCACTCCAGGCCCTTGGCGGCGTGCAGTGAGGCCAGCGTGACGCCCTCCACGGTGGGTGCGTGCTGTGCTCCGGCCCGCTCGTCGAGCTCGGCGACGAAGTCCGCGAGGGTGGCGCCCTCGCGGGCACGTGAGAAGTCCTCGGCGAGCCGCACGAGCGCCGCCAGCGACTCCCAGCGGTCGCGGACCGCGCCCGAGCCCGCCGGGGCCTCCGGGGACCAGCCGCGGGTGCTCAGCACCGCCCGGACGTGCGCGGGCAGGTCCGCGTCCTCCAGCGGATCACTGGCCCGGGCCGCGCCGCGCAGCAGCATCCCCGCCTCGCGGACCTCGGGCCGCTCGAAGAAGCGCTCGGCGCCGCGCAGCTGGTAAGGCACCCCGGCGTCGGCGAGGGCCTGCTCGTAGACCTCGGACTGGGCGTTGACCCGGTAGAGCACGGCGATCTCGCTGGGCCGCACTCCGTCGTCGATCAGCTCGCGGATCCGCCGCGCGGTGCCCTCGGCCTCGGCCGGCTCGTCCGCGTACTCCGTGTAGGACGGCTCGGGGCCGGCCTCGCGCTGCGAGACCAGCTCCAGCCGGTGCTGGGCGGCCTGGCCCCGGGCCTGCGACAGCAGTCCGTTGGCGAGATGCACGACCTGGGGGGTGGAGCGGTAGTCGCGGACGAGCTTGACCACGGTGGCGTCCGGGTGCCGGGTGCGGAAGCCGAGCAGGAACTCGGGGGTGGCGCCGGTGAAGGAGTAGATGGTCTGCGAGGCGTCGCCGACCACGCAGACGCTGTCCCGCCCGCCGAGCCACAGGTCGAGCAGCCGCTGCTGGAGGGGGCTGACGTCCTGGTACTCGTCGACGACGAAGTGCTGGTACTGGCCGCGGACGGCCTCTGCGACGTCCGGACGGTCCTCCAGGACGCCGACCGTGAGCAGCAGCACGTCCTCGAAGTCGATGACGCCGCGGTCGCGTTTGAGCTGCTCGTACGTGGTGTAGATACGGGCGATCTCCGCGGCGTCCCGCGGCACCTCGCGGGCCGCCTTGGCGGCGGCGCCCGGGTAGTCCTCCGGGACGGTCTGGGTGACCTTGGCCCACTCGATCTCGCCGGTGACGTCGCGCAGCTCGTTGCGGTCCAGCCGGATCCGGGAGCGGGCGCCGGCCTCGGCGACCAGCTGGATCTTGCGCTCGGCCAGCCGCGGCATCTCGCCGCCGATCGCGCGCGGCCAGAAGTACTGCAACTGCCGCAGCGCCGCGGAGTGGAAGGTCCGCGCCTGCACACCGCCCGCGCCCAGCTGCCGCAGCCGCCCGCGCATCTCGCCGGCCGCCCGGGCGGTGAAGGTGACCGCGAGGACGCTGGCGGGCTGCAGTATCCCGGCCCGCACCCCGTACGCGATCCGGTGCGTGATCGCGCGGGTCTTGCCCGTGCCGGCGCCGGCCAGCACGCACACCGGGCCGTGCAGGGCGGTGGCGACCGCGCGCTGTTCGGGATCGAGCCCGGCGAGCACGGCGTCCGGGGAGTCCGGGACGGCGGAGAACTCCGGGAAGAGCGGGGTATGGGTTGGAGCAGTCACCCCGCCATGCTGCCAGGTCCCGGGAGACAGCCGGGAAAGTTATCCACAGCTGAGGCCCGATTGTCGGATCGGATGCGAATGCAAGGAATGCGGGACCCTTGGGCCGGCGTTCTGGGGAGGCTATCTTCACCCAGATTCCCCCAAGCGATTCCCCCAGCCCTGAGGAGCGAACACCGATGTCCGGCACTGTGACGATGTACAGCACCACGTGGTGCGGCTACTGCCGCCGTCTGAAGGGCCAGCTGGACCGCGAGGGCATCCCCTTCAAGGAGATCAACATCGAGCAGGACCCGGAGTCGGCGAAGTTCGTCGAGACCGTCAACGGCGGCAACCAGCTGGTCCCGACCCTGCTCGTCACCCCGGAGAGCGGCGCCGAGCCGATCCCGCTGAGCAACCCGAGCCTCGCCCAGGTCAAGCAGGCCCTGGCGAGCTGAGGCCCCGGGCCCGGTCGCGCGGTATCCCCGCGGCCGGGCCCGTTCGCTCGTGGTCAGTGCCGTACCGGCAGGGGCATGCCGTACCAGCGCTCGATCAGCCGGGCCGCGATGGAGATGCCGTACGGCGGCAGCACCTCGCCCGTCTCCATCGCCTTGCGGTACTCCTCGCGGGAGAACCAGCGGGCCTCGTGCAGTTCCTCGCCGTCCACCGTGATCTCCGCGGACGAGGCGGACGCCATGAAGCCCAGCATCAGGCTGGACGGGAACGGCCACGGCTGGCTGGCGACGTAGGACACCCCGGCCACCGTCACCCCGGCCTCCTCCGCGACCTCGCGGACGACGGCCTGCTCGATGGACTCCCCCGGCTCCACGAAGCCCGCCAGGGTCGAGAAGCGGCCCTCCGGCCAGTGCGCCTGGCGGCCCAGCAGCGCGCGGTCCTGGTCGTCGGTGACCAGCATGATCACCGCGGGGTCGGTGCGCGGGTAGTGCTCGGCCCCGCAGGCCGGACAGCGCCGGATGTGGCCGGCGGCGGCGACGACCGTGCGCTCGCCGCAGCGGGAGCAGAACCGGTGCATCCGCTGCCAGTTCTCCAGCGCGACCGCGTGCACCATCAGCCCGGCGTCGCGGTCGGAGAGCAGTGCGCCCACCTCGCGCAGCCCGGCCGGGCGGGCCACGTCGTCCATCCGGCCCGGGAGGCTGTCCTTCTGCAGCGCGAAGTAGCGCACGCCGTCCTCGTCGATGCCGAGGAAGTAGCGGTGCACCTCGCTCTCCGGCGCCTCGAAGGACGGCATCATGACCAGCTCGGTCCCGCCGTCCGGGGTGTCCTCGACCAGCACCTGGCCGCCCGAGACCACGAAGACCCGGGTCGTGGGGTGACTCCATGCAGCCGCCAGCCACGCCTCGTCGAGACGGTGGAGGGCGGCACGGTCGACGCCCGACCAGCGGGCCAGGGGTGGGAGGTCCGCCGGGCCGGACACCGGGCCGGAGCCCTTCCCGGTGCCAGCATTGCCGGACGTACCAGGCATATCGGACAAAGCTGCTGTCAACTCCCCGTAGCGCGCGGATTCTTGCGGATGCTCACAGAGTCGTGAACTCGCTCCACAGGTACGCGGAGGTCTCCACGCCCTTCAGGAGCAGGTCGAGCTCGACCTTCTCGTTCACTGAATGCCAACCGTCGGACGGCACGGAAATTCCCAGGAAGAGGACGGGGACGCCGAGCACGTCCTGCAGGTCGGCCGCCGGTCCGGAACCACCCTCACGAGTGAACAGGACCTCCTTGCCGAAGGCCCGCCCCATCGCCCGTGTGAGCGCGCCCAGCGCCGGGTGGTCCAGCGGGGTCAGGCACGGGCGGGTGGCGCCCCAGAAGGTGATCTCGTGCCGGATGCCGTCCGGGACGCGCGCGGCGATCCAGTCGGCGACCAGCCGCTGCACGGTCTCGGTGTCCTGCCCGGCGACCAGCCGGAAGGACAGCTTCAGCTGGGCGGAGGCCGGCACGATCGTCTTGCCGCCGGGCCCCTGGTAGCCGCCGCCGATGCCGTTGACCTCGGCGGTGGGACGGGCCCAGACCCGCTCCAGGGTGGAGTGGCCCGCTTCGCCGCTTGCCGCGTACGACCGGGCCGTGCGCAGCCAGCGCTTCTCGTCGAAGGGCAGCCGCGCGAACAGCTCCCGCTCCCGCTCGGTCAGCTCCACGACACCGTCGTAGAAGCCGGGGACGGCCACCCTGCCGTCCGCGTCGTGCAGTCCGGCGGCCAGCCGGGCGGCCTCGGTGGCCGGATTGGGGACGGCTCCGCCGAAGGAACCGGAGTGGACGTCCCGGTCGGGGCCGCGCAGGTCGACCTGGCAGTCGACGAGGCCGCGCATGCCGGTGCAGACGGTCGGGGTGTCCTCGTCCCACATGCCGGTGTCGGAGACGATCACCGTGTCGCAGGCCAGCCGGCCGGCGTGCGCGCGCACCAGGTCGGCGAAGTGCGGCGAGCCGGCCTCCTCCTCGCCCTCGACCAGCAGCTTCAGGTGCACGGCGGGCGTGCTGCGGCCGGTGGCGGCCAGGTGGGCGCGGACGCCGAGCGTGTGGAAGAACACCTGGCCCTTGTCGTCGGCGGCGCCGCGCGCGTACATCCGCCCGTCGCGGATCTCGGGCTCGAAGGGATCGCCGTCCCAGCCGTCCTCGCGGGCCGCGGGCTGTACGTCGTGGTGGCCGTAGACCAGCACCGTCGGCGCGTCCGGATCGTCGGAGGGCCACTCGGCGAAGACCGCCGGCGCGCCCGCGGTCGGCCACACCTCGGCGACCGGGAAGCCCGTCTCCCGCAGCTTCGCGGCCAGCCACCGGGCACTGCGCTCGACGTCCCCGGACCGCTCGGGGTCGGCCGACACGGACGGGATGCGCAGCCACTCGGCGAGCTCGCCGAGGAAGGCCTCACGGTGGGTCGCGATGTACGTACGGACGACGCTGTCCGGGGTGGTGCTCATGGCATTGAGCCTATCGGGCGACGGCCCCGGAGCCCTCGTCGCCTCCGGGCTCCCCCAGCAGCAGCCGCTCCAGCGCCGCACGGCCGGGCAGCTCGGGCGGACGGACCAGCTCGCCCGTACGGACGTGGAGGAAGGCCGCCGTGACCCGCTCCGGCGGAACGCGGCGCTGCTCGGCCCAGGCGAGCCGGTAGACGGCGAGCTGGAGCGGGTCGGCGGAGCCGGTGCGGCCGGTCTTCCAGTCGACGATCTCGTAGGCGTCGCCCTCGCGGTAGACGGCGTCGATCCGGCCGCGGATCACCCGTCCGGCCAGGCTGAGCTGGAACGGCGCCTCGACCCGGTAGGGCGTGCGCTCGGCGTAGGGGGTGGCGAGGAAGGCCTCCTTGAGCGCGGCGAGGTCGCGCTCGTCGGCGATCTCGTCGTCGCCCTCGATGCCCGGCAGATCCTCGGGGGCGATCAGCGGCAGCTCCTCGAACCGGGACTCCACCCAGGCGTGGAAGCGCGTGCCCCGGCGCGCGGCGGGCTGCGGCCGGCGCGGCATCGGGCGGGCGAGCTCGCGGGCGAAGCCGTCGGGGTCGGCGGCCAGGCGCAGCAGCTGGGACGCGGTCAGCGTCGGCGGGAGCGGCACATCGCGTACGGCGGCGCGGGCCCGGCGCAGCTCGGCGGCGAGGGCGTCCAGGTCGCGGTCCCAGGAGGCGGCCAGCCGTGCCTCCTCGGGCAGCAGCGGCCCGCGGCCGCCGTGCTCGGGCTGGGGCTCGGGTTCCGCCGCGCGCACCGGCTCCGGCGCGGGTTCTTCCGCGTGCCCGGGCATGGGACGCGGTCCCGGGACGGCGGGCCGTTCGGAAGCCCAGTCGTCCCAGTCTCCGGCCTCGTCCTCGTCCTCGTGCGGCGGCTCCCCGGTGTCGTACGGCGGCTCCTCCTCCGGGGGCGGCCAGTCGGGGTCGGCCGGTGCGGCGTCGGCGGGCTCCTGCCGGAAGGAGACGTCCAAGTGGGCCAGCACGCTCCGGGCGGCCTCGCGGCGGCGGCCCAGGGCCTGCGCGTCCAGGGGAAGCGGCCAGGCCGGCTCGGTGCCGCGGACGAGGGCCGGGTTGGCGGCGTCGTCCTCCGGCGGGTCGGCCCAGTGCTCGACCTCGCCGTGGCCGGCCTCGCAATGGACACGCAGCGCGTCCAGGAAGGCGGAGGGCCCGAAGGGGCGCTTCTGCGTGGGGCCCCACCAGTGGCCGGAGCCCAGCAGCAGGGAGCGGGGGCGGGTGAAGGTGACGTAGCCGAGCCGCAGTTCCTCGACCCGGTTGTGCTCGGCCATGGCCGTCTTGAAGTCGGCCAGGCCCGCGCGCGACCACTCCTGGACGTCGGGGAGGGTGGCGGCGTCGCCGCGCAGGGCATGCGGCAGCACCTTGGCGTTGGTGTGCCACAGCTCCCGGCCGCGCTCACTCGGGAAGCCCTTGCGCACCAGGCCCGGGACGGCGACGACGTCCCACTCCAGGCCCTTGGACTTGTGGGCGGTGAGCACCTTGACCGTGTTCTCGCCGCCGGGCAGCGAGCTGTCCAGGCCCTTCTCGTACTGGGCCGCGGTGCGCAGGAAGGCGAGGAAGGCCTGCAGGTTCGCCTCGCCGTCCAGGGACGGGAAGCCGGCCGCGACGTCCAGGAAGGCGTGCAGCGTCTCGCGGCGGCGCGCGGCCAGTGCCTGCGGGGACGCGGAGAGCTCGACCTCCAGGCCGGTGACCGCCAGCACCCGGTGCAGGACGTCCATCAACGGGTCGGCCAGGGCGCGGCGCAGTTCCCGTATCTCGGTGGCCAGCCGCGCGAAGCGCACCCGGGCCTCGGACGAGAAGGGCAGGCGGTCCTCGGGCTCACCGTCGACGAAGGTCTCCAGGGCGTCGGCCAGGGAGATCACCTCGGCCGGGTCGACACCCTCCACGGCGGCCGCCAGCCGGTCGGCGATCTCGCCGCGGCCCGGCACCAGAAGCCGCGCCCGCCGCCCCAGCAGCGCCAGGTCACGGGCGCCGATGCGCCAGCGCGGCCCGGTCAGCAGCCGTACGAGGGCGGCGTTGGCGGTCGGGTCCTGCAGCACCTCGCAGACCGCGACCAAGTCGGCGACCTCGGGGAGGTCGAGCAGCCCGGACAGGCCGACGACCTCCACGGGTACGTCGCGGGCGACGAGCGCGGCATGGATGTCGGCGAAATGGCCGGCGGCCCGGCACAGCACCGCGATCTCGCCCGGGGCGGTGCCGGTGCGGACCAGGTGGGCGATGGAGTCGGCGATCCAGTCGATCTCCTCGCCCTGCGTCGGCAGCAGCGCGCAGCGCACGACGCCGTCCCGCTCGGCACCGGGCGCCGGACGCAGGGCCTCGACGCCCTCATGACGTTCGCGCAGCTCGGTGGCGAGTTCGTTGGCGAGGTCCAGCAGACGGCCGCCGCTGCGCCGGTTCTCCGACAGGGACTGGCGGCGGGCCGGGGTGCCGTCGGCGTGCGCGAAGTGGCGGGGGAAGTCGTCGAGGTTGGCGACCGACGCCCCGCGCCAGCCGTAGATGGCCTGGCAGGGGTCGCCGACGGCGGTGACCGGGTGGCCGGTGCCGTCGCCGAACAGCCCGGAGAGGAGCAGGCCCTGGGCGACGGAGGTGTCCTGGTACTCGTCGAGCAGCACCACGGCGTACTGCTCGCGCAGGATGCGGCCGACCTCCGGCCTGGTGCGGGCGAGGGTCGCGGACAGCGCGATCTGGTCGCCGAAGTCGAGCAGGTCGCGCTTCTTCTTCTCGGCGCGGTAGGCGGCCGCGAGCCCGGTGAGGTCGGTGCGGGCGCGGGCGGTCTCGGGGAGCCGGCGCAGATCGGCGTTGGTGAGCCGGACGCCGTCGAGTTCGGCCAGCCACGCGCGGTCGTGCGCGAGCAGCCGCTCGGGCGGCACCAGGTGCTCGGCGAGCTCGCCCTCCAGCGCCAGCAGGTCGCTGACCAGGCCTGGGATGCCCTTGATGAGCGCCGGGAAGGGACCGGGCGCGGCACGCAGCACCTTGGCGGCCAGCTGGTAGCGGGTCGCGTCGGCGAGCAGCCGGGAGGCCGGCTCCAGCCCTATGCGCAGCCCGTGCTCCTTGAGCAGCTGCCCGGCGAAGGCGTGGTACGTGGAGATCTGCGGCTCGCCGGGGGCGTGGTCGGGGTCGGCCGGGTCCGGGTCGGTGACACCGGCCCGGACCAGCGCCTTGCGCACACGCTCGGA
This sequence comes from Streptomyces sp. NPDC058691, assembly GCF_042714775.1. NCBI lineage: Bacteria > Bacillati > Actinomycetota > Actinomycetes > Kitasatosporales > Streptomycetaceae > Streptomyces > Streptomyces sp. NPDC058691. The sequence goes on along the minus strand of NZ_JBHXSO010000005.1, from coordinate 36,481 downwards.
CAGCTCGCCGGCCGCCTTGTTGGTGAACGTCAGCCCCAGCACCTGTTCCGGCGCGACCTGCCCGGTGCCGACCAGCCACACCACGCGGGCCGCCATGACCGTCGTCTTCCCCGACCCGGCGCCGGCCACGATCACCTGCGGCGCGAGCGGCGCGGTGACGCACGCCAGCTGCTCCGGGGTGAACGGGATGCCCAGCAGCTCCTTGAGCTGTTCGGGGCCGGTGATACGGGACGACACAAAGGGGAGGCTATCGGGCGCCACCGACAGCGGGCGGCGTCGCCCGGTTTTCCGGATATAGCCGGACCAGGAGCCTTGCGCCCACTACGTTCTACGCTCACGCTCGTCGAGGTGGAGGTGCCACGTGCCACCGGGCGGCTGAACGGCCCCACGGCACCCACGCCACGCGCGTCACTCCACGACCTGCCGGCCCTCCGGGCGGGCGCTGCAGGCCGCCTTGAAGGCGCAGTTGTCGCAGTGCTGGCCGCTGGAGGGGGTGAAGCGCTCGTCCAGGACCCGGGCGGCGGCGTCGGCGAGGAGCCCGTCGGCCCAGTCCTCGGTCAGCGCCTCCTGGGACTGGACGGTGGGCTGCGCGTCCCCGCCGTCCTTGCGGGCGGCGCCCAAGCGCAGTTGCACCAGTTCGGCGCCGCCGGGTGCCGGCCGGGTGTCGTGGAAGAGCGCGTCGACCGCGCCCTCGCGCACGGCGAGCTGGTAGACGGCGAGCTGGGCGTGGTGCTGAACCTCGGCGGCGGTGGGCTTGTTCTTGCCGGTCTTGAAGTCGACGACGTAGGCGTTGCCTTCGGCGTCGGTCTCGACCCGGTCCATGCTGCCGCGGATGCGGACGGAGACCTCGCCGGTCTCCAGGGTGACGTCGAAGCCGTGCTCGGAGGCGACGGGCAGCCGGCCGCGTTCCATGACGTGCCAGTGCAGGAAGCGTTCCAGGGCGGCGCGCGCGTTCTCCTTCTCCTGTTGCGACTTCCAGGGCGCGTCGAAGGCGAGGGCGTTCCACACCGAGTCCAGGCGCTCCATCAGGACGTCCAGGTCGGCCGGGGTGCGGCCGGAGGCCACCTCGTCGGCGAGGACGTGCAGGACATTGCCGAAGCCCTGCGCGGCGGTGGCCGGGGGCTCGGCCTTCACCTCGCGGCCGAGGAACCACTGCAGGGCGCAGGTGTTGGCCAGCTGGTCCAAGGCGCTGCCCGACAGCGCCACCGGCTGGTCGCGGTCGCGCAGCGGGACCTCGGAGCGCGTCTGCTCGTACAGCCCCCACCAGCGTTCGGGGTGCGCGGCGGGCACCAGGGGCTGGCCCGCGTCCTCCAGGGCGGCCAGCCGGGCCAGGCGCACGGCGGCGGCCTCGCGCAGCGCGGGGGAGGCGGCCGGGTCCACGGTGGTGGCGCGCAGTTCGGCGACGAGCGGGGCGACGGCGAGCGGGCGGCGGGCGCGCTGGGTGACGTCGACCGGTTCGACGCCGAGTTCGCGCAGGAAGCGGGAGGGCTGGTCGCCGTCGTCGGCGGCGGCCTTCACGGCGGTGACCACCAGGCGGTCGCGGGCCCGGGTCGCGGCGACGTAGAAGAGCCGGCGCTCCTCGGTGAGCAGCGCGCCCGGTGTCAGCGGCTCGGCCAGTCCGTCCCGTCCGATGCGGTCGGCCTCCAGCAGGGAGCCTCGGCGCCGCAGGTCGGGCCAGAGCCCCTCCTGGACGCCCGCGACCACCACGAGCGGCCACTCCAGGCCCTTGGAGCGGTGTGCCGTCATCAGCCGCACGGCGTCCGGGCGGACGGCGCGGCGGGTCAGCACGTCGGCGGCGATGTCCTGGGCGGTCAGTTCCTCCAGGAAGTTCAGCGCGCCGCGGCCGCCGCTGCGCTCCTCGGCCCGCGCGGCGGTGTCGAACAGCGCGCAGACGGCGTCCAGGTCGCGGTCGGCGTTGCGGCCGGCCGCGCCGCCGCGCGATGCCGCGCGTTCCAGCCGTCCCGGCCAGGGGGTGCCGTCCCAGAGCGCCCACAGGGCCTCCTCGGCGGTGCCGCCGTCCGCCAGCAGTTCGCGCGCGGCGCGCAGCAGCCCGCCCAGGCGCTGGGCGCCGCGTGCGTAGGAGGGATCGTGCGCGACGAGGCGCTCGGGTTCGGCGAGCGCCTCGGCGATCAGCTCGTCCGACGGCCTGGGCACGGCCACGCCGGAGGCCCGTTCCTCCTCGCGCAGGGCGCGGCCCAGGCGCCGCAGGTCGGCGGCGTCCATGCCGCCCAGCGGGGAGCCGAGCAGGGTGAGGGCGTCCTCGACGCCCAGCCGCGGGGGTCCGGAGGCGGCGGAGACGGCGCCCTGCGCGCACACGCGCAGGGCGAGCAGCAGCGGTGCCACGGCGGGTTCGTCGCGCAGCGGCAGGTCGTCGCCGTCGATGTCGACGGGGACGCCCGCGGAGGTGAGGGCCCGGCGCAGCGCGGGCAGCGAGCGGGCGCCGGCGCGGACCAGGACGGCCATGTCCGACCAGCGCAGCCCGTCCTCCAGATGGGCGCGGCGCAGGACGTCGGCGATGCCGTCGAGTTCGGCGCCGGGCGTCGGGTAGGTGCGCACGGCCAGTGCGCCGCCGTCGCGGACCGGGGTCAGTTCGCGGTGGGCGCGGACGGCGGCGGCAGGCAGCCGGGTCAGCGGCATGCGGGCCGTGAGCAGCCGGGTGGCGGCGAGCAGCCGGGCGCCTGAGCGGCGGGCGACGGTGAGGACGCGTACGTCGGCGGGGCGGCCGTCGCGGTGCCGGAAGGCGTCGGGGAAGCCGAGGATGCCGTTCACATCGGCGCCGCGGAAGGCGTAGATGGACTGGTCCGGGTCGCCGAAGGCCACGAGGGTCCGGCCGCCGCCCGCCAGCGCGTGCAGCAGCCGCACCTGGGCGGGGTCGGTGTCCTGGTACTCGTCCACGTACACGGCCTCGTACGCCCCGGCGAGGTACCGGGCGACCTCGGGCCGCCCGGCGAGCAGCACCGCGCGGTGGACGAGTTCGGCGTAGTCGATGACGCCCTGCATGTCGAGGACGTCCAGGTATTCGGCGAGGAATCCCGCGGCCGCCGTCCAGTCCGGGCGGCCGGTGCGGCCCGCGAAGGCGGCCAGGGAGCGCGGCCCGAGGCCCAGTTCCCGGGTGCGGGCGAGTACCGCGCGGACCTCGTCGGCGAAACCGCGCGTGGTCAGCGCGGCCCGCAGCTCGTCGGGCCAGCGCACCCGGCCGCGCCCGGCACGCTCCAACTCGGGTTCACCGGCCAGCAGCTCGCGCACGGCGAGGTCCTGCTCGGGGCCGGACAGCAGGCGCAACGGGTCGGCGAAGAGCTCGGGGTCCTGGTGGGCGCGGACCAGGGCGTAGCAGAACGAGTGGAAGGTGGTCGCCGCCGGAGCCGCCGCCCCACCCATCCGGGCGGCCATGCGGTCGCGCAGCTCGCCGGCCGCCTTGCGGCTGAAGGTGAGCACGAGGACGCGCCCGGGGTCGGTGCCGCGCCGCACCCGTTCGGCGACGGACTCCACGAGGGTGGTCGTCTTGCCGGTGCCCGGTCCGGCGAGGACGAGCAGCGGTCCGCCGGAGTGCTCAACCACCGCGCGCTGCGAGGCGTCCAGTTCAGGGGGCGTCACCGGTTGCGGCGGGGTCCGTAGCAGCCGGTAGCCGCCCGCCGGCCCGACCGTCCCCCCGGAGCGCCGCGTGGGGGCGTCCGTCTGCCGAGTGGAGGAGGAGGTCACGTGGTTCGCCGGTTCCGTGTGCGTACATGTGCTGTTGGTGTGCCGGCCCGGGAGAGGCCGGGTGCCGACGCTACGCCACCGGCCGGCGGCGCCGTTACGCGTCCCGCCCTTCCGGTACGGATGCCGGAGCCGCGTCGCGCCGCCCGCCGTACTCCTTACGGACGGCCGATCGCATCATCGGCGCCCGGATGGCGGAAGCTGGATGGTGTGAGCGTGTGCCGTTCAGTCCGTACCGCCGGGGCCGTCCGGGGCAGCCGTCCCGTCCCAGCGGGCCCGGCGCATGTCGAGGCGGGGTATGTGCCCCTTCGAGGCGTGCGGGGCCGGGCGCAGCGGTGTGCCCTCCTGGCGGTAGCGGGCCATGGCGTCCAGCTCGTGGCCGGGCAGCAGGCCGCCGTCCGCGCGCACCACACGCCACCACGGCACGGCGCCCCCGTACAGCGCCATCACGCGGCCGACCTGCCGGGGGCCGCCCTCCCCCAGCCACTCGGCGACGTCGCCGTAGGTCATGACCTTCCCGGGCGGAATGCGCTCGGCGACGTCCAGGACACGCTCCGCGTAGGCGGGCAGCTCCGGGGCGCCGTCGTCCGTCTCCTCCTCGTTCATGCGTCACATCGTGCCCGAGGGCACCGACAGTCGCGGGGGGCGGGAGCGCGCGCGGGGGCGCCCGTGGCGGCGAATTGCCCCCTCCTGCGCCCATGCGCGGGCGGCTCGTGCCACCATCATCCGGGCGGTGACTGGTGATACGAGATCAAAAAGAGACAGACGACAAGCACGACGTGAGCGCGAACGAAGCCGCTGGCGCGGTCAGCGCTGCCTCTGACGCGCCCCGGACCAGCGGAAACGCCGTCCCGGTGACCCCCGCGACGACCGAGGCAGTCGCCGTCGTCCCGCGCGTGGCGGCCGCCGCCGGCGCTCCGGCCGACGCGCGGGTGGCCGGACCGGCCGTCGCCGCCGCGGCCGACGCCTCCCACGGTCAGGACGGGCACGAAGAGGCGAAGCCGGGGGACGCCGCCCAGCCCGTGAAGCCCGCCCAGCCCGGCCCCGCAAGCCCCGCGGCCCCCGCCGAGGGCGGTGGCACCCGCCCGCCGGAGGCGTCCGGCGCCGGCGGCGCGGGGGACGGGACGAAGGACGGCGCGCAGAACGAGGCGAAGGTCACACCCGCCCCGGACCCCGACGAGCCGGGTGACGGCGCCCCGGACAACGCGGCCGCGGACGACGGCACCACCACCGACGCCGCCCCGGACTCCCCCGACGACCCACACGGCCCACACGGCCCGGACGACCCCGAGAACTGCCCGCACACCGACCCGGTGGCCCGCGACGAGCCCCTGCTGCCCGCGCGCGTGCACCGGCCCGTCGACCTCATGAGCTTCCTGTTCGGTGTCCTCGGCATCGCCTTGGTGCTGGCCATCGCGGGCTTCGCGCACGCGACGACCTCCGGTGTGGAACAGGACATCGCCGAGGGCGCCACACACGCGCCCGAGCCGCTGATCACCATCGCCGGGCTGCTGGCGACCGTGGCGGTACTCATCGTGCCCGTCGCGTTCGCCGTGGAGCGGCTGATCAAACGGGACGGGCTGCGCATCGCGGACGGCGTGCTGGCGGCCGTCCTCGCCCATGGCGTGTCCCTCGCCACCGACCTGTGGGTCTCGGACGTGGCGCCGGGCCCGATCCGGGACGCGCTGACCCGGGACGCGCCGGGCGGCGGTCTGACCGACCCCGTCCACGGCTACCTCGCGCCGGTCATCGCGTACATGACCGCGGTCGGGATGGCGCGCCGCCCCCGCTGGCGGGTGGCGCTGTGGTCGGTGCTGTTCCTGGACTCCTTCGCCGTGCTGATGGGCGGCTACACCACGCCGTTCTCGATCGTCGTCACCGTGCTGATCGGCTGGACGGTGGCCTACGGCACGCTCTACGGCGTCGGCTCGCCCAATGTGCGGCCCACCGGCCAGAACCTGCTGGCAGGCCTGCGCCGGGTCGGGTTCGCGCCGCTGACGGCGGTCCGGGCGGAGGACGAGTTCCCGGACTCCCCGGAGTCGGAGCGCGGCCGCCGCTACCTGGTGACCCTGGAGGACGGCCCGCCGCTGGACGTCACGGTCGTGGACCGCGAGCAGCAGGCGCACGGCTTCTTCTACCGGATGTGGCGCCGGCTGCAGCTGCGCGGCATCACCCAGCGCCGCAGCCTGCAGTCGCTGCGCCAGGCGCTGGAGCAGGAGGCGCTGCTCGCCTACGCCGCCATCGCCGCCGGCGCGAACGCCCCCCGGCTGATCGCCACGTCCGAGCTCGGCCCGGACGCGGTGATGCTGGTCTACGAGCACATGGGCGGCCGCTCGCTGGACACGCTGTCCGACCAGGAGATCACCGACGGGCTGCTGCTCGGTGCCTGGGAGCAGGTGAAGGCGCTGCAGTCGCGGCGCATCGCGCACCGCAGGCTGGTCGGCGAGTCCCTGCAGATGGATCGTTCCGGCAAGGTCTTCCTGACCGACCTGCGCGGCGGGGAGATCGCGGCCGGCGACATCGTGCTCCGCATGGACGTGGCGCAGCTGCTGACCACCCTGGCGCTGCGCGTGGGCCCCGAGCGGTCGGTGGCCTCCGCCGTGGCCGTCCTGGGCCCGGACGCGGTCGCCGACTCGCTGCCGCTGCTGCAGCCCATCGCGCTGAGCCGCACCACCCGCGCCACGCTCAAGCAGCTCGCCCGCGAGCGGGCGCAGCGCGAGCGGGAGGCCGTGCTGGCCGCCTCCAAGGCGCGGCGGGTGGCCGTCGGGGAACCGGTCAAGGACGCCACGGAGACAGCCAAGGAGACCACCAAGGAGACCAAGGCCGCGCGGCGCGCCGAGAAGAAGGCTCTTGAGGACGCGCTGGAGGAGGCTCGCGAGGAGGACCTGCTCACGCGTATCCGCCACCAGGTGCTGCTGATCCGGCCGCAGGCCCCGGTGGAGCCGGTGCGGCTGGAACGCGTACGGCCGCGCACCCTGGTGAGCATCATCGCCGGCGCCTTCGCCGCGTACTTCCTGCTCTCCCAGATCAGCAGCATCGACCCGGCGACCCTGCTGGCCGAGGCGAACTGGGGCTGGATCATCGTCGCGGTGCTCGCCTCCGCGGCGAGCTACATCGCGGCGGCGATGGCGCTGTCCGGCTTCGTGCCGGAGAAGCTGTCGTTCCTGCGGACGACGCTGGCCCAGGTCGCGGGCTCCTTTGTGAAGCTGGTCGCCCCCGCCGCCATCGGCGGCGTGGCGCTCAACACCCGCTATCTGCAGAAGTCCGGGGTCCGGCCGGGCCTGGCGGTGGCGAGCGTCGGCGCCTCGCAGCTGGTGGGCCTCGGTTCGCACATCACCTTGCTGATGATCTTCGGTTACATGACCGGCACCGAGAAGACTCCGTCCCTTTCGCCGTCCCGGACGGTGATGGCCGGCGTGCTGACCGTCGGAGTGGTCTTCCTGATCGTCACCGCGGTCCCGTCGCTGCGGCGCTTCGTGTCGACGCGGATCAGGGCGCTGTTCGCGGGTGTGGTGCCGCGCATGCTGGACGTCCTGCAGCAGCCGGTGAAGCTCACCACGGGCATCGGCGGCACGCTGCTGCTGACGCTCTTCTTCGTGCTGTGCCTGGACGCCAGCGTCCGCACCTTCCACGGCGAGGTGAACTTCGCGGCGGTCGCCGTGATCTTCCTGGCGGGCAACGCCCTCGGCTCCGCCGCGCCGACCCCCGGCGGCCTCGGTGCGGTCGAGGGTGCGCTGATCGCGGGCCTGACGACCATCGGCCGGCTGGACTCGGCGACGGCGACCTCGGCCGTCCTGCTCTTCCGCGTGCTGACCTTCTGGCTGCCGGTGCTGCCCGGCTGGCTGGCCTTCACCCAGCTCACCAGACGGCAGGCGTTGTGAACCCGGCCCACTGACAGCGGATGTCAGTGGGCCGCCCCTACCGTCCCGCCATGGACACCTCGCAGATCGTCGAACTGCGCCAGTACACGCTGCACCCGGGCGGGCTGGGCACCCTGATCCCGCTCTTCGAGCGGGAGTTCGTCACCGGCCAGGAGGCCGCCGGCATCCGCGTCGGCGGCCGATTCCGCGACCTGGACGACCCGGACCGCTTCGTGTGGATGCGGGCCTTCCCGGACATGGCGGCCAGGACCCGCGCCCTGGAGGCGTTCTACGGCGGCCCGGTCTGGCGGGCGCACCGCGCCGAGGCCAACGCCACCATGATCGACTCGGACGACGTCCTGCTGCTGCGCGGCCCCGGCTACCGCGTGCCGGACGACGCGGGGCTGGTCGTCGCGACGGTCTGCCACCCCGCCGATCCGGCCCGCTTCACGGTCCCGCCGGCCGCGCACGCGGTGCACCGCACCGAGCACGCCGAGAACAGCTTCCCCGCGCTGCCCGTACGCACCGGCGAGGACGTCGTCGTGTGGTTTGCCGCCTACCCCGACGCCGACGCCCACCGGGCGGCCCCGCGCCCGGCGGGACCCGGCGGCGGCCTGCTGCGGCCGCTCCGGGAACTGCGGCTGGTGCCGGTGCGCGGGCCGCTGGGCTGACCGGGCCCAGGGCCGGGCGCAGGCCGGGCCGGGCCGGGGCCCGGCAGCGCATGGCTCAACGCCACCACCGCTTCGGCAACAGTGCGATGAGCGTCCCGATCAGCGCCGGGACGACAAACGCTCCGAGCAGCGCCCACCACAGGGGCACGCCGTCCGGCATCCGCCCGGCCACCGTGTAAACCGTCAGGACGCCCAGCGTGTTGCCCACCCAGGAGTGCGCGAAGTCGCGAAGTCCGGACCACCACCCGGGCCGATCCTTCTCCGGAGCCACACCGGGCATTTTCCCGATCGCCCGTGGCCGCGAGGCATCCCGGGAGCGATCGCCGCGACAACACGGCGTACGCGTACGGTTACAGCACTAGCCGAGGATGTCCGCCAGGTCGTAGCCCACCGGTTCCTCCAGCTGGGCGTACGTGCAGTCGGCCGGGTCGCGGTCCGGGCGCCAGCGGCGGAACTGGGCGGTGTGCCGGAAGCGGTCGCCCTGCATGTGGTCGTAGGCGACCTCCAGGACGCGTTCGGGGCGGAGCGGGACCCAGGAGAGGTCCTTGCCCGCGCTCCAGCGGCTCTGCGCGCCGGGCATCCGGCCGCCGGGTTCTCCCCCTTCCGCCCACTCGGCCCAGGGATGCCCCTCGACGCCCGCCATGCGCAGCGGCTCCAGTTCCACCGCCAGTTCCTCACGGCGGCGCATCGGGAAGGACGCGCTGACGCCGACGTGCTGGAGCCGGCCGGCGGCGTCGTGGAGGCCGAGCAGCAGGGAGCCGACGACGGGGCCGGACTTGTGCCAGCGGAAGCCGGCCAGCACGCAGTCCGCGGTGCGTTCGTGCTTCACCTTGATCATGACGCGCTCGTCCGGGCGGTAGCCGAGGTCCGGGGGCTTGGCGACGACGCCGTCCAGGCCGGCGCCCTCGAACTGCTCGAACCACTGCCGGGCCAGGTCGATGTCGGTCGTGGAGGGCGCGACGTGGACCGGCGGTCGGACCGCGCCGAGCGCGTCCACCAGCGCCTGGCGGCGCCAGCTCTGTGGGTCCGTCATCAGCGAGCGGTCGCCGAGCGCCAGCAGGTCGAACGCGACGAGGGAGGCCGGGGTCCGCTCGGCGAGCTGCCGCACCCGGGAGTCGGCCGGGTGGATGCGCTCCAGCAGCGCGTCGAAGTCCAGCCGGCCGTGCCGGGCGATGACGATCTCGCCGTCGACGACGCAGCGCGGCGGCAGCGCGGCGCGGACCGCCTCGACGACCTCGGGAAAGTAGCGGGTCAGGGGCTTGCCGGTGCGGCTGCCGATCTCCACTTCGCCGCCGTCGCGGAAGACGATGGCCCGGAAGCCGTCCCATTTCCCCTCGTAGAGCATGCCGGGCGGGATCGCGGGCGCCGACTTGGCGAGCATCGGCTTCACGGGCGGCATCACCGGGAGGTCCATGCCGCGATTGTCCGCCCGACAGGCGGCGCACGCCCGTCGGGCCTACCGTGTGCGCATGGGAGAGGCGGTGACGGCATGGGCGAGGCTGTCGAGCTGACCGTCGGCGAGCGGACGGTCCGGCTCTCGAACCCGGGCAAGGTGTACTTCCCCGAATCCGGTTTCACCAAGCTGGACGTGGCCCGCTACTACCTCACCGTCGGCGACGGCATCCTGCGCGCCCTGCGCGACCGGCCCACGACGATGGAGCGCTACCCGGACGGGATCGGCGGCGAGTCCTTCTTCCAGAAGCGCGCCCCCAAGAACACCCCGGACTGGATCCCCACCGGCCGCATCCGCTTCCCCTCCGGCCGGTACGCGGACGAGATCTGCCCCACCGAGGTCGCCGGCGTCCTGTGGGCCGCCAACCTCGGCTGCCTCACCTTCCACCCGTGGCCGGTCCGCCGCGGCGACCTCGACCACCCCGACGAGCTGCGCATCGACCTCGACCCGCAGCCCGGCACGGACTTCGCCGACGCGGTCCGGGTCGCCCGCGAGCTGCGCGGCCTGCTGGAGGAACTCGGCCTGCGCGGCTGGCCCAAGACCTCCGGCGGCCGCGGGGTGCACGTCTTCGTGCCGATCGCACCCGAGTGGACGTTCACCGGCGTGCGGCGGGCGGCCATCGCCATCGCGCGGGAGATGGAACGGCGGATGCCGGAGCAGGTGACCAGCGCGTGGTGGAAGGAGGAGCGCGGCGAGAAGATCTTCGTCGACTACAACCAGACCGCCCGCGACCGCACCATCGCCTCCGCCTACTCCGTCCGCCCCCGGCCGGGCGCCCCGGTCTCCGCCCCGCTGCGCTGGGACGAGCTGCCCGACGCCCACCCCGGCGACTTCGACCTGGCCAGCATGCCGGTGCGATACGCCGAGGAGGGCGACGTCCACGCGGACATGGAAGGGCAGGCCTTCCGGCTGGACGCCGTGCTGGAACTGGCCGAGCGCGACGAACGCGACCACGGCCTCGGGGACATGCCGTACCCGCCGGACCACCCGAAGATGCCGGGCGAGCCGCTGCGGGTGCAGCCGAGCCGGGCCCGCCGCAAGCCGGCCGACGCCGCGTCCGACGCACCCGAGGCCTGACGCCCTCTTCCCGGCACGGCCCGCGCTGACGCATCATCAGTCACATGCCCGGGCACGACCTGCGGGCGGACGACCCGCCCCGACCGGTGCCGTCGTGCGCCCGGCCGGGTACGGAGTCACCGATCATGCCGCGCTGCGCCAGGGACGGCCGGGTCGGCTACGGCATCTTTGAGCTCGGCAGCATCGGCCGCCACACCCCCAGCGGTTCCACCGGCAAGGAGGCCCTGTGACCACGGTGCGCACGACCACCCGTGACCCCGAACTGCTGTGCCGCCGACTCGACAACTGGCTGAACGCCAAGCACCCCGGCGCCCGCTGCCGGAACGTGCGCGTGCCCGTCGCCGGCGGCCCGTCGAGCGAGACCGTCCTGTTCGACCTCGCCGTCCCGCACCCCGCCGGCACCGCCCGGCAGCGGGTGCGGCCCTGCGTGCTGCGGCTGGCGGCGGACCCGGAGGTCTCCGCGGTCCTCCCGTCGTACGACATGGCCGCCGAGTACCGCACCATCCGCACCATCGCCGCCCGCACCCGCGTCCCCGTCCCGGAACTCCTGTGGCTGGAGCCGGACCCGGAGCCGCTGGGCGCGCCGTTCCTCGTCATGGAGCGGGTCGCCGGGCGCGTCCCGCCGGACGTCATGCCGTACACCTACGGCTCCAACTGGCTCTTCGACGCCACCGGGGAGGAGCGGGCGCGGCTGGAGCGCGCCACGGTGGGCGTGCTCGCGGAGATCCATTCGGTGCCGGCGGAGGGCGGGCTGCGGGAGCACGTCGAGACGCAACGCGCCCACTACGCGCGGGTCGTCGAGGGGCGGGCCCCCTCCCCCGTGATCGAGCGGGCCTTCGCCCGGCTGGCGGACCTCTGGCCCGCCGACCCCGGTCCGTCCGTGCTCAGCTGGGGCGACGCCCGTGTCGGCAACATCGTCTACGACGCCGACTTCGTGCCCGTCGCCGTACTGGGCTGGGAGACGAGCGGTGCCGGGCCGCGCGAACTGGACCTGGCCTCGCTGGTGCACCGGCACCGCTACTTCCAGGATCTGGCGACCGCCTCCGGCTTCCCCGGCATGCCCGGCTTCCTGGACCGGGACCGGGTCGCCGGGGTCTACGCGGAACTGACCGGGCACACCCCTCGCGACCTGGACTTCCACATCCTGTACGCGGCCCTGCGGCACGCCGTGGCGATGCTGGGCGAGGGCTACCGGCAGGTGCGCTCCGGGGAGCGGGAGATGCCGGCCGACCCGGACGACCTCATCCTGCACCGCGGATCGCTGGAGGCGATGGCCGAAGGCCGCTGACGCGGCCGTGCGCCGCGGCGGGACCGAGACCGGGGCCGGCAGTCACCCGTCTGCCGCACCCCGCGGGCCGCCGCGGCGCCCCCGCCCGACACTCGCGACGGGGCCAACCTCGGCCTCCGCGGCGCGTAGACGGGACGGCAGAGCCGGGGTTCCGCAGGTCAGGCCGGATTCTGCGTGGCTCGCCGACGGTGGGCGCCCCCGGCCCTTGCGGGCCCATGCCGCGACTGCCAAGATCGCCGCCATGACTGCCCCGAGAGCCTCCCGGCGGGCCGCCGGATCGCACAACGCCATCGATCTGCTCTCTCCCTGACCTTCATCAGGCGCCGTACTCCCGCCCGGGACGCCGCCGATCTGGTCCAGGGCCAGACCTTCGAACTGGTGGCACTCAGCAAGACGCTCGGCCGCGTGGTCCTGTTGAACATCGGCAAGGGCCGGCAGATACAGCACCTCAAGATCGGCGCCCTGTTCGTCGCCCAGGGCCGGCCACTGGTGTGGCGTGAGCGCCGCACCAAGCAGGAGACGGTCCTCAACGGCCCGTTCACGCTCACGCGGCTCGACAAGAAGGTGCCGCTCAACGGCAGGCTTGCGTTCTACGAGCTGACCACGGCGGACGGAACCCACGAGGTCGCACTGCCGAAGAAGGACGCCCCGCTGGTCCTCATCGCGACAGGCCAGGATTCGCTGGAGACCCCGGCCCTCGGGTAGCCCGCTCCGGAGCAACCGCAGAACGCCATGACTCGCCGTCGGCGCACCCGCCGATCAGCGACCTGAGGTCCAAATCCAATCCTGACGGAAGCGGATGTCGGGGCAGCAGTGCTGCCCCGAGGAAACGTCCTGCACGGTCCGTTGTCAGCACGTGGTGAGAACGTGTCCCGTATGGAGGACACGCCTTTTGAACTGCCTGGGTCCGGCACCCCCGACCAGGCCGTGATTGCTCACTTCCGGCTCGGCAGCGAAAGCTTCGGCGAACCCGACGAGCGCGCACGGTTCTTCGATGCGCAACGTGCCATGTCCGCGGCCGTCGAAGCGGCGAGAGTCGGCGAGGTGGACGGAAACGAGTTCGGTGGGGGTGAGGCTGTGCTCTATGCGTATGGCCCGGACGCCGATGCCCTCTTCAAGGTCATGGAACCGGCTCTGCGCGAGCTTGCGTTCCGGCCGGCGTACGTCGTCCTCCGTCGCGGAGATGCCGGGGACGCGGAGGCCGACGTGTCCCGGGTCGACCTGTGACGTGTTGCGCGCCGACTGCGCTGCAGCGGCCACGTACCGAGGCATGTACCGTGCCGAAATAGCACGGGGTAGGTCATTTTGTCGACCAAGTCTCGGAGCCATCGCCCTCCGCTGTTCGGTAGGAGTCTCATGCCCGACCGCAGTACCAGCCGCCATTCGGCTGGTGCGCTCACGTACGGCGCCGTCGGAGCCACTCACCCCGCGAAGAAGCAGTGGTCGGCCGAGGTCGCGGGCTTACGCTCCTGGTCCCGCACCGTCGTCATCGGATGCGGGGATGATGACTGGCACGCCGCGGCGGACGCCGTCCTGCGCTGGGGCGTCAAACGGCGAAGCGGCTTCACTGTCACGGGCTGTGACGGTGCCGGGGAGCGGGTTGCCGCGGGAGCCGAGTACCGGATCACCGCAGGCTTCGGCCCATTCGCAGTGCGGGAGCCCGTGCGGGTCGTGGCCGTGGTCGACACGCCGGACCGTTGCGGCTTCGCCTATGGGACTCTGACCGGGCACCCCGTCTGCGGCGAGGAGGCCTTCGTCGTCCACCGCTCCCCCGACGGGACGGTCGCACTGACGATTCGCTCCCTGACCCGTGCCGCTCCACACGGTCCGTGGCGGCTCCTGTTTCCGGCACTACTCCTGGCACAGCGATTCTTCCGACGCCGCTATCTGCGTGCCCTGATGGCGTCATCTTGATTTTCGTCTGTCGGGTGGTGCACCTGAGGGGAGAGCCAACGCTCTTCTGGCACGTGCTCGAACGACGTACGCCGGACCGTCCAAAGTCCTCCACGGCAAGGTGTGACCACCTGCTTCGTGGTGGTGGCCGGCGCGGTGGCGGCCTTGAGCCGGTTCGCGGCCTGGCTCGCGAACCGGCCCATGCGTACGGCGCGTTGTCGCACAGGACCCAGCGCAGCCGGCCGTCAAGCTCGGGCCAGGTGGATCAGCCGTCGAACCAGACGACCAGGCGGACGCCCTCGTCGCCGTGCAGGCTCGCCAGCGTGCGCATCACCGACCAGACGGCAGCCCATTCGGTGTCCGGCACGGCCTGCTTGCGTCTGAGGCGGCCGATGCGGAAGAGGCGGTCGCCGTCCGGCCACTCGGTGCCCTCGGGGTAGGCGTTGCCCGCGTGGTGGAGAGTGTCGTGGTCGGTGTGACCGGAGAGCTCGGAGAAGCGGGTCAGGCTGGAGTTGCGGCCGTACATCTCCCAGGTCCCGTCAGGGCCTCGCCGGTACTCGTGAACGCAGTCATCGACCTCGTCGGCGACCTCCTCCCAGTCCGCGGCCAGGAGTTCCGCCCAGGTGATCCAGGACGCTTCCGGTGCGTCCGAGTTCCAGGCCCCGAGGTCGGCGAGAATCTCCCGCGACACGTCAGAAGGCAGGCCGCGGTGATCGGCGAGTGGGCGGAAGGAGGTGGTGTCGCGGACACCGAACAGGGAACCGAACGCAACGTAGGAGCGTCCGTTGTAAAGATGCGTGAGGTCGATGGCCCTGAACCAGCTGCGGTCGTCCTCGTCCAGCCAGCGATCCCAGCGGCACTCGATGAACCCGTGTATGTCCGTCCCCATGCCCGGGATTGTTCTCCGTCGGGGTGGGGAGTGCCACGAGATTTCCGGCTTGCCGGCCCGGCACAGACCAGCGCCGACGCACTCATCGGTCGGCAACGCTGGTCAGCGGGCCATTCGTGTCCTGAGCCCCAGCTCAGTAGACGGGCCGTCCGGGGGCTCGCAGCGGAAGTTGGGCGGGCAGCATAGACACAATCGACCGCCCACCCCGGTCCGCTTCTCACTGCTCGGCATGAGGGGCGTGTAGGTGCGCAGGGTGAACCCCGGGTCGTGGTGTCCCAGGTACTTGCTCAGAGCCTTGATGCTCTCCCCCGCGTCCAGGAGTACGGACGCGTAGAAGTGCCGAAGCGCTCTCTCGCCCCTTGGCAGCTCCCACCCAAAGCCGCTACGCCGACCTCAGCACGGGTATGCCAGCATGCTCGGATGACCGTCGAAGACCCAGATCACGCCGGCCACTGCCACGTGTCGCTCCAAGCGGGCCGAACAAGTGCCGGCAAACCGGTGTTCGAGACCCTTCCGGCCAGGGCTGTCGGTCCGGGGCTGTTCGAACTGGTGGGCAGTCCGGGACTGGTCGAAGGCTGCGCGGCTGGTGACCTGCTGAAGATCGATGCCGAGGGACTGTTCCACGTTGAGCGTCGAGGCCCGAACCTCTGCATCCAAGCGTTTGGCAAGCCTGCCTTCGACGCTGGCTCCCTGGAGGCCCTGACTGAGGGATTTGCGTCGCTGAATGGCCTGGTCGAGGCTCCTGCCGATCGCCGGTTCATCGTGGTGACGGTGCCTGTTTCTGCCGGATTCCCTGCCGTCGAAGCGGTGATGGGCACTTGGGCCGCCGCAGTGAGCGGGCAGCTCGACTGGGGATTCAGCAACGTATTCGGTGCTGACGGAGAACCACTCAACTGGTGGCAGCCTGCGTAAGAGGCGGGACCGGGCCGTCGCTGGGCTGCCCACGCCCAGCCAGCCTTGGCAGACGATGGCAGCCGACCACGTGGCCACGCGCGCCGGCCTGCATCGCGAAGGAGTCATGCGCAACGCCGGCTTCACTCACTCCGGCCGCATCGACCTCGTCCTCTTCTCGCTCACTCCCCAGGATCTCCAGGGAACCGGCACTGGCACTGATCAGTCATGAGCCGGCCACGTCGCTACAGGTCTGGAGCCGGGTCCGAACCGAGAGACTGAGCCCGTAAGGTTCCGACCATGGTGACTGCGACTGTCCGTGAGTGGAGCAACGAGGAGGGGTGGGGTGTACTCGACTCCCCCGAGACACCCGGCGGCTGCTTCGGCCACTACTCCGACATCCAGACGACCGGGTTCCGCGCCCTGTCGCCCGGCCAGCAAGTGGATCTCTCCTGGGAAGCCCCCGGCTTCAAACAGGACGGCTACGACTACCGGGCCGTGAGCATCGTGCCTCGACGCGCCGCCTCTGGCCGTGGCAGGTGAACCAACGCTGACCGGCGTTGACAACCAGTAAGGGCGTCAACGCCGGTCAGCGGGCAATTCGTGTCCTGAGCCCCGGCTCAGTAGACGGGCTTCTCCGGCTCGATCGTGTTGACCCAGCCGATGACGCCGCCGCCGACGTGGACTGCGTCGGCGAAGCCGGCGGACTTCAGGACGGCGAGGACCTCGGCGGAGCGGACGCCGGTCTTGCAGTGCAGGACGATCTTCTTGTCCTGGGGGAGGTCCTGGAGGGCGTTGCCCATCAGGAACTCGTTCTTGGGGATCAGACGGGCGCCGGGGATGGAGACGATCTCGTACTCGTTCGGCTCGCGGACATCGATGATGTCGATGTTCTCGCCGTCGTCGATCCACTCCTTGAGCTGCTTGGGAGTGATCGTCGACCCCATGGCCGCCGCCTGGGCCTCCTCGGAGACGACGCCGCAGAAGGCCTCGTAGTCGATGAGCTCGGTGACGGTCGGGTTCTCGCCGCAGACCGCGCACTCGGGGTCCTTGCGGACCTTGACCTGACGGTAGGTCATCTCCAGGGCGTCGTAGATCATCAGCCGGCCGACGAGGGGCTCGCCGGTGCCGGTGAGGACCTTGATGGCCTCGGTGACCTGGATGGAGCCGATGGACGCGCACAGCACGCCGAGGACGCCGCCCTCGGCGCAGGAGGGGACCATGCCCGGCGGCGGGGGCTCCGGGTAGAGGCAGCGGTAGCAGGGGCCGTGCTCGGACCAGAAGACCGAGGCTTGGCCGTCGAAACGGTAGATGGAACCCCAGACGTACGGCTTGTTCAGCAGCACGCAGGCGTCGTTGACCAGGTAGCGGGTCGCGAAGTTGTCCGTGCCGTCGACGATCAGGTCGTACTGGCTGAAGATCTCCATCACGTTGTCGGCCTCGAGCCGCTCCTCGTGAAGGACCACGTTGACGTACGGGTTGATGCCCTTGACGCTGTCGCGGGCGGACTCCGCCTTGGAGCGGCCGATGTCGGCCTGGCTGTGGATGATCTGGCGCTGCAGGTTGGACTCGTCGACCTCGTCGAACTCCACGATGCCGAGCGTGCCGACACCGGCGGCGGCGAGATACATCAGGGCCGGCGAGCCGAGCCCGCCGGCGCCGACACAGAGCACCTTGGCGTTCTTCAGCCGCTTCTGCCCGTCCATCCCGACGTCGGGGATGATCAGGTGGCGGGAGTACCTGCGGACCTCGTCGACGGTGAGCTCGGCGGCCGGCTCGACCAGGGGTGGCAGCGACACGGGGACTCCGTTTGTCGATCGATCACTACGGGTGGTTCTACCCGTAACACTGCCACGCCCTTCTTCATTCCAAGACCGCCGTCCCGAGGGGCGAGACGCATGCGGGTCACATGCTGGGCGGCGGCTGGCTCTGCAGCATCCGCGACGCCTCGGCCCAGTACGCGGGCAGCCCCTCCCAGGCCGCGTGGTCGGTGCGGTCGGTGAAGTAGACGGTGGCGGCGCCCTGCCAGCGGGCGATCCGCATGGCGTTCTCCAGGTGTGGGGCCGGGACGCCGTGCACGAGGTGGCAGAAGCGCTCGGGCGGGTGGGCGGCGGTCCACTGAGGCGCCTCGGACCAGCGGTACTGCGACCACGGACCGGCGAACGTCACCAACTGGTCGGCGATCTCGGCGTAGCCCTCGAAGGGGTGGCTGCCGTGGCCGAGGACGACGTGGCCGCGGCTGCCGCCCTCCACCGCGAGCAGGGCGCGCAGCGTGGTGATCAGCCGCCGGCAGTCCTGGAGCTCGGCGGAGGTCGTCGGGGCCCGGTCGACGTAGAAGCCCTCGACCCGGTACCAGTCGAGGAAGCGGTGCGCGTCGGCGACGAGCTGCCCGAACGGGCGCGCGCCGTGCCGGGCGTCCAGGTAGCCGAGGACGGGCACGGCCGCGTCCCGCAGCCGCACGGACGCCTCCGTGTACAAGGGGTCCACACGGGCACCCGGGCCCCGGGCGACGTTGACGACCACCCAGTGCAGCGGCGCCTCGGGGCGGGCCAGTTCGGCCCACTCCGTGGGGGCGACCAGCGGGTGCGCGTACGCGGGGACGCCGAAGCCGAGCCCGTCGCAGCGACCGATCGGCCGACGTGTTCCCGGCGAGGTCAGACCCGGCATGCCGCCTCCATCCAGACGTCGGCGAGTGATTCCTCCAGCGCGATCCTGGGCCGCCAGCCCAGGCGGTCGCGCGCGGTGCGGACGTCGGCCTGCTGCCAGGCCCCGCAGCCGTCGGGGTAGTGCGGCGGGCCGCCGCCGGCGACCTGCGGCTCCTCGACCTCGTGCAGCGCGCCGGTGTAACCCGCCGCGGCGGCCAGGCCCGCGGCGACCTCGCGCAGCGCGACCGAGCGGCCGGTGCCGATGTTCACCATGCCCTGCGCGGCGGACAGCGAGGCGGCGTGCACGGCGCGCGCCACGTCGCGGACGTCCACGAAGTCGCGCTGCACGCCCAGTCCGGTGAGCTTGAGCTCCCCGTCGCCGGTCTGCATCGCCCGGCGCAGGGCCTCCGCGAGGCGGCCGATGGGCGAGGCGGCCGGGGTGCCGGGGCCGACCGGGGTGAACACCCGCAGCACCACCGCGTCCAGTCCGGAGCCGAGGACCAGCTCCGACGCGGCGAGCTTGCTGACCCCGTACGGGCCGCCGGGCCGCGGCACCGCGTCCTCGGCGGTGGAACTGCCGGCGGGCGAGGGGCCGTACTCCGCCGCGCACCCGACCTGCACCAGCCGCGCCGTGGTGGCGCTGCGGCGCATGGCCTCGCACACCGTGGCCACCGCGATCGTGTTGTGCCGGGTCAGTTCCCGCGCGCCGCCCCGGATCGCCCCCGCGCAGTTGACGACGACGCCGGGGTGCACCGCGTCCATGAACCGGGCGAGCGCCCCCGGGCTCCCCGACGACAGGTCGAAGCGCACGTCGGCGTCGTCGCTGCGGCCCAGCGCGGTGAGCTGCACGGCGGGGTCGGCCAGCAGCCGTTCCGCCACATGACGGCCGACGAATCCGTCGGCCCCGAGCAGGAGGACTCTCATCGCGCGCGCCTCCGCGGGGCCTGCGCCGGGTTCGGGGGTCGGTGGTTCATCGTGGGTTGCTCCTTGACTGCTTCTTCGTGCCCCGCGGGGCGGGGCGGGTCATCGCGGGTGCCGCCGCGAAGGTGTGGGCCGAGGCCCGTGACAGCGCGGACAGCGCGTAGGCCACCAGCACCGGGGCGGTCGCCGCGCACGCGACGGCCGCGACCGAGGCGGGCGTGAGCGACAGCCGGCCGAGCTGGACGGCGGCCAGGCCCACCGCCTCGGTGGCGCAGGCCAGACCGGTGCCGACCGCCCCGACGTCGGGGTAGCCGTGGATCGCCAGCAGGCGGCCGGTGAACAGCAGCAGGGCCAGCGCGGCGGGCCCTGCGAGGGCGGCGGGGGTGAAAGGGGCGCCGACGACGGCGCGCGCGGCGCACGACAGGGCCGTGACCGCGATCAGGTAGAGCGCCAGGGTGCCGCAGAGCAGGGGGCGCACCACGGCCCCGAACTCCTCCAGGCTGCGGCTGCGCAGCAGATGGCCGCGGGCGCGTACGGCGAAGCGGTGCGCGCACCAGGCGGCGGGCGCGAGCGAGAGCGCCAGAGCGGTCGTCACGGTCCCGGCGGCAGGCTCCCGTACCCCCTCGGCGAAGGCGGCGAAGCCCAGCAGCCAGCAGGCCCACAGGGTGCCGCCGGCGCCGTTGCCGTACGGGGCCCGCAGCGGCCCGGTACGCAGCGCGGCGAAGAGCGCGGCCAGCAGCAGCGGGCCGGCGACGGCGGCGACCGCGAGCGAGTGCAGGGCGTGCAGCGCCCAGGTGGCGGCCGCGCACACCAGGCCGGGGGCGAGGGTCAGCAGCACCGGCGGCCGCGCGGGCGGCTCGGCGGCCGGTTCCGGCAGGTCGGCCCGGGGCACGCGGGCGTACAGCTCCTCGGCGAGCGTGAAGACGTCGCGGTGCCGGAAGGAGCCCGCGACCCGGTCGGTGACGCCCTGCGCCTCCAGTCCGGCGACGATCTCCAATGGGTCCACCGCCTCGGCGCACAGCTGCTGATGACGGTGCATCAGGCCGCGTACCGGGTCGGCGGGGCCGCGTTTGCGCGGGGCGCCGCCCTTGCGGGCCGGTGCCTGCTCGGCGGGGGCGGGGGGCGGCGGGTCGCCCCAGGGCTCGCCGGCCGCCGGGGCCGAGGGCCGGTCGCGCCACTGCCCCCGCTCCCGCTCCCCCTCTTGCCCGTGGCCCCGCTCCTGCTCCTGCCCGCGCTCCTGCTCCTGCTCCTGCTGTGCGCGGGTCATGCGCGGGCCTGCCTCTCACTGCCGGCGAGCGCGGGCTCGCGCCGGGCGCGCGCCCAGGTGGGGGCGGCCGTCCAGCGCCCGGGGACGTGCGCCTCGGCGGGCCGGCCGAAGGGCACGGGCGCGCCGTCCTCGTCCCGCAGGGGCCCGTCGCGGCCGGGTGCATGGGCGACGAGGTCGAGGTAGATCTCCCGGAAGGCGGCGATGTTCTGCTCGACGGTGAAGAGTTCCAGGGCCCGTTCGCGGGCCGCCGCGCCCAGCCGCTGCCGCCGTTCCGGGTCGCGCAGCAGGGTGACGCACGCCTCGGCGAGCGCGCGCGGGTTGCGGGGCGGGACGACCAGGCCGGTGCCGCCGATGACCTCGCGGACGGCGCCGACATCCGTGGAGACGGTGGCCCGGCCGCAGAACATGGCCTCGACGAGGGAGAGCGGGAAGCCCTCCACGATGCTGGAGAGCACCACCACGTCGCCGGCCGCGTAGGCGTCCGCGAGGCCGGGGGCGCCCGGCGCGCCGAGTTCCTCGAAGGTCACCGGGCTCTCGCCGACGGTCACCGCGTCGGCGGCCTCGTCGGGGAAGAGCTGGGCGGCCAGGGCACGGCAGTGGTGCAGATACGCCGGATCGGCGTCGCCGCCCCGGACGATGCGCAGCCGTGCGCCGGGTTCCTGCCTGCGGACCTCGCCGAAGGCGTGCAGCAGGGCGATCAGGTCCTTGCCGGGCTCGATCCGGCCGACCCACACCAGCGCCGGGTCGCCGCCGCCGGTCTCCACCGGCCCGGGGACGGTGCCCTGGTAGCCGGGGTGGACGGTGCGCAGGCGCTCTCGATCGGCCCCGCAGTGCTCCTGCCAGCGGCGGGCGTGGGCGTTGCCGGGGGTGACAAGGGCGGCCTCGCGGTAGGCCTCGCCGGCCAGCCGGCGGTGGAAGGCGGCGAGCAGGGCGCGTACGGGGGCGGGGAGCCCGGCGGCTCGGTGGGCGAGCAGCGTCTCGCGCAGGCGCACGCCGTACTCGGTGATCAGCAGGGGCGTCCCGAAGAACCGTTTGGCCAGAAGAGCGGGCAGCAGCGCGGTGCCGCCCGTCACCGCGTGGGCGAGGTCGGCGGTGGCCAGGGCGTCGCCGAACTCGTCGTACCAGGGGGCTGCCAGCGGGCGCAGCGCGCGCTCCAGCTGGTCGGCGACGGCCATCAGGTCGCCCACCCCCGCGTCGGCCACCAGCGGGCGTGCGCCGGGCGCGCGGCAGGCGTCCTCCAGGACGCGCAGGGCGAGTTCGGAACGCAGCAGCGCGGGGACGCCGCCGTCCTCCCGGGCGAGACCGGCCAATCCGTAGAGCGCGGAGGCGAAACGGTCCGCCACGCCATTGGCCCCGACGTCGCCGGCGAGCGTCCCGACCAGGTCGCGGTAGTGCTCCAGCACCAGGGAACGGCGTCGGCGCGCCTTCGTCCCGGCCGCCGCCGCGCGGGGCGCCTGGCCCCACAGCGGCAGGGTGCGCACGGCGGTCACCTGGGGTGGCAGCTCCAGCAGACCGGCGGCATCCGCCCGTTCGCTGCGGCCGAGCGTGTACACCGCGAACTCGTTGGCGTCGAGCCCGCGCACGAGTCGGTCGACCCAGGCACTCCCCTCACCTCTCGCGTACGGATAACCACCCTCCGCGAGTAATGCGATACGCACGGCTGCCCCCTCTCGGCACCGGTCTTTTCGGGCGCGATGACCGTATGCCGGTGAAGTGGGGGCACGACGGACGGTTGTCCGCCGTGCCACCGAAAGGGGTGAACAGGCGTAACTTTCGCAAGCGTTACGCGTTCTTACCGAGTAGGCGTTCGCCGACGAAGCGGAGCGCGTCGGGCGCGACCCGGCGCCAGTAGCCCTCGTCGTGTGCGCCGTGGTCGAAAGCGGCCACCGCCGGGTGCGCGGCCTCCGCGAACTCCAGCGCGGCGTCGTGGAACGGGTCCTCGCGGCCGCACCACAGCCCGATGCCGTCGGCTTTCACCCGCAACTGCCCGATGTGGCGCAGCGGTTCGTCCGCCGTCCAGTCCGTCTGCCCGTGGAACACCCCGACCGGCCGGGCGTCGGTCCAGGTGCGGAAGAGCGCCGGGCTCAGCAGCGCCACCGCGTCGACGGCGCGCGAGCGGGCGTAGCGCAGCGCGCCGAAACCGCCCATGGATATGCCGAGCACGGCGCGCGGGGCCTTCCCGCCGAGCCATCCGGGCAGTTCCCGCAGCAGCATCCGCTGCGGGTCCGAGCCGCCCGAGGCCTGCCAGTACGAGGCCTCGCCCCCGTCGACCGCGACCAGGCGGCAGGGCGGGACGCCGTCGCGGACCGCCTGTGTCAGGAACCGCGCCATCCCCAGCTCCACGAAGCCGTACGCCGACGAGCCCCGGCCGTGCAGCATCAGGCACACCGGCAGCCGGTCCGCCCGCGCGGCGGGGACGCCGTGCGGGTCGATGATCACCACCTCCGGACGGGTGCGGGTGGCCCGCGAGGTCACCCGGCGGCGGGTGACCCGCCCCTCCGGCACGTCCGGCACCACACCGGCCGGGCCGGTCCAGCCCAGCCGGCGCCGGAACGCGGCGCTTTCCGGCAGCGCGTCCTCGGCCACCCCCACCATTCCGCCGCCCAGCGCGGCCGCGGTCGCGACCGCGCCTGTCACCATGAACGCCCGCCGCCGCACCTGTGCGCTCCCCTCGCCCGCCCCCGGCCCGCGCGCGTCGCGCGGGCCGCGCCCATCCTCCCCCAGGGGCGGGACGATCACGCCACGCGGACCCGGTCCGCGCGACGCGCCGCCGCGGCGGCGGGGTCCAGGACCGGCACGGCGGCCAGCAGGCCCCGGGTGTAGGGGTGCTCGGGTGCGTCGTAGACCCGGTCGGCGGGACCGTGCTCCACGATGCGGCCCGCGCGCATGACGGCGACGCGGTCGCTGACCTGGCGGACGACGGCGAGGTCGTGGGCGATGAAGACCAGCGCGATGCCGAGTTCCCGCTGCAACTCCCCCAGCAGGGCGACGACCTGGGCCTGCGTGGTGACGTCCAGCGCCGAGACGGGCTCGTCGCAGACGATCAGCCGTGGCTCGGGCGCCAGGGCCCGCGCGATGCCGACCCGCTGCCGCTGCCCGCCGCTGAACTCGTGCGGGTAGCGGTGGTACCAGGCGGGGTCGAGCCCGACCCTTTCCAGCAGTTCCCGCACCCTCGCCACCACGGCCGCGTCGTCGAGGACACCGGCCGTGCGCAGCGGGTCGGCGATGGACTCGCCGATGCTGCGCCGCGGGTTGAGCGAGGAGACCGGGTCCTGGAAGACCATCTGCAGGCCGGTCGGACCGCCCTCGCGCCGGATCTCGCCGCCGGTGGGCTCCAGCAGCCCGACGAGCATGCGTCCGAGGGTGGTCTTGCCGCTGCCGGACTCGCCGACGACGCCGAGGGTCTCGCCGGCGCGCACCGTCAGGGAGACGTCGTCCACGGCCGCGAACCGGGCGCCGCGCCGGCCGAACTCCCGGCGCAGGCCGGTGGCCTCCAGCAGGACCTGGCCGCTGCCCGCGGGCGCCACCGGCGTCCGCGCGTTCTCCACCCGCGGCACCGCCGCCACCAGGTCGCGGGTGTACGCCTGTTGCGGCGCGCCGAGCACGTCGCCGACGGTGCCGCGCTCCACGGCGCGGCCGTCCTTCATCACCAGGACCTGGTCGACGCTGCCGGCCACCACCCCCAGGTCGTGCGTGACGAGCAGCAGTCCCATGCCGGTCTCGCGGCGCAGTTCGTGCAGCAGGTCGAGGATCTGCGCCTGGACGGTGACGTCGAGGGCGGTCGTCGGCTCGTCCGCGATCAGCAGCCGGGGCTCGCAGGCCAGCGCCATGGCGATGAGCGCGCGCTGCCGCATGCCGCCGCTGAACTCGTGCGGGCGTGAGCGCGCGCGGCGCGGCGCGTCCGGGATGCCCACCCGGTCCAGCACCTCGACCGCCCGCTGCCGGCCCGCGCGGCGTGAGGCCTTGGGGTGGTGGACCCGGTACACCTCGGCGATCTGGTCGCCGATGGCGAAGTAGGGGTCCAGCGAGGACAAGGGGTCCTGGAAGACCATCGCGGCCAGGCCGCCGCGCAGCCGCCGCAACTCGCGCTCCCCGGCCGCCTGCACGTCGACCCCGGCGACCTCCACCGAGCCGCCGATCTCCGCGCCGGTGCCCCGGTGCAGCCCGAGCAGGGCGTAGGCGGTGGCGCTCTTGCCGCTGCCGGACTCGCCGACGACGCCGAGCGCGCCGCCCGCCTCCAGGGTGAAGGAGAGCCCGTCCACGGCGCGGACCGTGCCGGACCCGGTCGGGAAGTCGATCCTGAGGTCCGCGACCTCGATCAGCGGTGACGTCATGTCAGCACCACCCGTCGGTCGGCCACCGCGTACAGCACGTCCGCGAGGGCGTTGGCGAGTACCACGAAGAAGCCGGTGACCAGCACGAGGCCGACCACCACCGGCAGGTCCTCGGTGCTGACCGAGTCCACCAGGCTCTTGCCGAGCCCCGGGATGCCGAAGAGCGACTCGGTGAGCACCGCGCCGCCGAACATCGTGCCCAGGTCCAGCGCGGACAGCGCGATGACCGACGGCAGGGCGCCGCGCAGCGCGTGCCGCCCGATGACGGAACGCTCGCGGACGCCGTAGGCGCGCAGCGTGCGCACATGGTCCTCGGCCAGCGTCTCCAGCATGGAACTGCGGGTCAGCCGTGCGTACTTGGCGCTCTCCAGGATGGCCAGGGAGAGCCAGGGCAGCAGCAGGTTCCACGCCCACTGCTCGGGGTCCTCGGTCAGGGGCACGTACGACGGGAAGGGCAGCCAGCCCAGCACCGAGACGAACAGCAGCATCAGCAGGATGCCGATGATGAAGACGGGCACGGCGTTGCCCGCCAGCGTCAGCGCGGTCAGCAGCCGCGCGCCGATCCCGCCGTGGCGCAGGGCCGAGAGCAGCCCGCTGCCGATGCCGATGACCAGCCACAGCACCATCGCGCCGAGGGAGAGCGAGGCGGTGGCCGGCAGGCGCTGGGCGAGCAGGGAGGTGACCGGCTCACCGCTCTGGTAGGAGAAGCCCAGGCACGGGGCGCCGCAGTGCTCGGTCCCGACGCCCGTGCTGACGTCCGTGCCGGCGACCAGGCCGTGCAGGAAGTGCAGGTACTGCGCATAGGCCGGGGAGTCGAGGCCGAGCTGCGAGCGGACCTGGTCGACCTGGTCGGCGCTGCACTTGGGCCCGCAGGCCAGCCGCGCCGGGTCGCCGGGCAGGACGTAGAAGAGCGCGTAGACCACGACGCTCAGGACGAGGAGGACCACCAGCGCCGCCAGCAGCCGCTGGAGCGCGAACCGGGTCATGGCCATCAGGAACCCGCCTTCTTCCGCCGCCGTGCCAGGCCGCCGACCCGGCTGGCCGCCCGCGGGTCGAGCGCGGTGCGGACCCCGTCGCCGAGCACGGTGAACCCGAGGACCGTGACGAAGATCGCCCCGGCGGGCAGCAGCACATAGGTCGGATCGGCCTGGTACCACGTGGTCGCCGAGGAGAGCATCTGCCCCCAGGAGGGCGTGGGCGGCTTCACACCGATGCCGAGGAAGGACAGCCCCGCCTCCGAGGCGATGTTGCTGGGCACCAGCAGCGCCGCGTACGTCACCACGGGCGCGGCCAGCGAGGGCAGCAGCTCGCGGCGGGCGACGCGCCACCGGCCGGCCCCGCCGAGCCGCGCGGCGGCCACGTAGTCCAGGGACTTGAGGGTGAGGGTCTGGGCGCGGACGATGCGGGAGGTGCCGCCCCAGCCGAGCAGGCCGAGGACGAGGACCAGCAGCACCGGGCGCGGGAAGCCGGCGGGGACGATCGCCAGCAGCGCGATGGAGAAGACCAGGGTGGGCAGCGCGAGCATCACGTCGGTGGTCCGGCTGAGCAGGCCGTCCAGGAAGCGGTTGCCGAGGCCCGCGGCCAGACCGACGACGACGCCGATGGCCACCGAGACGACGGTGGCGCCGACGCCGATGCCGAGCGAGATCCGGGCGCCGTAGACGAGCCGCGCGAACAGGTCGCGGCCGGTGCCGGGTTCGACGCCGAGCCAGTGGTGGGCGCTCACGCCCCCGAAGGAGCCGAGCGGGACGCCGCCGAGGGCGGAGTCGACGGCCGAGGCGTGGTACGCGTCCGGGTTCTGCCCCTCCAGGGCGGCGAGCAGCGGGGCCGCGAGGGCCACCAGGACGAGCAGGGCGATCACGGCGACGCCGGCGAGGGCGGCGCGCTGGGCGCGCAGCCGTCGCCAGACCTGCCGGGCGCCACCAGGACGTCGGTGGTGGTCACTTGACCGCGACCTGCGCGACGTCGAGGACACCGGTCCAGTCACTGATGACGATGTTCTTGACGTCCTTGCCGTACAGGCGCTTGTAGACCGGGTGCACCAGCGGCACGGTCAGTGCCTGCTCGCCGATCTTCTTGTCGAGAGCGCCCCAGCGGACGGCGGCGGCCTGGAGGTCGGTGAGCTTGTTGATCTCGTCGATCTCCTTGTTCACCGCGGGGTCGTCCAGCTGCGCGTTGTTGAAGTTGTAGCCGTCCTCGACGATCTGCCGGCCGTCGAAGATCGGGGCCAGGAAGGGGCCGCCGGACGGCCAGTCGGCGCCCCAGCCGGCGAGGAAGAAGCCCGGCTCGGTCTTCACGCCGTGGATCTTCTCGCTGTAGGCGCCGGACTCCAGGCCGTCGAGCTTGACGGTGATGCCGGCGTTCTTCAGCGCGTCCTGCAGGGCGGTGGCGACCTGGGGGCCCTGCTCGTCACCGCTGCTGGAGTCGTGGGTGAGGGTGACGGTCAGGCCGTTCGGGTAGCCGGCCTCCTTCAGCAGCTCCTTGGCCTTGGCGGCGTTGCCGTTCGCGCCCGCGGGGAAGGAGTCGTACGCGGTGTAGCCGAAGGACTTCTGCGCCGGCAGGAAGGTGGTGGCGGCCTCGGCGAGGGAGGAGCCGCCCAGGGCGTTGACGACGGTGGTGCGGTCGGTCGCGTAGGCGATGGCCTGGCGCACCTTCGGGTTGTCGAAGGGCTTCACCTTCGGGTTGAAGGCGATGTAGTCGGTGTAGCCGAAGTGGCCCGTGCCGACCCGGCTCGCCAGCTCCTTGTCACCGGTGATCTTCGCCAGCTCGGCGGCGGTGAGGTTGGTGTCGGTGGTCACGGCGGCCGCGTCCTTGCCGGCTCCGGAGGACAGCCGCTGGTTGATCACGGCGGCGGCGAGGCCGGACTGGACGTCGATCTTGTCCGGGTAGGCCTTGCGCTCCGCGTCGGTCTTCGGGTCCCAGTGGGTGTTGCGCTCCAGGACCAGGTGCTCGCCGTCGTTCTGGTTCGACACGACCTTGTACGGGCCGGAGGAGAACGGGTGGTTCTCGTACTTGGTGCCGGTGTCCTTGGCCTGCGGCACCGGCGCGAAGGAGGTCTGCGTGGCCAGGAACGGGAAGTCGCCCTCGGGCTTGTTGAGGTGGAAGACGATGGTCTTCGCGTCCGGGGTCTCGATGGAGTCCAGGCCGCCCTTGTCCTTGTACGGGCCCTGGTAGTCCTTGCCGCCGATCAGCCAGTCACGCAGGTAGGGGGCGCCGCCGGACAGCTCGGCGGCGAAGGACCGCTCGATGCCGTACTTGATGTCGGCGGTGGTGATGGGCGTGCCGTCCTCGTACTTCAGGCCGTCCTTGAGGTGGTACGTCCAGACCGTCGCGTCCGCGTTGGGCGTGCCGGTGTCCGTGGCCAGGTCCGGGACGACCTTGGCGCCCGGGGCGCCGCTCTCGCGGTTGCGCGTGGTCAGGGTGCGGAAGACCAGGCCGGGTATGTTGCCGCCGCCGGAGGTGTAGAGCCGGGCGGGGTCGAAGTCCTCCTGGGGCGACTGGTTGAGGACGTAGAGCGTGCCGCCCTTGGCGGGCTTGGCGCCGCCGGCCGCCTTGGCCCCGTTCTCCTCCGGGCCGCACGCGGCGGCGCCACCGGTGATCGCCAGGACGACGGCCGCCGCGGCGAGGCGGCGAGGTGTGACGGACAACTTGGACATCGAAAAGACCTT
This sequence comes from Streptomyces sp. NPDC058691, assembly GCF_042714775.1. Lineage (NCBI taxonomy): Bacteria > Bacillati > Actinomycetota > Actinomycetes > Kitasatosporales > Streptomycetaceae > Streptomyces > Streptomyces sp. NPDC058691. Next base: position 7,928 of record NZ_JBHXSO010000005.1, on the reverse strand, counting down.
TCGCGGCTGCGAGGCAAGGGGGCGGGGCGGAGGAAGGCCCGCAGGCAGCGGCGAACGGTCCTGTCGGGAGGACCGGTGAAATGCGTGCGTCAAGCACTGCGCCCACGGGCGGATGGCTCCGGGGCGGTGAAGGGGGGATTCCCGTTACGCGTCCGGCACCGTGGAAGGGCGACACGAGATGTCGGCCACGCTCTGCCCGGCCACGCCGATGAGCGCCAGCTCGATGCTGGCGTCGGCGTCTGAGGCGGGGCGGTGCTGCGGCATGCCGAAAACATTGAACGATGATTCGCCCGATGTCAAAAATCTATCCCCGCGGGTAGGGCCAGGCATTCGGTTTGCAGGTCAGCCCGTCGATGGTGAGGAACTTCGTCTGCTGCATCATCACCGGGGCCAGCGCCCCGTTCTTCGGGCACAGCACATGGTTGTAGCCGAGCCGGTGCCCGACCTCGTGGTTGATCAGCATCTGGCGGTAGGCGAGCATCTTCGCCGGGCCGTACGTCGGCGATCCCTGCGCCCAGCGATATGCGTTGATCATGGTGCGCGGAGTTGACGCCGCGTCACATGACACATTGTCAACTGTCGTGTCCAGACCGGACTCCGCGCACACCTTCGCCGTGGTCCCGGGACTCGCCAGGGTGATGACGATGTCGGCGTGTCCCGATGACACACGCTCAAATCTGCGGGTGCCGTCGTGCGCCCAACTCCGCTTGTCGTTCAGCGTCGTGAAGACCGCGTCGGCGAAGAGCCGGCCGTCCAGCGGCAGACCCTTCTCGACGTCGACCCGCACGCGCAACAGCCTGCCCTTGCCGGGCGCCTTCTGCCGGCCGCCCACGGTCTGGAAGGCGCCGGCCAGGCGCAGATCCTTGCCGAGCGGATACTGCCGGGCCATCGCCTGGTCGTAGGTGAGCGGCGCGGCGGCGACGGAGGGTGAGACCGAGGGGGTCGCCCGGCCCTGGGAACGGGACGCGGAGTCCTCCCCCGCCCGGGAGGCGCCGGGGGCGCCGGCCGTGGCCGGACGCTTCCCGTCGTGGTCGCCGTACAGCTGCCCGGCCACCACGACGGCCAGGACGGTGACCACCGCGGCTGCGGCCGTTCCGGTGAACGCGCGCCCCCTGGCGCCCTTCTTCGGCGCCTCTTCGGAGGATTCGCCGTCTTCGCCCTCTTCATCGAGCGACTCGGAGGCCGCCGGCGCGGCGGCGTCGAAGGCGGCGACGAAGTCCTCGCGCGGCCCGGGTATTCGCGGCCCGGCCGGACGCGGGGCCGTGCGCTGGCGCGGCAGCAGCCCGGCCGGCCGGCGGCCGGCGGCGCGGCCGGCGGTATCGGCGGGGTCCTCGGCGTCCGCCAGGTCCTCCGGCACCAGCCCGGCGTCCGCGAGATCCGCGGGCCGCGTCCCCCGCGGGGTGCGCGGCGGGGCCCAGGAACCGGTCCGGCCCCAGGCGGAGTGCTCCCTGTGCTCCGGGTGCCCGTGCCCGGACCCCTCCTGCCGGTCGCGGGCGCTGTCACCGGGCCGGAAGCCGTCCCAGCCGCCGGGGGCCGGCGTGCCCGGCCCCGCCGGGCGCGGCGGGGTCGTCGTGGCCGGGCCGCCGCGCCTGCGGCGCCCGTTGCCCGAGCCGCCGGATATGCCGCCGGTCGTGTCGTCGCGGCGGCCGTCACGGCCGCCCGGTGCGCTGTGCCTGCCCATGCCGTCAGTGATCCGTCCGCGCGTCCGTGTCCGTGGTGTCCAGCAGCTCGCGGAAGGCCCGCGACACCGCGTCCGGGTGCTCCATCATCGCGACGTGCCCGCTGTCGGGGAGCAGCAGCAGCCTCGCGTCCCGGAAGGTACGCGCGGCACGGTACGCCATCCGGGGGGAGACGAGCCTGTCCCGGCCGCCGTACACCAGCAGCGTCGGCGCCAGCACGCGCTCGGCCTGCCGCCACAGATTGTGCTGCCCGCCCAGTGTGTAGGCGTCGATGATGCCGCGCGCCGAGCGGGTCAGCGCGTCCCAGAAGTAGGGGAGCGCCAGCCGCCGCTCGTACTCCTTGGAGTGCGCGGCGAAGGCCTCCTCGGTCACCTTCCGCGGGTCGCCGTAACAGAGCGAGAGCAGCTGCTGCGTGCGCCGCTCCACCGGCCAGCCGCGGGTCGCCCGGGTGAAGAGCGCGGCCACGCCGGGCACCCCGAGGATGCCGGTCGGCCAGGCGCTGCGCTGGGGCGGCACCTCGGGCAGGGCGGGCGAGATCAGGGTGAGGGTGCGGACCAGGTCGGGCCGCGCGGCGGCCACCTTGGTGGCCACGGCGCCACCCAGGGAGTTGCCGAAGAGGTGCACCGGACCGCGCCCGGAGTTCTCCAACAGGCGCACGACCGCGCGCGCGTGCCCCCCGATCGAGTAGTTGCCGTCGTCCGGCGGCGGCGAGTGGCCGAATCCGGGCAGGTCGAGGGCCTCGCCGCGGACGCGATCGGAGAGCACCCCCATCAGCACCGACCAGTTCAGGGAGGAGCCGCCCAGACCGTGCACGAAGAGCGCGGGGGCCAGCCCCTCGTCCTCGTCCGCACGTGATCGCACGGTCAGTGTCAGGCCGGGCAGGGACACGACGCGCACGCTCTCCCCGTCCCCGGCTCTGGGCCCCGATGGCGGCAGCGGCACGGCGGCGAAGGCGGCTTCGGGAGACTCCGTCGAGGACATGGGGCAATGTTACGAGACGATCACGCATGCGCTTGTGTGTTCGCTCTCACACGCGCCGCCGGGTTTTTTTCGCCTCTCCCGTCACTCTGCGGGGGCCGATGACGTCTCCTACGCTCGCAGGAGGGGAACAAGGGGAGCGAGGGCGAACAACGGGGAAACAGAAGGACGCGGCGAAAGCCGCGCAAGCGGCCGGGTGGTCCCGTGCGAGGCGGGGGCCCGCCGGTTCCGGACAGGAGAAGTCAGGAAAGCCAGGAAAGGAGGTGCCCGTGTCCGACGACATCGAGACATTCGACGGTGACCTCGCCGAGCTCACCGACATCACAGAGGACCTGGAGGACACCGAGGCCGACATCGAGGCCCCCGAGTACGACATCGCCGAGCAGCACCTCGAGCTGCTGCAGCACCGGGACGTCCCGATCACCGAGCGGCCCGACGACGCCGACCCGGCGGACGTCGCCGAGCAACGGCGGGTGGTGGAACTCGACGAGGACGACTACCGGTGAGTTCCACTTGGTGAGAATGTGCGTTCGCACAGCGCATGGCCCCACTACCGAAAAGTACGATGGCACCCGCAACGCAGAACGACATCACTTGGGAGGCGGCGTGACAGCCATCGAGCGGACTGAGGCGCGCCCTCGCGGCACACGCCTGCCGCGCCGGGCCCGGCGTAACCAGCTGCTGGGCGCGGCCCAGGAGGTGTTCGTCGCCCAGGGCTACCACGCCGCCGCGATGGACGACATCGCCGAGCGCGCCGGCGTGAGCAAACCCGTGCTCTACCAGCACTTCCCCGGCAAGCTGGACCTCTACCTGGCCCTGCTGGACCAGCACTGCGAGGCCCTGCTGGACGCGGTCCGCACGGCCCTGGCCTCCACCACGGACAACAAGCAGCGCGTGTCCGCCACCATGGACGCCTACTTCGGGTACGTGGAGGACGAGGGCGGTGCCTTCCGGCTGGTCTTCGAGTCGGACCTGACCAACGAGCCGGCGGTGCGCGAGCGCGTCGACAAGGTCTCGCTCCAGTGCGCCGAGGCGATCAGCGAGGTGATCGCCGAGGACACGGGCCTGGCCACGGAGCAGTCCATGCTGCTGGCCGTCGGTCTCGGCGGCGTCTCCCAGGTGGTGGCCCGCTACTGGCTCTCCAGCGGCAGTTCCATGCCCCGGGACACCGCGGTGCAACTGCTGACGTCACTGGCCTGGCGAGGCATCGCCGGCTTCCCTCTGCACGGCACCGAGCACTGACTGTTCGCTGAGGGCGTGCCCGTCGGCGGATCGGCGGGGCGCGGGCGCGGCTAATGTGTCCTGCGTACGGCGCGAATCACCGCGCACACCGCAGACCGTTCGGAGGGACGAAAGCCGTGGAGGTCAAGATCGGCGTGCAGCACGCGCCGCGTGAGATCAGCATCGAGAGCGCGCAGACGGCGGAGGAAGTCGAGAAGGCCGTCGCCGAGGCCCTGACGGGCACCGGCAAGCTGCTCAGCCTCACCGACGAGCAGGGCAAGCGTGTGCTCGTCCCGGCCGACCGGCTGGCCTATGTCGAGATCGGCGAGCCCGCCCAGCGCCGGGTGGGCTTCGGGGCCCAGCTCTAGCCGTACGCGGCTCCGGAGCACGACGGCGGGTCACCCTCACGAGGGGGGTGGCCCGCCGTTTCACGTTCCCGTCCGGCGGGGTAGGACCCGGAGCGACCGTCACATCCGGGAGGGGCCGCCGCATGCTGTGGGAAACGATCGCGTTCGCCGTCGCCGGGCTCGCCGTCGCCTATGCCGCGACCAGGCTGCTCTCCCAGAGCCGCCGTCCCGCGACACCGCTCGCCCTGGTCACCGGCCCCGTCGCCGCCCTCGTCGGCGGTTCCATCGCCCGCACGGTGCTCGGCTCCGCGCTCTTCCCGGTCAACCTGGGCCTGTCCGTGGCCGTGGCCGCCGCCCTCCTGTCCGTCCTGATCCGCCGCCCCCGCACCGAACGCCACCGCCCGGCACCCCGCCCCGCGTAGGACCCGCGCCGGCTGCCCCCGGCACGCCGGTGAGCGACCTGTCGGCGAGGTGGCGAGTGAGCCGAAGGGAAGCGGCCGGTGTCGACTTCCCCCAGCAACCGCTGACAGGGGCCCCAACTCCGGCTGAGCTCACCGGAGGCGGACCGAGCCCTTGATCAGGCGGGCAGCCGTGGCGAGTGAGCCAAAGGGGAGCGGCCGGTGTCGAAAAGGAGAGCGCGCGGAGCCTGCGAGGGACGAGCAGGCGAGCACGGTCGACTGTCGACACCGGCTTAAGCGACCCGGAGGCGAACCGAGCCCTGAAAACTAGGCAGACAAGCCGAGGGCGGCCATGCGCTTCGTGTGGGCCTCGGTGATCCGCGTGAACATGCGCCCGACCTCGGCGAGGTCGAACCCGTCGGCGACGCCGCCCACCAGCATCGTGGAGAGCGCGTCCCGGTCGGCGACCACCCGCTGCGCCTGCGACAGCGCCTCGCCCATCAGCCGCCGTGCCCACAGCGCGAGCCGGCCGCCCAGCCGCGGGTCGGCCTCGATCGCCGAGCGCACCTTCTCCACGGCGAAGGAGGCGTGGCCGGTGTCGTCGAGCACCGCGAGGACGAGCTCGCGGGTGTCGGAGTCCAGCCGGGCCGCGACCTCGCGGTAGAAGTCGGAGGCGATCGAGTCGCCCACGTACGCCTTGACCAGGCCCTCCAGCCAGTCCGAGGGCGCGGTCTGGCGGTGGAACTCGTCCAGCGCCGCGGCGAAGGGCTCCATCGCCTGGGTCGGGGCCGCCTCGATCGCCGACAGGCGGTCGCGCAGCTGCGCGAAGTGGTGGAACTCGGCGGACGCCATCGCGGCGAGCTCCGCCTTGTCCTCCAGGGACGGCGCGAGCTTCGCGTCCTCCGCCAGTCGCTCGAACGCGGCCAGCTCGCCGTAGGCGAGCGCCCCCAGCAGATCCACCACCGCGGCGCGGTACTGCGGGTCCGCGGACGCGGCCGCCCAGGACTGGGCGGCGATGGTGGGAGCGTCGGGGGTCTCGGCGGGGGTCTCAGGCGTCTCCATGGTGCGCACAATAGCCAACCCCACCAGGTCGGCAACCATCCCGTACGGCCCCGCCACGCCAAAGCCCCCGGGGGTCCCGTCCCGCATCCCGGAAATCGGACCACCTCGGCTGTGCGATTCCGGGGTACAGTGGTATGAGCCCGCCAGGTGAACCGGCGGGTAATTTGTGAACGAGCACAAATGGATGCCCGGTCGGTGGCCCGATCGGCTCCTACCGACCGCCCTCCCCGCGTCTGGGGAGGGGCCCGCTTCGCGGCGCACGCGAGGGCAGCGGTCCCGCGCACCTCGGCCGCCCATGGCCGTACGACACCCCGCGCGGTCAACGCAGTCACCTGCGTTCGACCCTCCCCGCTTCACAGCACGGCGCCGCGCCCAGAAACAGAAGAGGCAGCATCCTGACCACCACCTTGACCTTCCGTGACCTGGGGATCCTCCCCGAAACCGCCGAGGCCCTCGAAGCCGTCGGCATCATCACGCCCTTCCCGATCCAGGAGATGACCCTCCCGGTCGCCCTGGCGGGCAACGACGTGATCGGCCAGGCCAAGACCGGCACCGGCAAGACCCTGGGCTTCGGCCTCCCGCTCCTGGAGCGGGTCGTCGTCCCGGTCGACGTCGAGGCCGGCCGCGCCCGCCCCGAGGACGTCGTCGACGGGCCGCAGGCGCTGGTGATCGTCCCCACCCGCGAGCTGTGCCAGCAGGTCACCAACGACCTGCTGACCGCCGGCAAGGTGCGCAACGTCCGCGTGCTGGCCATCTACGGCGGCCGCGCCTACGAGCCGCAGGTCGAGGCCCTGAAGAAGGGCGTCGAGGTGGTCGTCGGCACCCCGGGACGGCTGCTGGACCTCGCCGGCCAGAAGAAGCTCAGCCTCCGCAACGTGCGCGCGCTGGTCCTCGACGAGGCCGACGAGATGCTCGACCTCGGCTTCCTCCCCGACGTCGAGAAGATCATCAACATGCTGCCGGTCAAGCGGCAGACCATGCTCTTCTCCGCGACGATGCCGGGCGCCGTGATCGGCCTGGCCCGCCGCTACATGTCGCAGCCCACGCACATCCGCGCCACCTCGCCGGACGACGAGGGCGCGACCGTCGCCAACACCACCCAGCACATCTTCCGCGCGCACTCCCTGGACAAGCCGGAGCTCGTCTCCCGCATCCTCCAGGCCGAGAGCCGCGGCCTGGCGATGATCTTCTGCCGCACCAAGCGCACCGCCGCCGACCTCGCGGAGCAGCTGGAGCAGCGCGGCTTCGCCTCGGGCGCCGTCCACGGCGACCTCGGCCAGGGCGCCCGCGAGCAGGCGCTGCGTGCCTTCCGCAACGGCAAGGTCGACGTCCTGGTCTGCACCGACGTCGCCGCCCGCGGCATCGACGTCGAGGGCGTCACGCACGTGATCAACTACCAGACGCCGGAGGACGAGAAGACCTACCTCCACCGCATCGGCCGCACCGGCCGCGCGGGCGCGTCCGGCACCGCGATCACCCTGGTCGACTGGGACGACATCCCGCGCTGGCAGCTGATCAACAAGGCGCTGGACCTGCCGTTCAACGACCCGGAGGAGACCTACTCCACCTCGTCCCACCTCTACGAGCTGCTGGGCATCCCGCAGGGCACCAAGGGCGTCCTGCCGCGCGCCGAGCGCACCCGCGCCGGGCTCGACGCGGAGGAGATCGAGGACCTGGGCGAGACCGGCGGCCGTGGCCGCGGTCGTGGCGGCCGCAAGGCGGCCGGCCCGGCGGCCGAGACCGAGGAGCGCCCGGCCCGCACCCGCGCCCCGCGCCAGCGCCGCCGCACCCGCAGCGGAAGCCCGGTGACGGAGGAGGCCGCGGGCACCGAGCAGGCCGCCGAGGCCGCGCTCGACACCGCCGAGGGCGCACCGGCCGCGGAGCGCCCCGCACCGCGCCGCAGGCGCCGTACCCGTACGGGCACGGAGTCCGCGGCAACGGCCCCGGTGGCGGAGGAGACCCCCGCCACGGAGACACCCGCCGCACCGCGCCGCAGGCGCACCCGTGTGGGCGCCGGTGACACCTCGGCGGCCGTCGAGGCTCCCGCGCAGACCTCCGAGGCCGCGGTCCCGGCCGGCGTGACGACCGCCGAGGGCGACGGAGGCGAGGCCAAGGCCGCGCCGCGCCGCAGGCGCCGTACCCGTACGGCCAAGCCCGCGGACGCCGAGACGGCGGGCTGACGCACCCCGCCCGGCGAGTTGCCGGGACGAGAACGACGGCGAACGGCCGGGCACCCTCCGCGG
>NZ_JBHXSO010000004.1:0-221917 GCF_042714775.1 Streptomyces sp. NPDC058691 | reverse complement strand
GGTGCGTACGCACCCGGCGGCACCGGCGTTCGGCGCTCCGTTCCTGTCAGGTCAGGTCAGATGTTCCAGACCTGGAACTCCGAGAGCTGACCCGCGGGCCAGCCGTCGTTGGCGGTGACCGTGACCCGGACGTAGCGCTGGGTGGACGCGGCGAAGGTGATCGTGACGGTGTTGCCTGCGCCCGGGCTGAAGTTGTAGGAGGCGGACGACTTCAGGGTGCTGAAGGTGCTGCCGTCGGCGCTGCCGGTGAGCGACAGCGTCTCGTTGCGGGCGCCCCAGCCGGACGGCAGCTTCAGGACGACCTTGCTCACGCTCTGTGCCGAGCCGAGGTCGACCTGTGCCCACTGCGGGAAGGCGTTGTTGGCGCTCTCCCAGTAGGTGGCCTGGTTGCCGTCGGTCAGGTTCGACGACGGGTAGACATCGGTGTGGCTGGACTCGCTGGTGGGCCGGCCGGCCGCCAGGTTGGTCGCCGTCGTGCCGCTGCCGGTGCCGGAGAGGGCGACGGTGGTGGGGCTGTTGGTCGCGTTGCTGTTGATCGTCAGAGTGCCGGTGCGGGTGCCGGACGCGGTCGGGGTGAAGGTCACCGCGATCGTGCAGCCGGCGCCGGCCGCGAGCGACGTGCCGCAGGCGTTGGTCTGAGCGAAGTCGCCTGAGGCGGTGACCGAGGAGATCGACGCGGTCGCGGTACCGGTATTGGTGACCGTCACGTTGCGCGCGGCGCTGGTGGTGCCGGGCGTCTGGGCCGCGAAGGTGAGCGAGGCCGGATCGACCGTCAGGGCCGCCGACGACGGGTTGCCGCCGCCGCTCGGGAAGACCTGGAGGTCGGACAACTGGGCGGCGTTCCAGCCGCTGTTGGCGGTCACGTTGATCCGCACGTAGCGGGTCGTCGCCGCCGGGAAGGTGATGGTCACCGTGTTGTTGTTGGCGTTCGGGTCGAAGGTCTGCGCGGCGGACGGCGCCAGGGTGGAGAAGGCGGAGCCGTCGGTGGAGCCCTGCACGGACAGGGTCTCGGTCCGGGTCGCCCACGCGGTGGCCGGCGGGAGCTTCAAAGTGGCCTTGCCGACGCTGTAGTTCTGGCCGAGGTCGACCTGAACCCACTGCGGGAAGGCGCCGTTGGCGCTCTCCCAGTACGTCGACGCGTCCGTGTCCGTGACATTGCCCGGGGCGAAGGTGCCGTTGGTGGAGCTCGCCGACGCGGGACGGCCGGCGGCGATGTTCGTGCCGCTGTCGATGCCGGTGCCGCCGAGCGCGACCGTGGTCGGGCTGTTGTTGGCGTTGCTGGTCACGGTCAGGGTGCCGTTGCGGGTGCCGCCCGCCGTGGGCTTGAAGGTGACGGTCACCGTGCAGGACGAACCGACCGGCAGGGAGGCGCAGTTGTTGGTCTGGCTGAAGTCACCGGTCGCCGCGACGGCCGAGACGGCGGCCGCGCTCGTTCCGGAGTTGGTCACGGTCACCGTCTGCGAGCCGGCCGTCGAGCCGACGACGGTACCCGGGAAGGACAGACTCGCCGGGTTGGTGTTCAGCACCGGGCCCGGCGCGATGCCGGTACCGGTCAGGGAGACGGTGCTGCTGTTGCCGCCCGCGGTGACGGTCAGGGTGCCGTTGCGTTGCCCGGTCTGGGTCGGCCTGAAGGTGACGCTGACGGTGCAGGAGCCGTTCGCCGGTACCGACGAGCCGCAGGTGTTGGTCTGCGTGAAGTCGCCCGAGGTGGCCAGTGCGGAGATGGCGGCGGCGGTGCCCGTCGGGTTGGACACCGTCACGGTCTGCGGGGCACTGCTCGAACCGGTGGCGCTGGAACCGAAGTTGAGTGCGCCCGGGGTGGTGGTGACTCCGGTGACCGGGTAGGGCGGGAAGACCGGGGCGGGGAAACCGCCGCAGAAGGGTGTCCCGGAGATGCCGGAGTTGCCGCCGCCGTCGGTGACGGCGAAGTTGGAGCCCTCACAGCTGTAGACGGGCGACGAGGCGCCGACGCCGGTCGCCGTGACATTGGTGAACGTGGCCGCGCCGCCGGTCTGCTCCTGGAGCGCGAACGTGCCCGTGCCGGCGATCGTCACATTGCTGAGGTGGACGCCGCTGACGGTGCCCTCGACCCACTGCACGGCCTCGTAGGGGCTCTGCTGGATCAGCGCGTTGGTCACGTTGATCGGTCCCGTGATGGCGCCCTGGCTGCCGTCGAACCACAGCGCGCCGACACCGAACTGCCAGTTCGGGTCGAGGCTGCCGTCCCGGATCATGGTGTTGTTGGTGATGTTGGTGGTGCCGACCGGCGTGGAGGTGAAGCGCTGGCCGACGTGGATGCCGCCGCCCTGCGCCAGTCCGGAGTCGACCACCAGGTTGCCGCTCACCGTGTTGTCGTGGCCGCCGTAGATCGCGATGCCGTTGGCCAGGATCTGCAGCTGCACGGTGTTGTTGGAGAAGGTGTCGTTGACATCGGCGCCGAGAGCGGAGTCCGCCCAGGTCGCCAGGCCGTCGTCACCGGTGTTGCGGATGTCGCTGTTGGTGACCGTCGAATTGGTCACGCCGCCGTGGAAGTTGACGCCGTCGGCGGTGGTGTTGCGGATCCGCATCCCGCTGAGGGTCAGCTTGTCCATCGGGCCGTCCATCCAGGCCCCGACCTTCATGTGGTCGATCCAGATGTTCGACGCGGAGGAGTTGCTCATCGCGCCGCCGATGCCGTTGACCTGGTCGCAGTCGTTGCGGGTGCCGACCTGGCCGAAGATCGCGAAGTCGGACAGATGGACACCGCTGCTGACCCCGCGGTTGCCGCCGACCCCACAACTGTCGGGCTCGCCGAGGCCGTAGAAGCCGGGCGCCGCACCGGTCACCGTCGAGTACCACATGCCCGCACCGGCGACGGTGACGTTGTTGACCGTGATGTGGCCGGGGATCTTGAACGTGCCCGGCGGTATCCACACCGTGCCGCCGGCTCCGGCCGCGCTGATGGCCGCGTTGAAGGCCGCCGTGGCATCGCTGCCACCGGTGGAGTCGGCGCCCTTGCTGGTGACCGACACCGAGCCGGCCGGCTGCGGGAGGGGCGCGCCGACCTGTTCGAAGTCGGCGAAGTCGATGGTGGTCGTGGTGCCGCCGGCGCCCACCTGGAGGGTGAAGGTGGTGCCCGCCGGATACGTCTGCGGCAGCAGCCGGTGGACCTCGTCGTAGAAGTGGTGCGGGTTGCTGCCGGGGGAGTTGGTGAACGGGTAGCTGCCGTAGTACCAGCTGTAGGCGTTGGTGAGGGTGAAGTCGGGCTGTGCCGTGCCGTTGATGGTGAACGACAGCGGGGCGGTGTACACGGAGCCGCCGGAGCCGTCCGGGATGCTGTAGCGGAAGTCGATGGAGTTGGTCGCCACGGGGGTGGTGAAGGTGACGAACTTTCCGCTGCCCTGCAGGGTCACCGCCTTGCGGTACGACGCCTCGTCCGCGAGCTCGCCGTACTTGAAACTCGGCCCGATCACCGTGCCGTTGGTCGTGGAGTTCTCCGCCTGCACCTCGACGTAGGGCAGGTTCGCGCCGCTGCCGCCGGTGGCTGTCGCGGCGAAGGCCGGGGTGGCGCTCAGCGCGAGCGCGCCGCCGGTGGTCAGCAGGGTCGTGCCGGCCATGACGGCGATCGTTCGTCTTAAGGCAGGCCGTCTCCGACCTCGAAGGATGGGGGGTACACGAAACATCACATGCTCCTTTCGGCGCAGAATGTCTGTTCTGCACCAGCGAGGTGGAGCGCCAATGCAAGGGGCACCGTAATGTCGCGGTTACTCGCCCGCAATATCTCCGCTCATTCTCGTGAGAAAGTAACTTTTTTGCGCAAGAAGCTGCGCTCTCCTGCAAGTGAGTATCTGGAATGGCTTATTAGTCGTTTTCTTGTCTAGTCAAGAGGGCGATAAGATCCGGGTATGGCATTGCGCAACGCGGTCATGGCGGCCCTCCTGGAGGGCGAAGCGTCCGGCTACGACCTGTCCAAGAGGTTCGACGCGTCGGTGGCCAACTTCTGGATGGCCACGCCCCAGCAGCTGTACAAGGAGCTGGACCGGATGGAGTCCCAGGGGCTGATCGAGGCCCGGGTCGTCCAGCAGGAACGCAGGCCCAACAAGCGGCTGTACTCACTGACCGGGGCCGGCCGGCAGGCTCTGCGCGACTTCACCGCGGAACCTCCCAGACCGACCGCCATCCGCGATGAGCTGCTGGTCAAGGTGCAGGCGGTGGACGAGGGCGACGCGACGGCCGTCCGTGCCGCGATCGCCGAGCAGCTGGAGTCGGCGCGCACCAAGCTGGCCCGCTACGACCTGGACCGTGCGCGCCTGCTCGCCGGGCGCACCGAGGAGCAGTTCCTCGCCGGGGCCGACCGGGTCGGCCCGTACCTGACCCTGATGCGGGGCCGTGCCTTCGAGACGGAGAACATCCGCTGGGCCGAGCGGGCGTTGGGCATCCTGGAGCAGCGGTCCTCGCTTCCGGCCTGACGGCAGGGCGGCCCTCCGCAGGTGCCGGGCCCCGGCCGGGTTCCCGGTCAGTCCGTGGTCTCGACCGGCAGTTCCAGGCGGACCTCGTAACCCCCCTCAGCCGTGGGCCCCGAGCTGAACGAGCCGTTCAGGAGCGCGGCCCGCTCGCGCAGTCCGACCAGGCCGTATCGCGCACTCGGCAGCGGAAGGGGCCGGCGGGTGGGCTGGTCGTTGGTGACCGTGGCGCGGACGACGCCCGCTTCGCGCCGGATCCGTACGGAGGCCCGTGCGCCGGGCGCGTGCTTGCGCACGTTGGTCAGGGCCTCCTGCACCGTGCGGTAGACGGCGCGCTGGACGGGCGCGGGGAGCCCTTTCGGGAGGTCCATGTCGAGGTCGGCCTCGATGCCGCTGCCGGCGACCAGCCGTTCGAGGTCGGACACGGACGGCTGCGGAGTCAGTTCGGTCGGACGGCTGCCGGCCGCCCGCAGGACGTCCACCATGTGCCGCAACTCGTCCAGGGTCTGCACGCTCAGTCGCCGGATCGTCCCCGCGGTCTCCTTGACGGACGCGTTCGGCGCGCCGACCTGCAGAGCTCCGGCCTGCACGGCGATCAGACTCACCTGATGGGAGACGACGTCGTGCATCTCCCGGGCCAACTGGGCGCGCTCCGTGGCCAGCACGGTCTGATCGGTGAGCAGGCGTTCGTGGTCGCGTGCCTCGGAGATCTCGCGGAGCCGGAGCGACAGGTCCCGACGGGCCTGCACGAGTTGTCCGAGGAAGAGCGGGGCGGCCGCCGTCGTCGCGGTGTAGCCGAGGGTGATGTAGGTCGCGGAATCGGTGAGGTCGAACTTCGGGCCCCAGGGGGGCACGTCGCAGAAGGTGAAGGCCACGCCGCACAACGCCAGCAGGGTGCGGCGCCGGGTGAAGGTGGCGAGCGTGTACAGGGCGGCCAGCGACGCGAAGACCGCGGAGGAGACGAGCACGGCGGGGAGCGTCAGCAGGAACGTCAGCAGCGGGCGGTGGCGTCGCAGCATCAGGGAGAGCGCGGCCGTCAGGGCCCAGGCCAGGCTGGCCGAGTCGTTGAAATGGACGTTGATGCGGACGTCGAGCAGCGCGAAGAAGACCAGGACCGCGTCCAGCAGCAGGGGAGGCGGGGTGCGGAAGGTCATCCGTCGGCCCGCCCGCACGGGCGGCGACGATGGCGACGATGGCATGGATCGGAGCGTCGCGGAACGGCACCGGCGCCCGCACAGGTGTGGCGGATGCGCCGGGCTCCCGTCGCCGGTCCCCGGACGGCCGAGGCCGGCAGATTCGTGCGCGCCGCACGGCATGGGGCCATGATCCGATCCCTACCACGCTCCGGGCCGCACGGCTTCCCCAGGCCGCCGCACCGGCCGGATGGCGGATGCCGTCCAGCCGGTCGGTGGAGGCGACGACCGCCGATCGCCGGATGTTCCCCGGGGCGCCGGGGCGCGACCCTGTAGACACACATCACGTATTACGCATCGCGGTCCACAGGCAGGCGTGTGACCTCCTCCGCTCTCGTCGTCACCTGAGTGGCGGCAGACAACCCGGGGGCCGTGTGGGAGAACGGTTGCCGGAGCCTCACAGCACGCCCCCGGTACCCGACCGGGAAAGGAAGGAGGCCACCGTATGGCGATCCACGTGACCCTTCTGTGCGCGGCCGCCGCGACCAGCGGACGCGAGGCGGTCTTCGGAGACGCGCCCGCGGGCAAGCAGCCTCCCGGCAGCGCGGCCCTGCCGGCGTTCGTCGCCCACCCGATGACCATCCGGGCGCCATCGACGCGCTGCGCACGGACCGCCGCGGCCCTCGGCCTCGAGCCGACGGTCGAACCCGCACTGCGGGACCTGGACTACGGGCGCTGGCAGGGGCGCACACGCGAGGAGATCGCAGCCGCCGAGCCCTACGGCCTGTCCTTGTGGCTGACCGATCCCGATGCCGCGCCGCACGGCGGGGAATCCGTCCGGCAGCTGTGCGACCGGGCCGCCGACTGGCTGATCAAACTGCCGCCCGGCACCCGCCCCACCCTGGCCATCGTCGACTCCGCCGTCATCCGCGCCCTGCTCGTGCACGCGCTCTCCGCCCCGGAGAGGACCTTCTGGCACCTCGACGTGCGGCCCCTGTCAGCGGTGTCGCTCGTTTCCACGGACAGCGGCTGGCAGGTCACCCCCGCCTACGATGCGGAATGGGACTCGCCTCGTCCGGCCGGGAACGTTCCACTCGCCGTCCACCGGACGCCGTTCGGCGCTCTCCGCCACCATGCGTCCCTGGACCAGGCGAAGGCGACGACACCGCCGCTCGTGTGACGCGCCACCCGGTGCAGGGGCCGCCGGTCGATGGGGCGACGACAGAGGCGCCTGATGCCGGACAGCCGGCACCGGGCGCCTCCCATCGCGTCAGGGTGTTGCGGTGACTTCCTTCATGCGCTCCTGGGTGACCTCGGTCATGATCGCCTGCAGGGTGGCTTCGTCGACGCCCACGCAGGCCGGGCGGTGCCCGGGCTGTGACACGCCGAAGACCCCGGCTCGGTGAGCGCGGGGCCTTCGGTCACTTCTCTGCCGGCAAGCGGCCTGGCGGCCCGTGATCAGATGCGGACGCCGAACTGGAACGGCATGTTGTTGATCGACTCGTAGCGGACGAGCGCGCCCGAGTGGGGAGCGTGCAGGACCATGCCGTTGCCCGCGTAGAGGCCGACGTGGTGCAGGTCGCCGTAGAAGAGGACCAGGTCGCCGGGCATCAGCTGACTCATCGACAGGCGCGTGCCGGCGTTGGCCTGGTCCTGCGAGGTCCGGGGTATGCGGACATCGGCCTGGGCGTAGGCCCAGGAGGTGAGGCCGGAGCAGTCGAAGGAGTCCGGACCCGCGTGGGTGAAGACGTACGGCGAGTTGATCTTGCTCTGGGCGGCCGCGAGGGCGGCGGCGGCGCGGCCGGAGGCCGGGGTGTCGTTGCCCAGGTCGACGCGCTCGTTGCCGCGGCTGGAACGGGCGTCCTCGGCGGCGGCGAGCGAGGTCCGCTGAGCGGCGGTGAGCGAGTTGAGGAGGGTTCGCGTCTCGGCGAGTTTGCCCTGGACTTCCCGCTTCTTCTTGCCCAGTTCGGTGCGGGTCCGGTCGAGCTCGGAGAGCTTGCTCGCCGCCTCCGCCTTCTGCTGATCGAGGGTGCGCTTCTTCTCCGCGATCTGCTGGAGCGCCTCGGCCTGCTTGGTGCTCAACGCTTCGAGGGTGGACGCCTTGTCGAGGTAGCTGTCCGGGTCGGCGGAGAGGAAGAGCTGCAGCGTCGGGTCGATGCCGCCGCTGCGGTACTGGGCGCTGGCGAGGGTGCCGAGCTCGTCCTGGAGGTCGTTGAGGTCGCTTTGCTGGCGGGCGACCTCGTCCTGGATGTCCTCGACCTGCTTCTGCAGTCGCTCCTGCTTCTCCGTCGCTCCGTTCAGTTTCTCGGTCGCCTGCTCCGTCTGCTCGTACAGGGCGTCGACCTTGGCCTTGACGCTCTTGACGGACTGCTTGGCGGGAGCGGCCTGGGCTGCCTGGGCGGAGATGGCCACGGCTGCGGCGGCGGTCGCGGTGAGCACGGTGACACGTGCGCGACTGGTCTGCTTGGGACGACGGTGGGACGCCACTCAGTCGAGCTCCTTCTTCCTCCAGCCGCCTGCCGTGTGCATCGGGAACCCTGGTTCCCCGGTTCCGAGCGTCGGCGTCCCCCTTACTGCGCACGCCACTTCGGATCGGCGGGACCCCCGCCGCCACCCCGATTGGGTGATCGACCGCGCGGAGGTTCGAGGTCTGACCCTAGTGACCATCTTGTGATCTGATCAAATCCCTGACGCAATAAAGTTGTGCCGCGGCGACTTTTCTTACGCGCATCACACGTACGGTGACGGCGAGTTGACGTGGAGTCGTCGCCATGGAGGCGTCGGCCCGGGTCGCCCGCGCGCCTGGACGGACCGGTCCGGGTTTCGCTGCGGGTCGCCCCGGGTCGCGCCGGAGGGGGTCGTTGGGATGGGCACTCGCCGGGGATACTGGCGACCATGCGTAGCGAGGCGGGGACGGCCAATCTCGCGCCTGCGAAGTTCTGAGGAAAACGGTAGCGGTCCCGGAGCACGTTAGTCCTGGTCAAAGGTCTGTGTAAGGTGGAAGTTCCCCGAAGAGGGCGGTTGGTTGCTTGATCTGCAGCGCCCATGAAGGGTCTCAGGGCGACCAGTGAGCTGTTTCCAACCTCAGGTCGACGCGTTGAGAACCGTTTCTCTATCGATCATGGTGAGCATCGGTTCGAGTGTGGCGACTCGGTCGGGTGATCTTCCGGATGTCCGGGCATGAGGGCAGGGCCTCCTGCACAGCTCATGGGTGTCGAATCCAATTGAGCAACAGGAGGCCCTGGGCTGCAGTCTTGCGTTCCGGTAGCGGCGGAGTCCAACTCGCTTCCTCTGTCGTGTGACTGTCTCGCGCACCGGTTCGGGAACGCCGTGGATCGCTCGCACAGGAGGCCGAAGTATCCATCTGACATGACGGACACGGAGTGGGCGGCCATGCGCGAGCTGCTGCCGGTGCCGGCGTGGATGGAGGGCCGGGGCGGGCAGCCGGAGGTCTACTGCCATCGGCAGATGCGCGATGCGGTCCGCTACCTGGTCGCGGGCGGTATCACGTGGCGGTCGATGCCCGCGGACTTCCCCGCGTGGGACCGCGTCTATGCATTCTGGCGACGCTGGCGCGACGAGGGCCTGATCGGTGAACTGCACGAACGGCTACGTGACCGCGTCCGCCAGAGCGAGGGCCGCGATCCGGAGCCGACCGCGGGCGTCATCGACGCGCAGTCGCTCAAGGGGGCGGCGTCGGTTCCGGCCGCCAGCAGGGGGTTTGACGGAGGGAAGAAGGTCAACGGACGCAAGCGCCACATCGTGGTGGACACCCTCGGGCTGCTACTGGTCGTGATGGTCACGGCCGCGTCCGTGACCGACCGTGAGGCTGCCGGCGCTCTGCCGGCCCGGCTGCGCGAACGGCACTGGCGCATCTCGCGCGTGTGGGCGGACGGCGGTTACACCGGTCAGCTGGTCGACGTCGCCCGCACCCTCTGGCGGATCGCGCTGACCGTGGTCAAGCGCACCGACGACACCCGCGGCTTCACCGTACTGCCCAAAGGCGGCTGGTGGAGCGGACGTTCGCGTGGCTGATGCGCTCTCGCCGCCTGGCCCGCGACTACGAGACCCGCACCGACAGCGCCGAAGCGATGATCCACTGGTCGATGAGCATGGTCATGAGCCGCCGGCTCGCCCGGCTCGGACGCTGAACATCCCCGGACTCTCTTCGGCCAGCCAGCCCCGCGCGACCAGGCGCTTGGCCTTCGACCGCACCCCTTCGACCATCGCCGGCACCGGCGCGAGCCCGAGCGCGACAGCAAGCTGACGGCAGTCCGCCGCCTCCCCGTCCCGGCCGGCCAGGATGTCCACGAGCCGCCGGTAGCCCGGCGCCAGCACCGCCGGCTCGAAGCCAGCCCGCCATGCCGGCACCACCGAACCGGGCGCCCCACCCGCAACCGGCACAGGCCGTTCGTCGGACGCGGCAACGGGCGCATCCTCACGCCCGCTCGATTCCGCCAAGACCTGGCCCACCGTCTCGCGGGCAGTCACGAATCGCTGCCACGTGGCTTCAGCGTCCCGCAACTCGACCCGCAGGATCTCCACCCTCTGACGAGCAGCACGCTCCCGCTCCTCCAACAGCCCCATCACCGACGGCATCCGGCACCCCACCCGAAAAGACGACACGACACACCATCCCTCCCGCCCAAGCACCGATCTCATGCCTGACCAGCGGAAACGTAGCTACCACCTTCGGAAAGACAACACCTTCTCAGTCTGAGGCAGGGCCCTGGTGCCGGCGTTGCGGATCGACTCGGGTGCCGCGGGAATAGACTGCCGCAATCCGGTGCAGGGCGGAGGGATCGCCGATCGGATCGCCCTGTACGACAACGACATCGGCGTCGTACCCCGGCTTCAGCTTGCCCTTGCGGTGGCCGAGACCGCAGACACCGGCGGCGACCGACGTCATACTCCGCAGGATGGCCATCCGGCCCATTCCGTATGCGGCCAGCCGATCCTGCGCGTACGGGAGCACATCGTGCGGTTTGTACGGGCCGATCCCCGCGTCCGAGCCCGCGACGATCACCGCTCCCGCCGCGTGCAGGGCCGCGAAGTTGGCTATGATTTCAGGCATTCTCCGGGATACGGCCGCGGGCACCACCGAGCCAGTTCCGGGTAGCGATCCGGCGGTGGCGCCGAGCGCGACGCGCTGGGAGACGATCCGCTCGACGAGTTCAGGCCCCGGCGCGACGACTCCTTCGGCCGACCAGAAACCGACGTGTTCCACACCATCCACCCCGGCCTCGATCGCGTCGAGTGCAGCGTCGTAACCGTGCGCGTGCGCGGTCACGGGGATCCCGTGCCGGTGCGCCTCCATGACAGCAGCACGCAGGGCTTCCCGGGCGAACTGTGATTGCTCCGGGAAGCTGGCCGACGTCATCGTGCCGCCGCTGGCCATGATCTTGACGATGTCGACACCACGTTCCACATGGGTACGCACCGCGACTCGGAGTTCGGCGGGGCTGGGCCCGACCTCACCGCCGAGGAAATGACAGTGCCCGGCCACGGTGGTCAGCGGCGGCCCGGCCGCCACGATGGTCGGCAGGTCCGTCGCGCCTCGCAGGGCCAGTGACAGGAAGTTTCGGTCGCCGAGGTCACGCACGGTCGTGATGCCAGCGCGCAATGCTGTCGTGGGCGCGACGCGCATCGCGGCCACGACAGCATCGTCGTCGCGATCGGCGAGTGACTTCACCGGGTCGGGGCTCGCGTCGAAGGCGAGGTGCACGTGGGGATCGATCAGACCGGGAATGAGGGTGGCGCCCGGAAAGTCCACGACGGTCTCTCCAAGCCGCAGATCCGCCGTACGGCCGATTCCGACTATTGTCGTTCCTTTGAGGATCACGACGGGGTCGTCCCACGGCATGACCGTTTCGCCGTCGAACAGCCGTGACGCCCGCAGCACCGTGGTGCCGTGATGTGCGGGTTCGTTCACCATAGACATGTACTTGACCTCAACTAATCGTTTCAGAATGCCGCCCGAAGCCGTCGGAGACAGATGATGGTGCAGGCAAGTTGGGGGAGACCTTGGCGGAGGTCGGCGCGTCGCTCGTAGCGGATGCGGAGTTGTTTGAACTGGTGCAGCCAGGCGAATGTGCGCCGAGCAGGACGACGGGCAGCTGAACACCCCGCGGAACGGCGACCGCCACCGCCAGTCCTGACGGCGCTTCGGCGCGGAGAATGCGGCCCAGTTCGTCGGACCACGCCTCAAGTTGTGCATACGTGAGCCGCTCGGTGCCGCACTCGACGGCGACGGCCGTCGGCCTCATCCTGGACACTTCCCTGATCAGCCCGGGCACTCCCGCAGGGAAGGAAAGGGACGTCCGTCGACCTGCTACCTCGGCTATGGCAGGGTTCAGTTGGGGCCGCACATGTGCTCCACTTGCTTGAAGCTGATTTCAGCGCGAAAGCTATAGAGGGTGCGAAGCACAACACAAGGGCCTTTAATGACATCCTAACTCGTCTGTCGCGTTCGGAATGGAATGTGCAGGCCGTCACACGTCTCGGCCAACCAGACCGGATGGGCAGATTTGTGGGTATTCGTCAGTCGCAGGTCACAGGCCGACGCGAAGGGCGTGATCGTGTGGGACCTGAGTCTCGACTCGACGGTGTGCCATGCCGATCAACATGCGGCCCAGGCCCGGAAACCGAGTGACTGCGGAAGGAACCGCCGGGAGCATTCTTCAGCGAACCCGTCCATCACGGGCTGGCACGCTCGCGTGGCGGATGACACCGCCAAGCCTTTCCCGGCCGTCGAACAGGACCGAAAACCCATGCCGATCATGATCACCGCCGGGCAACGCGGCGACTGGCCGCAGATCGAGCCCGTCCTGAAGAAGGTGCCTACCTCGTACCGGGCCGGGTCGGACCCGGCCGGCAGCGTGTCCGTCCTGACCGTGTGCGCGCCGACAAGGCGCTGTTCCTGCCCGTCACATCGTGCTTGTCACAGCCGACGTGATCGGTGATCTCGCCCTCCAGGGCCGACTCCAGCACCCGCCTGGTCAACTGCTGCAACAGCCCGCCCTCACCGGTCAGCTGCAGCCCTTCGGAACGGGCCCGGTCGACGAGCATCGCGACCAACTGATCGTCCGACACCGCCTCCGCAGCCGGCTCGATGACCGGCTCCTCCACGGCCTCGTGCTCGGTGATGGTCTCGCTCATCAGGCATCTCCTTGATCATCGGATTCGCCGCCTATCGGACACTCTCGTAAGTCCGGACCTGATGGGTCATCGCGAGCGGGGCGGGGTCCGACCCACGGGCCTGGTCCCGGTGCGTGATCCGGTTGCCGGAACTTGGCGCCCGTTAGTTCTTCGTATGAATGCCGAAGCCGGGCTACCCCGTCGCGCACAGGTACTGCTGAACTTGCTGCCGGGACGGTCCACGCCGAAAAGAAACCGCGTCAGGTCGGCCTCCGACGCCACCGGTCAGGCCGGTGAACTGGACCATCCCTCCCCCGATTCTCGAAGAGAACGCAATGACGACTGTCTATGATCTTGTGGCCGCTCAGGCCGAACGTGTTCCCACCGCCACAGCGGTCATCGCGGGCGAACGCCGGACCAGCTATCAGGAGCTGACGGCCATGGCCGCCCGATTCGCGCAGGGCCTGGCCGAGCCCGCGGCGAACCTGATCGGTGTCTGTCTCCCCCGCGATGAGCGGATGGTCGCGGGGATTCTCGCGGTGTGGCGGGCAGGGTGCGGTTACGTCCCGCTCGACCCGCTAATGCCGTTGTCCCGCCTGAAGGAAATGGTCCAGCTGGCGGCGATCCGGTACGTGCTGACCACCCGCGAGCTGGCCCCCACCTGCGCGGCGACTGGTGCCCAGCCCGTCATCGTCGAGGACCTGAACGACAGCGGCGGCGCCCCTGTCCCAGCGGACGGTCTCGCGTACGTCCTGTTCACGTCCGGCTCCACCGGCGCACCCAAGGGTGTGGCGGTCGAGCACTCCTCAGTGGTCGCCTTCCTGCGGTGGGTGGAACGCACGAGCGATCCCGCGCATCTGCGAGCGGGACTGGCCACTGCATCGCTCAGCTTCGACGCATCGGTCCACCAGATCTTCGGGCCGTTGAGCACCGGAGGTTCCGTAGTCCTGGCCGACGACATCCTTGCCCTGCCGACGCTACCGGCCCGCCACGAGGTCACGATGATCGGCGCGCCGCCTTCTGCGATCGCCGCCCTGCTGGAACAGCCACTGCCCAGCGGGGTGCGCCGGGTGAACCTCGGTGGCGAGGTGGCCACTCGCTCGCTAGTCGATCGTCTGTACGCACAGCCGGGCGTGGAGACCGTCGTCAACGTGTACGGGCCGACCGAGTGCACCGTCTTCTGCGCCACACACGTCATCGGCCGGGCGGAGAAGGGGAACCCGCCCATCGGACAGCCCGTCGCCGGCAGCGAGCTGACCGTCCGCGACGCCGATCAGCGGGTGGTCGCCGACGGGACACCTGGCGAGCTGTGGGTGGCAGGACCACTCGTCGCCCGCGGCTATCTCGGCGCACCGGAGCTGACTGCCGAGCGATTCGTCGAGGACCCCGCCTCCCTGGGTGCGCGGCGCTACCGCACCGGCGACCTCGTCCGCCGCGTCGATGGTGTCCTGCACTACCTCGGCCGCTTGGACGACCAGGTCAAGGTGCGCGGTTTCCGGGTGGAGTTCGGCGAGGTCGAGTCCGCACTGGCCGCGCACCCGGGCGTGCGCAACGCCGTGGCCACCGCCCCGGCGGACCCCCAGGGCGTCCGCACGCTGCACGCCTATGTGGAGGCGCCGGCGGGGACCACGCCGGTCACCGAGGCCGAGCTTCACGATCACCTGCGCGACAGGCTGCCCGACTACATGGTCCCCGCTCGCATCATGGTGCTGGAGAACCTGCCCCTGAACTCGAGCGGCAAGGCGGACCGGGCAGCACTGCCTCCCATCCCCGCCACCGGCGGCACCGGTGGCGGCGACGGTGAGCAGCCGCACGGCGCGGTCGAGGAGCAGGTGGCCGCCATCATCGCGGACGTGCTGGGCCTGCCCCGGGTGGGCCGGTCGGACCGGTTCGACGTTCTGGGTGGCAATTCGCTGGCCGCCGCCCGGGTGGTCGGCCGCGTCCGTGCGGAACTGGGCACCGCGGTCCAGCCCGGAGCGTTCCTGACCGAGCCGACCGTGGCGGGCCTGGCGCGCCGGCTGGCTGATGCCGGGACGGCCCTACCACCACCGGTGCGGCATGTCGGCGCCGCGAGTGTGCCGTTGACCGACATGCAGCGCCAGCTGTGGATGACCCGCCAGGTCAGCGGCTTTCCCGGCGCCACTGCAGAAGCGTTTGCGATCGGCATCACCGGCCGGGTCGACTCGGCCGCCCTGACCGCCGCCCTGAACGCTCTCGTCGTCCGACACGAGGCGCTGCGCACGGTGGTGCGGGCGAACGGGACGGAGGTGACGGGCGAGGTCCGCCCGCCGGCCGGGGTCCCGTTCGCCGAGTACGACGCGCAGGCCATGAGCGACGAGGAGATCCACTCCGTCCTCGACGAGACAGCCCGGCAGCCTTTCGCGCTCGACGTCGACGTGCCGCTGCTGCGCGCCGCCTTGGTCCGGACCGCGGAGGACACGGCCACCCTGGTCATCGCGGTGGACCACGTGGCCTTCGACGGCTGGTCCGCCGGCATCCTTCTGCAGGAACTGGCCACGCACCTCGCCGGGTCCGAGCAGTCGATGGCGGAACCAGCCGTGCAGTTGAGTGACGTGGCCCGCTGGGAACAAACGTTGTTCGCCGCGAACACCACCGCCGATCGGGAGTTCTGGACGAAGGAACTGGCCGGCGCGCGGCCACCGTACGACGTGTCCCGCCGTGCCCGCAACGGTGCTCTGAGCTGCCGGGGAAAGCGCCTGAGCCGTCCACTCGCACCGGAGACGGTTGACGCGGTGCGCAAGCTGGGTTCACTCAGTGGGCTGAGCCCCTTCGCGGTGTACTTGGCGGCGTTGGACGTGCTGCTCGCCAGGTGGACCGGGACCCGTGACGTACTCGTCGGGGTGCCGGCGGCGCGACGCGATGTGGTGGAACTCGATCACGTGGTCGGTCCGTTGATCGCGACCCTGCCCGTCCGGGTGCGGTGGGAACCCGAGCAGAGCTTCCGGACGGTGGTGGCAGAAGCGGCGCTGGCGCGCAACCGCTCACTGACGCACCGCGATCTGCCGTCCGCGGCACTGTCGGACGCAGCCGACTCCGCGGGCGTGGTGCGGCCACCGGGAGTACCGCTGACCCCGGTGGTCCTGTCGGTGCGCCCGTCCGGGATGCCGGTACGCCTGCGGTCAGGTGCCGCGGAGCTCCATGTGCTCGGCGAGCGGGACTCCGGCGCGGCTCCCAACGAAGCCACCTTCCTCGTCAACGACACGATCGCCGGGAGCGAGGTGCAGCTTTGCTACGACGTGGAGCGCTTCGATCAGGCGACCGCCTCGGCGTTGCTCGATGGATTCTGCCAGGTCCTCACCGAGGGCAGCGCCCATCCCGACCGCGTCTGCTCGGCACTCGCGGTGCCCGTTCCGCCATCGCATGAGCCGGATGCGCTCCCCGGGGCGCAGCGCGAGCCGGCGGGGCGCAAGCGGGTGGAGCCCGCGACCGTGGTGGAGGAGTTTCTGGCGGCAACGTGGGAACAGGTGCTCGGAGTGCAGGGGGTGGCCGCTTCCGACTCCTTCTTCGACTGCGGGGGCAACTCGATGACCGCGATCCGGGTGACCAGGGAGATCTTCGACGCGTTGGGCGTCGACGTGTCCGTCCGCACCGTGTTCGAGTTTCCGGTGCTGGTCGATCTGGCCACGGTGGTCGAGCAACGGGCACTCGCCGCGCTGGCGACCGAGGAGGGAGTCGCGCGATGAGCGCGGCCACCGGCACATCCTCCGGCAACGACCAGCAGCGGCCGAGGACACTCGGCAGTTGTCCGGTGGTTAACCGATGCGGCATCGCATGGCCGAGGACGCAGACAACTCGGGCTTGCTGCGACCCGTCCTGAGTGCCGTTCGACTGGTTTGGGCTGGTCGAATTCGTCGGACCGGAACCCGATTCAGATGCGCCCTGCTGCGCCTCGCGGCGGGCGCCGCAGTCATGATCAAAATTTGGAGCTACGTTGAATCACTCACGACTTCGGAACCGTGTGCGGGGGCTGCGGTCCGATCTGGTCCCGAGCATTGCCGGTGTGGCCGACGCGACGGGCGGCAGTGTGCTGGGGCGGATCATCTTCGCCGAAAGGCCGGCCGAGCCCACCTTGGTCGATGGGATCCCCTGCCTGACCACCCACATGGCGAACGGGAGTTGTGCTCCGGTCGAGGAGGTCTGGCAGACCGACCGACCCGGGCGCTCCGGCACGTCGGGGGACGCTGTCTATTCCGAGGACGGCGAGTACCTGTTCTACGCCGTACGTCTCGGGCCGCAGCCGGTGTACCGGGAGCGTGTACGCGAATTGTACGATGACGCCCTGCGGTTCGTGTGGGAAAGCGGCTATACCCACCTGGTACGCATGTGGAACCTGATCGGCGACATCACCGGCCCGAACGCGGAAGGCGTGGAGATCTACCGCGACTTCTGCGTCGGCCGGGCCGAAGCATTCGCTGCTTGGGCCGGACAGTTCCCACAGCTGCCGGCGGCCACCGGAATCGGCACGCTCAGTCCCGGCATCGACCTCTGTGTCCTGGCCGCGAAACAGGGCCGGACCGTCCACCTGGAAAATCCGCGGCAGACCCCGGCCTACCGGTACCCGGCGCGGTATGGGCCGAAGTCTCCGAGCTTCGCCCGCGCGACGTTCCTGCGGGGGCAGCAGACGGGGAGCGTGTTCGTGTCGGGCACGGCCAGCATCCTGGGCGAGGACACCGTGCACGCGGACGACGTCACACGGCAGACCCTCGAGACCCTTTGCAACATCGACGCACTCGTCGGTCGCGACAACCTGCGCCGGCACGGCGTGGAAGGCCACGGTTACGCCGCGCGGGATCTCGACCAGGTCAAGGTCTACGTCCGCGATCCCGAGCACCTTGCCACCGTTCGCGACATCTGCGCGCAGGTGTTCCGCGCTGATTCCGAGATCGCCTACTTCAACGTCGACGTGTGCCGGCCCGACCTGCTCGTGGAGATCGAGGGGGTGTGCCGGCAACGCCCGGCCAGTTCGGACCCGGATTCGCGAGTCGTCGCTGAGCTGATGTCGGATGTCGATGGTGTCGGGGTATCGGGTCGGGAGCCGGGCAGCTCCGAATCGGGCGAGTATGTCGGCGAGTAGGCCGTGGCCGGAGCAGGGTGAGGTGGGCGGCGCGGTGACCGCGGCAGGCTCGACCACTGCGTCCGAGCCGAGCGACTCGGACGAGTTCGACCC
Source organism: Streptomyces sp. NPDC058691 (assembly GCF_042714775.1). Classification (NCBI taxonomy): domain Bacteria; kingdom Bacillati; phylum Actinomycetota; class Actinomycetes; order Kitasatosporales; family Streptomycetaceae; genus Streptomyces; species Streptomyces sp. NPDC058691. The sequence goes on along the minus strand of NZ_JBHXSO010000004.1, from coordinate 204,017 downwards.
GCGATCACACCGCCGCGCTACTGGTGGGTTCTTCGATCACGGGAAGGTGTCGGCATGCCACAGATAACGGTCCAGTACCCGGAAGCCCTGGCGGCGGGTTTCGATAGGAGAGGGTTCGCCTTGGCCGCGCACGCTGCGGCCTCCGACCTGATCAGTAGCGCGCTGGGGGGATTCAAGACCCGGTTCCTCGCCCTCGACGAGACTGTTGTCGGCGACGGAAGCCCCCACCACCACATGGTTCACGCAATCGTCGACATCCTGCCAGGCCGTCCTGAGGAGCTGAAGGAACGCTTGGGAAAACTGATACTGGGCCTGCTCAAGGAGCACCTCACGATCCCCAGTGCACACTCCGTCCAAGTAACCACTGAGATTCGGGAACTGCAGGGGTATTACCAGCTCGTTCTCCCCTGATCTCGGTCATGGGCGGGACTGTATGCGCCAGGGTCCAGAGGTCATCAGGCTTCGACGGCGGATAGGCGAGACAATCGTTTTCCCTCACTCCGAGGGGCGGGATTAGATATTATGGATACCATGCTGCACTGTACTGAATGTGATTACGAGTACGATCTGGCGTTGGCCGATAAAGTGTCGGTGCTGACCCACCACTATGTCTCCGAATACGTGGAACTGTTGCGCGCCGACCCTGTCGTACTCCGACGACGCGCCGCACCTCAGCTCTGGAGTCCCCTCGAGTACGCCTGTCACATGCGCGATGTGCTGTTCGTCCAGCGAGAACGGCTACTTGCCGCGCGACGCAGCGACTCGCCGGTCACCGAGCCGATGGGGCGGGACGAGCGGGTTGAACACGACGGATACATTCAGCAGGAACCAGCCGATGTCGCTCGTCAACTGCACGACGCGGCCCTGCTGTTCACCCACGGACTCGACCAGCTCGGACCCGCGGACTGGGAACGCACTCTGAGCGTCCCCTACCCCGAGATGGCCGTGCGATCCCTGCGTTGGTTCGCAGTGCACACGCTGCACGAGTTGCGGCATCACCGACTCGATATTCGCCGCCAGCTGGAACACGCGTAGGCGGCTCCATCCTGTCATCGCCGGAATCCGAGACGACGAACTCGCCGATGAGGCGATCCACAAGCGGTTCCCGCGACCGAGTGAGGTTTTCTCAACGAAGATCATTTCCAGATTCCGTTGAGGACGAGTGCGGCGCGGGCGATGTCGCCGATCCGGCTGGGGCTGAGGGAGACGTGCTTGAGTGCGCGCCAGCGTTCTTTGAGTTCGGCTGATGCGCGTTCGCCGAGGGCGCGCAGGTCTCTGATCAGGGTGTTGATGGTGCGGGTGTCGGCGTGGAGGGCCTGTTCGGACTGGCCCTTGGGGCGTCGGACCGGGACGTGTATGCCGATGCCGGCGCCGATGTAGCCCTTGTCGGCGAGTGTCGGCAGGCCGTCGTCGGTGGCGGCCTTGTACAGGGCGGGCAGTGCGTGGATACGGGCGGCGGTGATGTCGGGCGTGGAGCCGGGCTCGACGTCGGAGACCCACAGCGGGGTGCCGTCCGGGGCGGACAGGAACTGCACGTTCCCGCCGAATGCCTTGTGTTTCTGGCTAAACCACAGGTCGTTCCCGTTGTCGCGGACACCGGCCAGGCGGTTGGACTCGATGAGCGTGCCGTCCAGGATCACGTGCGGCATGCCTTCCTGCCGGCAGCGGTCCAAGACGTCGTGCAGGCCGGGGGCTTGGTAAGCCGGCCGCCGCAGGCTCGTCGAGGTCGTCCAGGGCAGGTTCATGGGCTGCTGACTCGTGACGAGGAAGTGCCGTTCGTGCCCGTCGGCGCCGGCTTGGTCCAGGAGGTATCGGGACTCGTCGGCGTTGGCGTCGTACGAGACCGCCCGCGCCCGTGTGAGCGCGACGACGGAATCGAAGGCGTCATGCCGCGCGATACGCAACTGCTCGCGTTGGCTGGAGATCTCGACGAGCCCGGTGACCAGCACAACGAGCACGAGGGCGCTGGCGGCTGCCGCACCGGGGTTGATCATGCGACGGAAACGCGAGAACGGGTAGAGCCGCAGTGTGGTCAGAAGCGCCAGCAGTACGAGTGTGGTCAGGAGGAAGGTGACGCGGATGACGGACTGGGTGCCCGAGCTGTCCTGATAGGTGCGCTCGAAGGCGGCGTCGTTGACGTTGACCAGGCGATCGGCCTCCGGCAGCAGATGCGTGCGCATGAGGTTCGAGGCGGAGTTGTACGTGGCCACCGCCGCCAGGCGGTGGCCCTGCTCGCCGAGGAGCAGGGCGCGGGCAGCCCGTTCCTCGTAGGCGCCGAGGTCGCTGATGGCCTCGGCAACGTCGCGTTCGGCCTCCGGATCGTCCTCGGCCGCTTCCGCGAGTTCACGGAGGTGGCCGGCGGCCTCGGCACGCCGCTGGTCGTGGAGTGCGGAGGCCTCAGTCTGCTAAACCCCGGCATCAGCCGGTTGGCGAGCTGGGCGTCCATGTCGTTGAGGGTGAAGTACAGGCCCGTGGCACTGGTCACCTGAGGCGCGGAGTGGTGACGTATGTCCGACCACGATCCGCTCAGCGTGATGCCGCCCGCCGTGAGGATGCCTGCCAGTCCGGCCGCAGTCGCGAATAACACGGTACGCAGCAGTCGAAGCCGGGAGGGGACGGTGCCGGGGTGGTGGCGGGACGGCTGCGATCGCCCCGGGGGAGTGGTCGGAGATGACGGAAAGGGGCGTGACCTGTCGGGGCCGTCGGGATTCGACGGCACTTCCGGCCCGTTTTCCGGACCTGAAGAAGGGGTCCTTGATGTGTGGCAACGGCGACCGTGTCCGGCATCGCGCTGTGCCTCCCCTTTGCGCCCCCGGAGAGGCATTGGCGCCACTCTGCCTCGCGAACCATCACTGTCGCGCTGTGCTGGCGGGCGCGGAGTCTCGATGGCGAGGCAGAGTGGCGCCGGGCCGGGCGAGCTTGACGAATTCCTGATGCCCCGTGGCGTGCGTCACCGATGTCGTCGGAATGGCGTCAGCAGCGCGGCCCGCGGCACCAGGGTTGCGGAACGACACGGGAGAGCCGTGCGGTTCCGCCTTCGCGCGCGTGACGAAGACCACCGACTCCACACTGTCGACGACCACCTACACCGACGACACCGCCAAGGACCCCCGCGGTCCGGAACCTCCCGCACCGACTCCGTCGCCGGCGCCTTCTCCGCGACCTACGACGCGGACAGCGACCTCGCCACCCAGAGCCTCAGCCATGGTGCTCCTCCTCCGCGCGGGCCGCCGTGTCGCGGGCCAGGCGCGGTACGGCGGACGAACCCACACCCGCATGCCGACGCCGGGAAGCGGTGTCCGCCCGGACCTGTCGTCAGGGCGCCATCAAAAATGAGAGCGGCCTCAGATGATGGCCGCGGCGGATCGCCGTCACCGGCCCGCGGGGTGCCCGGGCCCCGGTCCTCCGGATCGGGCCCACCCGATTCCCACTTCTTTACGAGGGGCACGGCTCAGGGCGGCCGGGGCGTACGGCCCCGATCGCCCAGTCGGCCCTCATGGATCGGTTGCCCCCTGTCGGTGCAACGGCCGTCTCCCTGACTCACCACAGCCGCCGCCACGCCCGTCGCACTTCCCGGCGCATTCAGGTGAACACGGACAAGAGGTCTGAAAAGCACGGTTGTTAAGGTCTCATCAGCACCTCTATGGCGTTCGACCGGCTGTTCCTAGTGTGACTCGCGGCCCTGTCCGGGCGAGAGGAGCAGAGGACGTGCAACACAATTCGAGTGCCGGATCCGTGGAACTCGCGGGACCCAAGGTCATGAGGGACTGTCCGACCGGCTTGCCAGGTCTGATCAGGGACGTGGCGGAGCGGCACCCGGACCGCCCGGCCGTCCGGTCCGGGGTGGACGTCCTCACCTATCGGCAGCTCGACGCGTGGTCGGACGCCATCGGCCGGACCCTGCGTGACCGGGCTCCGGAGGGCGTGCCGGTGGTGGTGGCCGTGCCCCGCAGCAACGGGCTGCTCGCGGCGCTGCTGGGCGTCCTGAAGGCCGGGTTGCCCTACCTGCCCGTCGACCCGAACGATCCGCCGGCCCGGCTGGCCGCCGTCCTGGAGACCGCGGGCAGCCGGGTGGCGCTCGTCGGCGGGCAGGCCGGACCTGTCCTGGCCGGGCACGGACTGCGCACGGTCGAGGTCGACGTATCACGTGTCGCGGTGGAATCCGGCGGCCCCGGGTTCGTTGCGGATCCGCTGCCGCAGGTGGCCGACGACCAGCCTGTGTACGTTCTGTTCACCTCCGGTTCCACGGGCGCGCCGAAGGGCGTCGTCCTGCCGAGCCTGGCGTTGTGCAACCGGCTGCTGTGGATGCGCGACACGTACGGCATCGGGCCGGAGGACCGGATCCTGCAGAAGACCCCGGTCACCTTCGACGTCTCCGGCTGGGAGCTGTGGCTGCCGCTGATCTCCGGGGCCACCTGCGTCTTCCTGCCGCCGGAGGAGCACCGCGACCCGGCTCTGGTGGCGCGCGCCGTCCAGGACCACCGGATCACCGTGTGCCACTTCGTGCCGTCGATGCTCCGCGAGTTCCTGCGCGGGCCCGCCGCGCAGGACTGCACCTCGCTGCGACATGTCTTCTGCAGCGGCGAGGCCCTGCCCGTCGCCGTGGCACGCGACTTCACGGCGAGCCTGCCCGCCCGGTTGCACAACCTGTACGGCCCCACTGAGGCGGCAATCGACGTCACGCACTGGACCTGTCCGCAAGAGGCCGCCGACGTCGACCGGGTCCTCATCGGGCTGCCTGTCGACAACTGTGTCCTCGGCGTCTTCGGCGGCGACGGCGAGCCGGTCCCCACCGGGGAGGAAGGCGAACTGCGCATCGGCGGCATGCCATTGGCCCTGGGCTACCTCAACCGGCCGGACCTGACGGAGTGGGCCTTCGTCCCCGCGGACGACGACGCGTCGGTACCCGTCTGGTACCGCACCGGAGACCGGGTGCGCGTGGTGGACGGCGGCCTCGAGTACCTGGGCCGCGTCGACGACCAGGTGAAGATCCGCGGCCAGCGCATAGAACCGCAGGAGGTCGAACACCACCTGAACGGTCACCCCGAGGTGGCCGAGGGCACCGTGGTGGCGGCCAAGGTGGGTGAGGACGTGGAACTGGTGGCCTGGGTCCGTCCCACCGCCGACGGCGCCGGGACGCCGGCCGGGGACGGGCTGCCCCGCAGGCTCCGCGAGCACCTGGCCGACCGGGTACCGCCCGCCTACGTGCCGACCCGCTTCCTCATCGCCGCCGAACTCCCCCTCAGCAGCAGCGGCAAGCGGGACCGCAAACTCCTGCGGCAGCGAGCCGAGGAGCAGTTGAACGCGCAGCGGTCCGCGTCACGGTCCGGCCGGATGGACGGCGGACGGCCGCTGCTGCAGCGCCTGATGCGCGAACGCTCCGGCCGGACGGGCGCCTCCGCCGAGGAGGGCGACCCGGACGCCGTGGCGTCGATCTGGTACGAGGTCCTCCCGCAGGCCTCTGAGGTAGGCGATCCGCAGGCCCGCTTCGTGGCGCTCGGCGGGCACAGCCTGCTGGGCGCACGCGTGGCCGCCGAGATCCACAACCGGCTCGGGGTCTCCCTGCCGCCCCTCGACGCGGAAGGCGGTGCCCGATGACGACGTCCCCCGTCCACTCGCCGGGCACCGACCAGGACCGGCTGCGCGCCCTGCTGGCCACTCGGGCCGCGGCCGCCCGGCAGCGTGCCCCCCGCGACGACGACGCCCCCGCGCCGCTCAGCACGGCCCAGGAACGCCTGTGGTTCCAGGCACAGTTGCAGCCCGACAGCCCGGCCTACCTGGTACCCGTGCTGCTGCGCCTGCGAGGGCCGCTGGACCGGGAGGCCCTGCTCGGCGCCGTGCGCGACCTCGCCGAGCGGCACCAGGTGCTGCGCGGCTCCGTGGACGCCTCCGGGCCGCGACCGGTGCTGCGGATCCGCCCCGTCGCCGACGTGCCCGTGGAGCACGTCGACCTCACCGCCCACCCCGATCCCGAGGAGGAACTGGACCGGCAGGTTGGCGAACGCGTCCGCCGGCCGATCGCGCCGGAGAAGGAGTGCCCCCTGCGCGCGGCCTGCTTCACCGTGGGCGAGCGGGACCATGCGCTGCTGCTGGTCGTCCATCACATCGCCACCGACGCGTGGTCCAACGGCCTGATGATCGCCGACCTGGCCGCGCTGTACGCCGCCCGCCGGGGCCTTCGTCCCGCACCGCAGGCGGCACCGCAGTACGCGGCCGTCGCCGAACGGCTGCCCGCGGAACTGGAGGACGCCCGCCTGGACTGGTGGGCGGAACGGCTGTCCGGCTGCGGTGCGGGACTCGACCTGCCCGCCGACCGTCCGCACCGTCCGGTCCCCTCCGACCTGGGCGGCGCGGTGCCGCTGGTGTTCTCCGCCGAGCTCCACGCGCGGCTGCGTGCACTGGCCTCGTCGTCCGGCTGCACACCCTTCATGGTGCTGCTCGCGGCCTGGCAGGCGCTGCTGGCCCGCGTTTCGGGCAGCGCGGACATTCCCGTCGGCGTCCCGGACGGCGGCCGACGCACCCCCGGCAGCGACCGGGCGGTGGGCCTGTTCGTCAACACCGTGGTGATGCGCACCGATCTGTCCGGCGACCCTTCCGGGCGGACGCTGCTGGAGCGGGTGCGGAGCACCGTCCTGGACGCCATCGGCAACGGCGACGTGCCGTTCGAGCGGGTGGTGGAACGGGTGCGCCCGGACCGCGCGGCAGGTGCCAACCCCCTGTTCGACACCATGGCCAACCTCTACCGCCGGCCCGACGTCAGCGAACTCTTCACGGGCCTGACCACGGAGTTCCGCGAGGTGCCGACCGGTTCGGTCAAGGCCGACCTCGCCCTCCAGCTCTTCGAGCGGGAGTCCGATGGCACCCTCAGCGGCGTCCTGGAGTACCGGGCCGAGCGCTTCGAGCGCGACAGCGCCGAACGGCTCGCCGACTGGTACCTGCGGCTGCTCGACGCGCTGCTGGCCGACCCCGACGCCCCCGTGGGCGCCCTCGCGCTCGACGAGCCCGGCGCCGGCGTCGTCCACGGTCCGGTCCGGCGCTTCCCGCTGGACCGCCCCCTGCACGCCCTGATCGAGGACTGGGCGGACCGCACTCCCGACAGCGTGGCGGTGGTGGCCGCAGAAGGCTCTCTGACCTATGCGGAGCTCGACTGCCGGGCCAACCGCGTGGCCCACCGGCTGCTGGCGACCGGCGTACGGCCCGGGGCCCCGGTCGCCGTCCTCGCCGAACGCGGTCTCGACCTGGCGGTCGCCGTCCTGGCAACCCTCAAGGCGGGAGCGGCCTTCGTACCGCTGGAGCCGTCCTACCCCGACCAGCGGCTTGCGGCCACGCTGAAGGCGTCCGGCAGCGAGCACCTGCTCGTCCAGTCCGCTCTCGCCGCACGCGCCACCGCCCCCCGATGCACCCTGATCGGTGAGACCGCCGCGGACGCGACGCTTCCCGACACCAGGCCGGACACCGGCACCGCCCCGGACGACCTCGCCTACGTGATCTTCACCTCGGGCTCCACCGGCACACCCAAGGGCGTGGCCGTGGAGCACCGCAGCCTCGTGCACTACGCGCACGGCGGCCTGGAACGCGTCGACGGGCACGGCCGCTCCTTCGCCCTGCTGTCCACGGCGGCCGCCGACCTCGGCTACCTGTCGGTCTTCGGCGCCCTGATCAGCGGCGGCACCCTGCACCTCGTCGACCGTGAGACCGCGACCGACCCGCAACGGCTCGCCGCGTACTTCACCACGCACCCGGTGGACGTGGTCAAGATGGTGCCCAGCCACGTCGAACTCCTCGCCGCTCACGGCGACCTGGCGGCCGTCCTGCCGCGCCGCACCCTGGTACTGGCGGGGGAGCCCTGCCCGTGGGAACTGGCCGACCGCATCCGCGCCGCCCGCCCCGACCTGGTCCTGCACAACCACTACGGCCCGACCGAGACCACCGTCTCGGTCCTCGGCTGCGACCTCGGCCAGGTGGACCCGCGCCGGCGAGGCGGACCGGTGGCCCCGCTCGGCACGCCCTTCCCCAACGCCGTCTGCTACGTCGTGGACCCCGCGGGGCGGCCGCTGCCGCCCACCGTTCCCGGCGAACTCCTCATCGCGGGCCCCGGCGTGTCCCGCGGCTACCTCGCCAACGCGGAGGCCACGGAACGGGCCTTCGTCCCGGACCCGCTGGACGGCACCCGCCGCTGCTACCGCACGGGTGACCGCGTCCGCGTGCGCGCAGACGGCCTCATCGAGTTCCTCGGCCGCCTCGACGACCAGGTCAAGGTCCGCGGCTACCGAGTCGAACTCGGCGAGGTCGCCGCCGCCTGCCGCGCCCTGCCCGGCGTACGCGAGGCCGTCGTCCTGGCCGTCGGCGCGGGCAACCAGCGCCACCTCGCGGCCTGGCTCGTCCCCGCCGGCGACGAGCCGCTGGACATCAAGGCCGCCCGCACCGCGCTGCGCGCCGACCTGCCGAGCCACATGGTGCCCACAGCGCTGACGGCCATCCCCGTCGTCCCGCTGACCCCCAACGGAAAGGTGGACCGCGCCGCCCTGCCGCAGCCGACGGCCCAGGCCGCGGCCGAGCGGGTGACGCCACGCACGGACACCGAGCGCCGCATCGCCGCCGTCTGGCAGGAGGTACTGGAACTCCCCGACGCCGACCTGGACGTCGACGAGGACTTCTTCGCCCTCGGCGGCGACTCCTTCCGCGCCCTGCGGGCCGCCCGCGCCATCGACCCGGAGCTGCGGGTCATCGACCTGTTCACCCGCCCCACCGTGCGCGACCTGGCGCTGTTCCTGGACGGCCCCGCCGAGCGCGACACCCGGCTGCTCCAGCGGCTGGCCGGACCGGCGCAGGGGACCGCCGTCGGCCTCACCGTGCTCTGCGTCCCGTACGCGGGCGGCTCCGCCGCCTCCTACGGACCGCTCGCCGCCGAGCTCACGGCGCGTCATCCCGACGCGGAGGTCCTCGCCCTGGAACCACCGGGGCACGACCCGGCCCGTCCGGACGAGACCATGCCGACCCTCGCCGAGCTGATCGACGGCTGCCGGGACGAACTCGCCGGACGCGACGGCCCGGTACTGGTGTACGGCCACTGCGTGGGCACGGCGACCGCCGTCGGCCTCGCGCTGGAACTCGAGGCGCTCGGCACGGAACTGGCCGGCGTCGTCCTCGGCGCGTCCTTCCCGACGGCCCGGCTCCCCGGACGCCTGTCCTCCCTGGTGGACCGCTGGTTCCCGAGCGACCGCTGGACGTCCGACCGGGCCTACCGCGAGGTTCTCTCCGCCCTAGGCGGCCAGTTGGAGGAGGCCACCGAGGAGGCCGTGATCCGCGGCGTGCGGCACGACGTGCGCCAGGCCGTGGACTGGTTCAGCGCCCGGCTCGGCACCCCCGAGGCGGCACGGCTGCGTACGCCCGTGCTGTGCGTCATCGGCGACCGCGACCGCACCACGGAACTGTCCGAGGAGCGGCACGCCGAGTGGTACGCCTTCGCCGACCGGGTCGACCTGGCCCGGATCCCCGACGCCGGCCACTACTTCGTCAAGCACCAGGCGGGCGAGCTCGCCGACCTCATCTCCGGGAGGATCACGGAGAGCCCGGCCGCCGGCACCGCACCCGGAAATACGCCGGCCGCCGCCCCGGCACGTCCCGCCCGGCCCGCCGGCCAGGACCTGCGCGACCTCAGGAGATTCGGCCTGCTGGCGCTGAGCCAGACGATCCTGCTCACGGGCGCGAGCCTGACCGCCTTCGGCCTCGGCGTCTGGGTCTACCAGCGCACCCACAACGTCGCCTACTACTCGATGATCACGATGCTGGCCCTGCTGCCCGCCGTGCTCGCCGCCCCCTTCGGCGGCGCCGTGGCCGACCGGTACGAGCGGCGCAAGGTCATGCTGGCCTGCACAGCCGTCTACGGCACCGCACTGGCCGCGCTCACAGCGGTCGCCGCAGCGGGCGCGCTCCAGGTGTGGCAGATCGCCCTCTTCGCCGGGCTGACCTCGCTCACCGCGGCGTTCCAGCGCCCCGCCTACCTCGCGGCTGTCGCCCAGCTCGTGCCGAAGCCCTACCTGGCACAGGCCAACGGCGTGGCCCAACTCGGCACCGCGCTGAGCACCCTCATCGCACCCGTCCTCGGCGGAGCGCTCATCACGCTGGCCGGGCTCAGCGGTGTGATCGCCCTGGACCTGGTAGGCCTGGCGGGCGGCGCGGCGGTGCTGCTGGCCGTCCGCTTCCCCGACCGCCTCTTCCGCAAGCGACGGGAGACCTTCGCCTCCGCCATCACCGGCGGCTGGCGCTTCATTGTGCGGCGCAAGCCCATGGTGGCGATGGTGGTCTTCTTCGTGGTGGTCAACTACATCACCGCCACCACCACGGTGCTCACCGCCCCGCTGGTGCTGTCCTTCAGCACCCCGGCCGTCCTCGGCCTGGTGACCGCCGCCGGCGGCCTGGGCGCTGCGGTCGGCGGACTGGCCATGGCCTTCTGGGGCGGCACCCGCCGCCGCGCCGACGGCATGATCGCCACCACGGTCGGCATGGGCCTGGCCACCGCCCTGATCGGCCTGCGGCCGGCACCCGTGCTGATGGGCATCGGCCTGTTCCTGTGGTGGGCACTGAACGCCGTGCTCAACGCGCACTGGCTGGCGATCATTCAGGCGAAGGTCGGACTGGAGCTCCAGGGCCGGGTCGTGGCGACCAACCAGATGCTGGCCACCGCCATGATGCCGCTCGGCTTCCTGCTGACCCCGGTGCTCAACGAGCACGTCTTCGGCCCCCTGGTCAGCGGGAACCATGTGTTCCAGGCAGTGCTGGGCGACGGACCGAGCCGCGGCATGGGCCTGCTCATGATCACGGGCGGGCTCCTGCTGTCCTGCTGGGGCGTCTTCGGACTGCGCTACCGCCCGTTGCGGAGGATCGAGGACAGACTGCCCGACATCCCCACCGGCAGCGTCATCTCCGAGGACCTCGACGTCCTGCAAGGCCAGGCGGACGCCCTGCAGGACGCGGCGGAGACGGCGGCGCTCAGCCCAGCAGCCGGGGGCGCAGCACGGCACTGACGGCGTCGACGACGGGGGCCCACCCTTCACGGATGAAGAGGTGGGCCCCCGGCTCGTTGCGCAGCTCGAACCCCGCGGCGGTGCGGTCCGCCCAGGACGCCATGTCCGCGGCGGGCACCACCTGGTCCTGGTCCCCGGCGAAACCGGTGATGGCCGCGCCGAGCCGCCACGGGGCGCCCGGACGCGGCCGGTACGAGCGGTACAGCGCGAAGTCGGCGGCCAGCAGCAGCGTCAACTGACGCACCCAGGCCTCGTCGTCGCGGACCTCCGCCGGGAGACCGCCGAAGTAGCGGTCGATGTGCTCCGCCAGCTCCTCAGGCGGCACCTCGGTCGGCACCGAGCCCGTACCGGGCGCATACGCGGCACTGACGAACAGGTGGACCGGGCCCTGGCCGGTCGCGCGCTCCAGCCGGGTGGCGAGTTCGTACGCCACCATGGCCCCCATGCTGTGCCCGAAGAACGCGTAGGGCACCTCCGGAAGTTCGGCCCAGGCGCCGCGGAGCCGGTCGAGCAACTCGTCCATGTCCCCGACGGGCTCCTCACGCCTGCGATCCTCCCGGCCCGGGTACTGGACCGCCAGGAGTTCGACACCGTCCGGCAACCGGGAGCCCCACCCGCGGAACAGGGACGCCGCGCCACCCGCATAGGGAAAGCAGACCAGCCGCAAGGCGGAATGGTCTCCGCCCGAGTACTGGCGGAACCACGACGCGGCCGTGGAGAAGGGCATGTGAACGCCTTTCGGAATACCTGTTCTCACATGCGGGATCGATGACTCACGCGAAATCCCGGATCGGACCGGGGCACCGGTCGGGACGCCAACAGCAGTGGGGATCAGCTTCTCCGATCCGTGCGGAACGTTGACGGAAGGTTTATGCCCGTGCCCCGTAGATGACGCCGGCTGCGAGATCACCGAGGAGCTCTCGGAACTTCGGACGGATGACCACCCAGTCGATCGTCCCGTCGGCGCGCACGACCTTGCGCTTCTTGAACGCCGAGGTGTCGTTCTCCTTGTAGATCTTGGCGAACGGTCCCCAGCGCAGCCGTGCCCGAGTGTCCTCGGCATCTTCCTCCTGGCGGTCGACTCCGGCTTCGATGCCGAAGCGGTCGAAGGAGATCCGCAGATAGGCAGCCGGCCGTTTGGGGAGGTACGCGGCCAGCTCGTCGTTGAGGTTCAGGGTGACGCGGCCGCCGCGTGCCTGCGGCGGAATGAGTATGTCGTCCCACTCGTACGGCGTGGACATGGGGTGATCGACTCCGGTGACTCGTGCCTTCCGATACCAGGCACTTTCATCGGAACCTCGCGTTCGGCCAGGGCGGAGAGGTCGGTTACGGTCCGCACCCGCCGAAGGGGATACTGGCGACCATGCGTATCGACTTCGATCCCGAGGCCATGGGCCGCACCCCGTTCTACAAGCTGCTGACCTCGGTGGTCGTGCCACGGCCCATCGCGTGGGTGTCCACCTTGAGCGAGGCGGGGACGGCCAATCTCGCGCCGCACTCCTTCTTCACGGTCGCGTGCGTCAGCCCGCCGGTCGTGCAGTTCACGTCGGTCGGCCGGAAGGACTCGGTGCGCAACATCGAGGAGACCCGGCAGTTCGTGGTCAATCTCGCTCCGGAGCACCTCTTCGAGCAGATCAACGCGACCGGGACCGACTTCCCGCGCGGCGTCAGCGAGTTCGAGGAGGTCGGCATCGCCCGCGAGCCCAGCCACGCGGTCAAGCCGCCGCGCGTTGCCGCCTCCCCGGTGGCCCTGGAGTGCGAGCTGCACAGCATGGTGACCCTCGGCGACTCGACGGTGGTCTTCGGCCGCGTGGTGCACGCCGCCGTCTCCGAGGCCGTGATGGCGGACGGCCTCCCCGACGTCCGCAAGCTGCGCCCGCTCTCGCGCCTCGGCAAGGACGAGTGGGGCACGACGGGCGAGATCCTGGAGATCTCCCGCATCCGCTACGCCGACTGGCCCGGCGCACGCCAGGGCTGACGGGCGGGGCCCGTCGGGCCGGCTGAGGCCGCGTCAGCCGACGACGGCCGTGTCACGATGCGGCGGTGAGCCGGGCGCCACCCGGTCCCCGGCTCCCCGCATCAGACCCCGGCGTGTTTTCGGCATCTCTGTGGAGGCCATCGCCCGGGCCGCGCGGTCAGCGACGCCGGCGGCGGCGGGCCCAGGCGGTGAAGACCAGGGCTCCGAGTCCGGTCACCGCGAGGAAGCCCATCGCCAGCAGGAACACCGGCGAGGTGGGGGTGGCGGCGCGGCTGCCCGCGACGACGTAGGCCGCCGTGTTCGGGATCGTGCCGAGCGCCGTCGCGATCAGATAGGGCACCAGGCGCGTCTCCGACACCGCCGCCGCGTAGTTGGCCGCCGCGAAGGGGATGCCGGGGAAGAGGCGCATCAGGAGCATCGTGCGGAAGCCGTGCCGGCTCAACTGCCGGTCGGCGGAGCGCAGGATGCGGCCCCGCAGCAGCGGGCGCAGCGCGTCCCGGCCCAGAACGCGGACCAGGACGAACGAGATCGCGGCGGAGATCACCGTGCCGCCGATCGCCGCGGTCAGCCCCCACATCGAGCCGAAGAGGGCGCCCGCGCCCATGCTCAGCAGCGGGCGGGGGACGAAGGCCGTGGCGCAGATGCCGTAGCCGGCCGTGAACAGCACGATCGCCGCGAACCCCGTGAGGTGGGCGGGCCAGCCGCCGGCGAGGTAACGCTGCGGTTCCCAGACCAGGACGCAGACCCCGGCGGCCACGAGGAGCACGACGAGCAGCGCAAGTCGGACCCACGGCGACACGCGCAGGCGTGGGCGGGAACCGGACATGGCAGGGGCGTCGGACATCCCGTGAGCCTAGCCCAGGAGGATGTCCGTCCGGGGACTGTCAGTGGTCCCGCGTACGGTGCGCGTATGACATCCCATGTCCCGGTCGTACCGGACAGCGCCCTCGCCGATCAGGTGCTGCCCCGCCTGACCTCGGTGTACGCCGCGGCCGCCGACCCGGACCGGGCCGCCTCCGCGTCGGCGTACATGCGCGGAGCCTTCCCCTTTCTCGGCATCGCCACTCCTGCCCGGCGGGTGCTCTCCCGGGAGGTTCTGGCGGGCACGCCCCGACCCGGCGAGGAGGACTGCGCGGCCGTGGCGCTGCGCTGCTGGGCGCTGCCCGAACGGGAGTACCGCTATTTCGCGGTCGACTTCCTGCGCCGCCACATCGGGCGGTGCTCCTCCGCGTTCCTCGGCACGGCCCGGTACCTCGTGGCGACCGAGCCGTGGTGGGACACGGTCGACCTGCTCGCGGCGCACGTCGTCGGTCCCCTGGTCGCCGCCGATCCGGCCCTGGTGGCGGCCATGGACGCCTGGACAACCGACGACGACCTGTGGATCGCGCGCACGGCCCTCCTGCACCAGCTCACGTACAAGGGCGACACCGACGCCGAGCGGCTGTTCCGCTACTGCCTGGCTCAGTCAGGACACCGCGACTTCTTCATTCGCAAGGCGATCGGCTGGGCGTTGCGCGAGTACGCCCGCACCGATCCGGACGCCGTGCGGGAGTTCGTCGCGTCGTCGGCGGACCGGCTGTCGCCGTTGTCGGTGCGGGAGGCCACCAAGCGCCTGTGACTGCCATGCTGGGCGCATGCCCAGTGCCAGAGAGCACGACCACGGCCGTGTGCGCCGGAGCTACGACACCGTGGCGGGGGAGTACCGGACGCGCATCGCCGGTGAACTCGCGCACAAGCCGCTCGATCGCGCCCTCCTGTCGGCCCTCGTCGAGGAGACCGCCGACGGGGCGCCCGTCGCCGACCTGGGCTGCGGTCCGGGCCATGTGACCGGCTGGCTCGCCGAGCGGGGCGTGCGGGCGGTGGGGATCGATTTGTCGCCGCAGATGGTCGCGCTCGCCCGCGCCGACCACCCCTGCGCCGAGTTCCGGGTGGGCGACCTCCGCCGTCTCCCCGCCGCCGACGGCGAGTTCGGCGCCGCCGTCGCGCTGTACAGCGTGATCCACCTCGCTGCGGACGAACTGCGGCCCGCCTTCGCGGAGATGCGGCGCGCGCTGCGGCCCGCCGCGCCACTGCTCGTCGCCTTCCATCTCGGCGCCGAGGTCCGGCACATGGCGCAGTGGTGGGGCCACGAGGTGGACGTGGACTTCCACTTCCTCGCCGTCGGGGACGTCCGCGCCGCCCTGGAGGACACCGGATTCACCGTGCGGGCGGCGCTGGAGCGGACCCACTACCCGCACGAGGCCGAGTCCCGCCGCGCCTATGTGCTGGCGCGGCGCGCGGCGCCCTGACCGGAAAATCGTTCGCCCCCGGCCCGTCCCGTGCCGCATGATCGGCGGCATGTTCCGGTACGCCTTCCTCGCAGACGCCTCCGCGGTCGCGGACGCGCCGAAGGCTGCGCCGGCACCGGCTTTCCCGGTCCACGCGTTCGGCGGCGCCCGAATCTGACCCTCCCCGGACAGTCCGGCGGACCCCGCAGGGGGAGGGTCGGCAGGACGCAGGGGTCCCGTTCCGCAGATCGACTTGTCGATGAATCAGCCGAATCAGCTGCATCGGACGAGCCGACTGACCGAGGAAGCACCGCACCATGCCCAAGCAGGCGTACCAGCGCACCAAGCCGCACCTCAACATCGGCACGATGGGTCATGTCGACCACGGCAAGACCACGCTCACCGCCGCCATCACCAAGGTCCTCAGCGCCCGCGGCTCCGCCGCCTTCGTCCCGTTCGACCGGATCGACAAGGCTCCGGAGGAGGCCGCCCGCGGGATCACCATCACCATCGCGCACGTCGAGTACGAGACGGACACCCGGCACTACGCCCACGTCGACATGCCCGGCCACGCCGACTACGTGAAGAACATGATCACGGGGGCGGCGCAGCTCGACGGGGCGATCCTGGTCGTCTCGGCCCTCGACGGAGTCATGCCGCAGACCGCCGAGCACGTGCTGCTCGCCCGCCAGGTCGGCGTCGAGCACATCGTCGTCGCGCTCAACAAGGCCGACGCCGGGGACCCCGAACTGACCGACCTGGTCGAGCTGGAGGTGCGCGAGCTGCTCTCCGCCCAGGGGTATCCCGGGGACACCCTGCCCGTCGTCCGCGTCTCCGGGCTGGGGGCGCTGGAAGGCGACCCGCGGTGGACGGCGGCGATCGAGGCGCTGCTCGACGCCGTGGACACGTACGTGCCGATGCCGCACCGCTACACCGACGCGCCATTCCTGCTGCCGGTGGAGAACGTGCTGACCATCACCGGTCGCGGCACGGTCGTCACCGGCGCGGTGGAGCGCGGCACGATCCGGGCCGGGGACCGCGTCGAGGTGCTCGGTGCGGACACGGCGTCGGTGGTCACCGGGCTGGAGACCTTCGGCAAGCCGATGGAGGAGGCCCAGGCCGGCGACAACGTCGCGCTGCTGCTGCGCGGCGTCCCGCGCGACGTCGTGCGGCGTGGCCACGTCGTCGCGGCTCCCGGGAGCGTCACGCCCAGCCGCAGGTTCCGCGCCGCGGTCCACCTGTTGTCGGCCGCAGAGGGCGGGCGGCGCACGGCGATCGCGACCGGCTACCGCCCGCAGTTCCACGTGCGCACGGCGGACGTCGTCGGCGCGGTGGACCTCGGCGGGGCCGGGATCGCGCTGCCCGGCGCGAGGGTGGAGATGACCGTCGAGCTGGGCGTGGCGGTGCCGCTGGAGACGGGTCTCGGCTTCGCCGTCCGCGAGGGCGGGCGCACCGTCGGCGCGGGCACCGTCACCGCGTTGCTCGACTAGCGAAGGGGCCCGGGCCAGGCGGCCCGGGCCCCTTCCCGCCCCCCGGGCACGGTCGTGCCGGGCGCTGGGACAATGGCCCGATGGAGGACGACGACGACCGCATCCCGGTGAGCCAGGCCGTGGACTTCGGTGCGGCGAGGCTGCTGCCCGACGTGGACCGGCCCGCCGGCTGGCTGCTGACCGTCGACGGGGCCCCGCAGTCGTACGTCGACCTCGACGACCCGACGTATCTGGAGTTCGAGTACACCCGGCGCCTGGCGTACGCCCTGGACGAGTCGGCCCCCGCGGGGCAGCCGCTCGACGTGGTCCATCTCGGCGGCGGCGCCCTCACGCTGCCTCGCTACACCGCCGCCACCCGGCCCGGTTCCCGCCAGCGTGTGGTCGAGGCCGACCGGGCGCTCGCGGACCTGGTCGCCGGACGACTGCCGCTGCCCGCGAGCGCCGAGGGGCTGACCGTGGCCACCGAGGACGCCCGCGGCTGGCTGGAGGCGGCGCCGGACGCCTCCGCGGACGTCGTGGTCGTCGACGTCTTCGGCGGTTCGCGGGTGCCCGCGCATCTGACCTCGTACGAGTTCCTCACCGAGGCCGCGCGTGTGCTGCGTCCCGACGGCGTCTACCTGGCGAATCTCGCCGACTCCGCCCCCTTCGACTTCGTGCGGCCCCAGATCGCGGGTCTGCGCGCCCTGTTCGGCGAGGTCTGCCTGATCGCGGAGCCCGGCGTGCTGCGGGGCCGCCGCTTCGGGAACACCGTGCTCGCCGCGTCCCGCCGGCCGCTGCCCGTAGACCGGCTCACCCGGCGCGCCCTCGCGGACGCCTTCCCCGCGCGGGTCGTCCACGGTGACGCACTCGCGCTCTTCCTCCGGCGGGCACGCCCGGTTCACGACACGGACGCGGTGCCCTCTCCCGAGCCGCCCGCGGGGTCGTTCGGGGTGGGCTGAACCACGAGCGCTGGCCCGCCGCCCGCCACCTGGGCGGTGGTGTCCTTGCGCCGCAGGCCGCGCACCTCCGGGGCCAGCAGGACGGCGCCGGTGAGCAGGATGGCGAGGCCCGCGCATCCCCACAGGGCCCCGGTCAGTCCGAAGGCATCGGCCGCGGGACCGGCGAGCGCGGTGCCGAGCGGGATCATGGACACCGACCCGAACCAGTCGTAGGCGGCGACGCGGGACAGCTTGTCCTCCGGGATCTCCTGACGCAGCGCCAGCATCCACGTCACGCCGAAGACCTCGACGGAGAGCCCGGCCACGAGCATCGTCGCCGCGAGGAGCGGCACCGGCACCACCAGCGCGAGTGCCACCGCGGGCAGGGCGAACGGGAAGACGCACAACGTGCCCGCGAGCAGGATGCGTTGCGGTCGCCAGCGCAGCATCAGGAACCCGCCCGCGATGTTTCCCACGCCGAACGCGGCCAGCGCCGCGCCCCAGGGGCCGGCGCCGCCGAGCTCCGCCTGCGAGACCAGGGGGCCGTAGACCGCCTCCGCGGCGACCATGACCGCGTTGACGACGGAGAACTGCACGACGATGCTCCACAGCCAGCGCCTGGACGCGAACTCCCGCCATCCGTCGCGCAGATCGCCCAGAAGACCGCCGCCCGGCGGGGCCGTCGCGGACTTCCGTTCCACCCGCAGCAGTGCCCGCAGCGACGCGGCGAGCGCGAAGCAGGCCGCGTCCACGGCCAGTACCCACCCGGGGCCCACGAGCGCGATGAGCGCCCCGGCGAGCGCGGCGCCGCCGACGTTGGCCCCGTTCACCCCGAGCCGGAACACGGCGAAGGCGCGGCCGGCGTGGGCGCCGTCGACGGTGGACAGCAGCATGCCCTCGTTCGCGGGAGCGAAGAACGCCGTACCGGTGCCGCCCAGTGCGGCCAGGGCTGCCATGTGCCAGATCCGGGCGTCCCCCGAGATCACGAGCAGGGCGAACACGCCCTGGGAGACCGCGTTCAGGCAGTTCGCGGCGACCATGACCCGGTGCCGGGGCAGCCGGTCCGCCACCGCGCCGCCGATGAGCAGGAAGACCACCAGCGGCACCGTGCGTGCCGCCGCGACCAGTCCGACGTCCGTGCCGTCGCCGCCGGCCCGCAGCACGGCGAAGGCCGAGGCGACCACGGCGCCGGAGGTGCCGAGGTTGGTCACGAAGGCGGCCGCGGCCAGCAGCCGGAAGTTGCGCCCGGCCCAGTCGGGGAAGCGGGGGAGGGCGAGGCGGGAGGTCGAGAGGGTCACCCGGGGACTATGGTCGCCGGAGCCGTCATCTGCCAAACGTATTTGGCGCGCTTGCCGCCTGCCGCTCGGCGATCAGCCGATCAGGCGGACGCTGTCGCGCACCTTCGCGATGGTCTTGGCGTCCGGCGCCCCCTTGAAGCCGTCCACGACCAGGATCCAGGAGCGGACCTCCTTGTCCTTGCTGAGGAAGGTGAAGCTGTAGGCGGTGCCGTCGGCGGCGCACTTGCCCTTCATGCCGGTCGCGCGGGTGCTGGAGATCCAGCCGCTGACGCCCTGGCCGTTCTTGTAGGTGCGGGTCGTGGACTGCGTGAGCTTGGTGCCGCCCTCCTGGTTGTACTTGGCGTACGCCCAGTTGTAGGCCTCGTTGGCCGCTTCGGACTTCAGGCTCTCGGCGCCCTTGCCGCCCTTCACCCCGGCCATGCCGCGCTGGTCGGTGCCGCACCAGTCCTCGCCGAGGGTGGCGGCGCCTCCCGTCACGATGCGGTTCTTGTCCCACTCGTAGCCGATGAGCAGCCCCGCGGCCTTCACCGTCCAGTTCTTGGGGACGTCGTAGGCGACGCCCATGTCGCTGCGGACGACGGTCTGCCACCCGGCGACGACGGGCTTGATCGCGCTCTCGCCGGGGTTGCCGCGCGCGTCGTCGGCGCCGGGGCCGTCGTCCGACGCCGTCGGGGAGGGCGGGGCGGAGGACGTCCCGTCCGACGGGCTCGCGGAGGCCGTCGGGGTGCCGCTCGCCGACGGGCCGGCCTCGGGGCGGCCGGAGTCGTCCCCGGTGAGCTTCACGGCGATCAGCACACCGGCCGCGGCGACCGCCGCGGCGGCGACCACCGACACCGCGACGGCCACGCCCCGCCGGTTGCCGGGCGGCTTCGGCGCACCGGGACCGCCCGGCAGCGTCTGTGCGCCCCACGGCGGGGGCGGCGGCTGGTAGGCCGGGTGCTGCTGCGGTGCGTACGGCGACGGGAACTGCTGCGGGGGGTGCTGGGGGTACTGCTGCGGGTACGGCTGCCCCCCGGGCTGCTGGGGGTACTGCGAGCCTTCCGGCTGCTGCGGGTACTGCTGTCCTCCGGGCTGCTGTTCTCCTGGCCACATGGCTGGAAACACTAGGGGTTACGGCCTCCCGGTTCCATGGATCTCGTCATTACCAGCTGGTAACATCCGGCCATGTCCGAGAACCAGCCCCAGATAGCCGAGCTCCTGACGGCCACCGTGCCCATGGTCCGCACCCTGAACCTCGAATACGTGGAGACCACCGCGGAGCGCGCGGTGCTGCGCCTGCCCGACCAGGCCGACTATCACAACCATGTCGGCGGCCCCCACGCGGGCGCCATGTTCACCCTCGCCGAGTCCGCGAGCGGCGCCATCGTGCTCGCCGCCTTCGCCGACGAGCTCTCGCGCGCGGTGCCCCTGGCCGTCCGCGCGGAGATCTCCTACAAGAAGCTGGCCATGGGCCCGGTCACCGCCACCGCCGAACTCGGCCGCCCCGCCGCCGATGTCGTCGCCGAACTCGACAAGGGCGAGCGGCCCGAATTCCCGGTCACCGTCGCCATCCGGCGCGGGGACGGCGCCGTGACCGGCGAAATGTCGATCGTATGGACCCTGCGCCCCAACTCCTGACGAACATTGGCCCTGTGAGGGGCCGGCCCACAGGCGCGGGCGCCGCGCCGGGCCGTACGTCGGCTACGCTGCAACGACGTGCGCGCCCGGCGCACCGACCGGTTACCCGACCGCCCCAGGGGGAGGAAGCGGCCTTGCACGTCCAGGAGTGGCTCGGGACGATCCCGCCCGTCAGCATCTATCTGCTGGTGGGCCTGGTCATCGGTGTGGAGAGCCTGGGCATCCCGCTGCCGGGCGAGATCATCCTGGTGAGCGCCTCGCTGCTCGCCTCGCAGGGACACGTCAACCCATGGGTGGTCGGCATCTGCGCCACGGCCGGGGCGATCGTGGGCGACTCCATCGGCTACGCGATCGGCCGCCGCGGCGGACGTCCGCTGATGGACCGGCTCGGCCGGCGCTTCCCCAAGCACTTCTCCCCCGGTCACATCGCGACCGCCGAGGCGTCCTTCGAACGCTGGGGCATGTGGGCGGTGTTCTTCGGGCGCTTCGTCGCGCTGCTGCGGATCTTCGCCGGGCCGCTGTCGGGCGTGCTGCGCATGCCGTACTGGAAGTTCCTCGTCGCGAACGTCCTCGGCGGCATCGTCTGGGCGGGCGGCACGACGGCCGTCATCTACTACGTGGGCATCGTCGCCGAGCCCTGGCTCAAGCGCTTCTCCTGGGTGGGCCTGGGCGCGGCCGTGCTGATCGGCCTGGCGTCCTTCCTCGTCGTACGCCGCCGGGCCAAGGCCGCCCTGGCCGCCGCGGAGCCCGAAGAGGAAACGGTCGCCGCGACGGCCGAGTGAGGCGCCGGGGTTCAGCCCGCTGTGTCTGCCGTGTTCGCTGCGTCCGCTATGTCTGCTGCGTCCGTACCGTCCTGCGTGAACGCGGCACGGTGTGCCCCCGCCAGCTGCACGTAGTGCTCGGCGTTCAGCCGGATCATCTCCCCCTCCTCGGCCGTCAGCTCGCGCCGTACCTTCGCGGGCACCCCGGCCACCAGCGAACCCGGCGGCACCCGCATCCCCTGCGGTACGAGGGCGCCCGCCGCCACCAGCGAACCCGTGCCGATCTGGGCACCGTTGAGCACCGTCGCGCCCATGCCGACCAGTACGTGGTCCTCCACGACGCAGCCGTGCACCACCGCGTTGTGCCCGATCGTGACGCCCGCGCCGATCACGGCGGGGAAGCCCGGGTCGGCGTGGACGGTCGCGTTGTCCTGCACATTGCTGCCCGCGCCGAGGCTGATCGGCGCGCAGTCGCCGCGGAGCACCGCGTGGTACCAGGCGCTGGCGCCGGCGGCCATCGTCACCTCGCCCAGCACCACCGAGGTCGGCGCGGCGAAGGCGTCCGGGTCCACCCGGGGCGTGTGGCCGCCCACGGTCGCGATCAAGGCTCTCTCCGTCATGGAGATCACCGTAGCCCCGAGATTGCGGTGATCGCGGGGCGGGTAGCGCCTACAGCGTGCTGAAGTTCTCCGATGATGTGATCGCCGCGCTGGAGTCGGGCGCCCCGGTCGTCGCCCTGGAGTCGACGATCATCTCCCACGGCCTGCCCCGCCCCCGCAACCTCGAAGTCGCCCGGGAACTGGAGGCCGCCGTGCGGGACGGCGGAGCCGTGCCGGCGACCATCGCGGTCCTCGACGGCGTGCCGCGCGTCGGGCTGGACGACAAGGAGCTGGAGCGCGTCGCCCACGACGAGCAGATGCGCAAGCTCGGCCACCGCGACCTTCCGGTCGCCCTCGCCACCGGCGCCAGCGGGGCCACCACCGTCTCCGCCACCGCGTTCCTGGCCGCCCGCGCCGGGCTGCGCTTCTTCGCCACCGGCGGGCTCGGCGGGGTGCACCGCGGCTGGACCGCCGAGCAGGACGAGTCCGCCGACCTGCGGCTGCTCGCCGAGACGCGGATCACCGTGGTCTGCGCCGGGGTCAAGTCCATCCTCGACGTCGCCGCCACCCTGCAACGCCTGGAGACCCTCGGCGTCACCGTCGTGGGCTACCGGACCGGGGAATTCCCCGGCTTCTACCTCAGCCGCTCCGGGCAGCCGGTCGACTGGACGGTGGGCACGCCCGAGGAGGTCTCGGCGGTCATGGCCGCCCAGGACGACCTGTGCGGACCGCCCGCCGCGATCGTCGTCGCCAACCCGGTGCCCGAGGAGGAGCAGCTCGACCCGGAACTCCACGACCGCGTACTGGCACAGGCGCTGGCCGCCGCCGAGCAGGAGGGCGTCACCGGCCAGGCCGTCACACCGTTCCTCCTCGGCCGGCTCGTCGAGGGCACCGCGGGGGCCAGCCTCGAGGCCAACCTCGCCGCGGTGCGCGGCAATGTGCGGCTGGCCGCGCGGCTCGCCGTCGCCTGGTCCGAACGCGGCACACATCACACCTGATCGACCGGCCGGGCCCGACGGCCCTCGATACGGTGAGCGGGTGCCGAAAAACGAGAACCTGTTCTCCCCGCTGGGGGCCTGGCGCCGCCGTGCCACCTCCCGCCTGGTGCACCGCGGCTGGCGGTGGGTCCAGGGCGCCGGCGCGGTGACCGCCGACCGCCCCGGGCCGCTGCGCTTCGGCCGCATCGGCACCGGGACCCGGCTGGCGTTCCCCCAGGGGACGATCTTCGGCGAGCGCTGGATCCACCTCGGCGACTACTGCATCATCGGCGAACAGGTCACCCTCACCGCGGGCATGATGCCCGGCCTCGACCTCGGCCCCGACCCCGTCGTCCGCCTCGGCGACGGCGTCGTCCTCGGCCGCGGCAGCCATGTCATCGCCTCGCGGCCGGTGGTGTTCGGGAACGACGTCTACTGCGGTCCGTACGTCTACGTCACCAGCGACAACCACTCCTACGACGACCCGCACGAGCCCATCGGCCGGCAGTGGCCGCGCTCCGCGCCCGTCGAGATCGGCTCCGGAAGCTGGCTGGGGGCCGGGGCGGTGATCCTGCCGGGAGCTCGGATCGGGCGGAACGTGGTCGTCGCGGCGGGGGCGATCGTGCGGGGCGAGGTCCCCGACCACTCGGTGGTGGCCGGCGCCCCCGCACGCGTCGTACGGCGCTGGCACCCCGAACGCGGCTGGGAGCCGCCGCTGCGGACGCCGGCCCCGGTGCCGGTGCCCGCGGGCGCGACGCACCAGCAACTCGCGGCACTGGCCGCGCTCGTAGAGCTCGAACCGGAGGGGTGACCGCCCCGCACGGGCCGCGCCCTGCCCTCGGCCGTCCGTTCTCCGGATCGGCGGCGCGTCCGACCGGGCACGTTTGTTAGCGTGCCGGACATGCGCGCACCCATCGGCACCTTCACCGACGTGTCTCCGGCCGTCGAACGGCTCGACCTGCTGCCGGAGCCCGTCGCCGCGGCTCTGACCGCCTGGCACGGGGAGGTGCCTGCCGAGGAGGTGCTCCTCGTCGACACCGACCCCGAGAAGGCGGACACGGCCGTCTTCGCGGAGGCGTACGGCGTCGGCATGGACCAGTCGGCCAACTGCGTGGTCGTCGCGGGCAAGCGGGGCCAGGACGTGACGCTGGCCGCGTGCGTGGTCCTCGCGACGACCCGGGCCGACGTGAACGGCTTCGTACGGCGCCATCTCGGCGTGCGGAAGGCCTCGTTCGCGCCCATGGACACCGCGGTCGGCGAGAGCGGGATGGAGTACGGCGGCATCACCCCGATCGGGCTGCCCGCCGCGTGGCCGCTGCTGGTGGACGCGGCGGTCACGGACACGCCGTACGTGATCATCGGCAGCGGCCGCCGCCGCGGGAAGCTGCTCCTGCCGGGCAAGGCGCTGGCCGCGCTGCCCGGTGTGCAGGTCGTCGAGGGACTGGGCGTCCCGGCGTGACCGAGTTGCTGGCCCGTCTGGAGCGGTACTACGACGCGGTGCCCCGGGCGGCCGCCTACGCCGAGGACTTCGGCCCGCTGACCCTCTTCGTCCGTGAGGGACTCGGCTGGCCGTACTACGCACGTCCCACGCTCGGCGTGGACGGACGGGTCGGCCGCGCGGACGTGGACCGGGTGCGGGAGCGGCAGCGGCGGCTCGGCGTGCCGGAGTGCTTCGAGTGGGTGGCGGAGACGACGCCGGGTCTGCGGGAGGCGGTGGAGGCCTCAGGCCTGCACGTGCACGCGCATCCGCTGATGGCGCTCGAACCCCGGGCGGCCGGAGCCGTTCCCGCGCGAGCCGACGGTGTGGACGTCCGTGTACTGGAGCCCGGCGACCCGGCGTTTCCGAGCGCCCTCACGGTGCCGCACCTGGCCTTCGCGTATCCCGGCACCGCGATCGGCACGGCCGGGACGTCCGAACTGGACGTCGCCCGGGTGCTGCACGCCGCCCCCGCGGCGCTCGCGGCGGCCGAGGCGCGGGTCAAGGACGGCCTCACCGTCCACGCGGCGGCGGTGGACGGCACGACCGCGCTGTGCGCGGGGCAGTACAACCCGGTCGGCGAGGTGTGCGAGATCGTCGCCGTCGGCACCCTGCCGAGCGCCCGCCGCCGCGGCCTCGCGCTCGCCGTGACCTCCGCGCTCGTGGGGCACGCCCGGGCACGCGGGCTGGGCACGGTCTTCCTGTCGGCGGGCGACGAGGACGTGGCCCGTATCTACGCCCGCATCGGCTTCCGCCGGGTGGGCACGGCGCTCATCGCGGAACCGGCGGCCGGCTGAGGTCCAGCGACAGCGGTATGGAGTGCTCGGCGAAGCCCAGGCTCCGGTACAGGGGCTCCGCCTCGGGGGTGGCGTGCAGGTCCACGCGCGTGACGCCGCGCTCGGCGAACCAGGCGAGCAGCGCTCCCGTGGTCGCCCGCGCGTGCCCCAGGCCCCGGTAGTGGGGATCGGTGCAGACGTTGAAGACGAAGCCGAAGCGCCCCTCTGGGTGCGCGGGCGCGGGCAGCCGCTCCTCGACCCGCCCCACCGCGCACGCCGCCAGATGCGGCCCGCCACCGGCGTCGCCGTCGACCACGAACGCCCCGAGCGCCCTTGCGGCACCGCCCGCCAACTGCTCCCGGACCCGCTCCTCGGCAGCGGCCTCCCACGCCCCCGGCTCGTCCCGGCCGCTCATGGCCATGAACATCAGCCGGCGCAGCCGCACCAGCTCGGCGGCGTCCTCGGGACGGGCGGGGCGTACGACGTCGTTCACCGTCACCCGAGGCGGGGGATCTCGATCGCGGGACACCGGTCCATGACCATGACCAGCCCCGCGTCCTTCGTGCGCGCGTACGCCGCCTCGTCGATCACGTCCAGCTGGAACCACACGCCCTTGGCGCCGATCGCGACGGCCTCGTCCGCGACCGCGCCGGCGAGGTCGGAATTGACGAAGACGTCCACGACGTCGACCGGGAAGGGGATGTCCGCGAGCGAGGCGTAGCCCTGCTCGCCGTGCACGGTCTCTGCCTTCGGGTGCACCGGCACCACGCGCTTGCCGAAGCGCTGCAGCACGCGGGCGACCCCGTAGGCGGCGCGTGAGGTGTTGTTGGACAGGCCTACCACGGCCCAGGTGTCCCCGAGCCCGGTCAGCAGCTCGCGTACCGCCGCGTCGTCTTCGTGCACGTCGTCCTCCCTCGGCCCGCCATGGCTCTCCGCAGCAGTCAACCAGAGGGCCCGCCCGGCCATTCCCGTAGGGTGGCGGGGTGGTGGAGCGGTATCTGACGATCGGGCGCGCGGGCGTCCACGAGAGCGAGATCAAGCGGTCGCGCTTCCTGTGCGCCCTGGCGCCGGTGTCCAGTGAGACGGCGGCGCAGGAGTTCATCGCGCGCGTCCGCCGGGAGCATCCGGGCGCCAGTCACAACTGCTTCGCCTACGTCATCGGGGCCGAGGGGCGTGTGCACAGGGCCAGTGACGACGGCGAGCCCGGCGGCACCGCGGGCACGCCCATGCTGCAGGTCCTGCTGCGCCGCGAGATACGCGACGTCGTCGCCGTCGTCACCCGCTACTACGGGGGCATCCAGCTCGGGGCGGGGGGTCTGGTGCGGGCGTACGGCGGCGCGGTCTCGGCGGCGCTGGACGAGCTCGGCACCGTCGAGCGGCAGAAACTCGCGCTGGTCACCGTCGTCGTCGACCATCAGCGGGCCGGCCGCATGGAGAACGACCTGCGCGCCGCCGGCCGCGCGGTGCGGGGGGTGGCCTACGCGGCCGACGTCCGTATCGAGCTCGGCGTGCCCGAGGAGGAACTGGACTCCTTCCGCGGCTGGCTCGCAGACGCCTCCGCCGGCTCGGCGGGGATGGAGATCTCGGGCAGCGCGTACGTGGACGTGTAGGGCCGAGGGCGGCACCGGGGTCGATTTGCCCCGGCCGATGGACGGCCATATGGTCACTGTAGGTGACGGCCGCGGTGACCGGGCTGACGTGCGAGATTCCCGCCCGGACCTCCGGTCCGTTGCTCCGCTGAACCTTGATCCCGAATCGGGGAGCTGTCGGATGGCCAGTCGGCACAGCCACACCGTGACCCGGATCGACGTCGCCACGGGAATTCCCTACGACGACTTCGTGACCGCGTTCGAGCAGGCGGCACCCGCGTTCGATCCGGGTCCGGTGGAGCTCATTTCCGAGTCCGGAGGCGACTGGGACGACGTTCGCGCCGCGATCGCCGTGAACGCGCCCCACGAACTGATCCGCTACGCCCGGATCAACGGCACCGCCTTGCTCGGTATAGCGGGACACACCACCAGGTCCATCGAGTACCTGACGGGCAATCATGTCATCGCCGAGTCCATGTTCCGTCATGATCCGCGGGCGTTGCTGTATGCGCCGTTGCGGATGCTGATCTACAGCGACGAGGACGGCAACGCGGTGTTCAGCATGCATCGTCCGAGCGACGAGTTCGGCAGCCTCGGCATCGCGGAGGTCACGAAGGTCGGGGAGGATCTGGATCGCATCGTGGTCGACCTGCTGCGGGTCTGCGGCGTCGACGCCTCGCAGGACTTCGCCTGACCGGGTGTCGCGGCAGGCCGGTCATTCGAGATGGGCGGTCGCGGCGATCTCCACGACGGACAGGTGGTCCAGCGTCGTGATCGCGCAGGACGGGACGCCGTCGCGCATCAGCGCGGCCGGCACCGCGTCGTCACCGATCAGCGTGCGCAGCAGGTCCACGGTGACACCGCCGTGCGTGACCAGGGCGACCGGGCCCGGCGCTCCGGCCAGGTCGACCAGGCAGGCGCGCAAGCGCTCCGCCGCGGCGCGGGAGGAGTCGCCGGAGGCGGGGAGGAAGTCCCGGTCCTCCACCGAGGCGGCCCAGTCCCTCAGGAAGTCCTCCGCGGACCGGGACGCGTCCCAGTTCATCCGCTCGCGCAGGCGGACGTCCTCCTGAAGGGGCAGGCCGGACCGGGACGCGATGGGCGCGGCGGTCTCGCGGGCCCGCCGCAAGGGGCTGGTGAAGACCGCGCGCACGCCGAGGTGCCTCAGCCGCTCTGCGGTCCTCGCGGCCTGCCGCCGTCCCGCTTCGGTCAACCCCGGGTCACCGGGCCGGCGTTCCTTCTCGGCGTGCTGCACCAGATGGAAGACGGTCATGTCAGCAGGGTGGCGGTTCGACGCGGTTGCGGCCACCGGTATACGGCTTCCAGCGCGCGGGACGGGCCGGCGGCGCCTCACTCGGCCGTGAGCTCGCTCAGCTGCTCGGCGGCGGTGGCGTTTCCGGCGTCCGCGAGGCGGCGGAGTTCGTCCAGGTCCTCGTTCTCGGTGGCGAGTTCGATGAGCAGATCGGCGGCGTCGCTGTTTCCGGCGTCGGAGAAGCGACGGAGCAGGTCCATGTCGCCGTGCTCGGCGGCCAGTTCGATGAGCTGGTCGATCGCGTCGCTGTCGCCGGCATCGGCCTCGGCACGGAGTCCGGCCGGAAGGTAGTCGGTCATGTCGATGCTTCTCCCTGGTGTCCTTGGTGTCCTTGGCGTGCTTGGTGTTCGCCCGGTGTGGGCAGGGTCCCCGCGGCGCGGAGGGCGTCGCGGTGCGCGTGCCACTCGTCGAGGAGCACGGGCAGGCGTGCGCCGAGGAAGTCGGCGAGTGCGACCATCTCCTCCAGCGCCGCGCGACGTTCCGCAGGGGCGTCGGTGAGCAGCGCCAGCCCCTCCCGGAAGAGGGCGGCGTGTTCCCGGTGGATCGCGGAGTCGAAGTTCTGCGGTTGCTGACTCGCCGGGTTGATGTCCACCCGGTCCACCCGCTCGCCGGCGGCGCGGGTGCGACGCGCCATCCGGTAGGTCTCCAGCAGCTTGACCGCTCCGGTGATCGCGCTGCGGCTGGCCAGCAGGGCGTCGCTCAACTCGTCGATCGTCTGCTGTGGCGGATCGCAGACGAACAGGTAGCCCAGCAGCCGCCCGGCCATCGGGGGGAAGCCGTATTGGCGCGCGTAGAAGCGGCCGACGTGGTCGGCGAAGATCAACTGCGCATCGTGCGGCATGCCGCCACGATATCAGTCCCGACCGAGATGACAGTAATAAGTGTCATCTCATGCGTCCACTGCGGAACCCCTCCGTGCCGCGCGGGCGGCGCCCGCCGTCGTCACAAGCCACATCGCCACCGCGATCCACAGCAGTACGCGCCCCAGTACGCCGAGCCACGGGAAGCCCGTCGGCGCCGAGGCCGACAGGCAGGTCACCGCGGTCATGCCGAGGGGGAAGACGGTGGCCCACCGGCGGATGTCGTACCGGGGGCGGGGCCAGCGCAGTTCGGCGTAGACGAGGAAGGGCAGCCACAGGAGAGCGGCCGCCAGGAGTGCCAGGGTGGCGGCGCGCAGGGGAGGGTGCAGGGCCGGGGCCCAGCCGAGCGGGCCGCCCGGGTCGGTGGCGACCGTCAGCCGGGCGCAGGCGAGGGCGTTGATCGACAGAGCCCCGCCCGCGATCCAGTGGTCGCCGAGCGCGGTGCGGACTTCCCGCCGGTCGAACCGCGTGAGCGCCACACCGTAGAGGACCACGCCCAGCACCAGGAACACGAGCGCGGGCAGGCACAGCCAGTCGAGCCGCCACGCCACGGCCAGCGTGGCGGCGCCCACGGCCAACGCCGCCGTTGCCACGCTGACGAGAAAGACCACGCCCGGAAGGCGCCGCGCGCGGTTGCGGAGCACCGGCACGAGCAGCGGTGCCCATGCCGCGGCGGACAACGCCAGGGCGACCGCCGCGGCGGTCTGCCGGCCCCGCTGCGACAGGCAGGTGCCCAGGATGCAGGTGGCCGCCACCGCCGTCAGCGCGGGCGGTGTCATGGCCTCCCGCCGCCACTGCTCCGTGCACCCGATGAGCCGTACCGCGAAGGTCACCGCGAGCGCGACCCACACCGCGCCGCCGAGCGCGAGCGCCACCGCGGACAGCACCTGATGACCCGTCATCCCGAAACCGACGCTGATGATGCAGGTCGCCATCACGAACGTGCCGGCCGCGGGTGTCAGTGTGTTCACCGTGCCCACGGTGGGCCCGCGACGTGCCCGGGTCAGCCCCACACGCCGGGGTACCGCCGACCGGGGCGCCGAGGCGTCGGGGCGTCAGGGCGTCAGGGCTTCATGACGAGGTTGACCTTGCCCTGGAGTGTGGCCCGGACATAGCAGGTGCGGTAGTCGTCCGTCCGGTACAGCGACATGTAGCGGACGTGGTCGATGCTGCCCGAATCGACGATCAGGTACATGTTCTTCGGGTGGGCCACTCCGCAGTCCTTTTCGGCCCGCTTCATCAGGGCGGGGAGGGCCTCCCAGCGGACGGAGTCGAGGTCGATCAGTGCGTCCTCGGGATCGACGGTGCCGCCGGCGCCCCACTTGCCGGCCGCGCCGTCGCGGTAGAGGGAGCCGTCGTAGATGGTCTTGTCGGACTTCGTGGGGGCGTCGAAGGTCGCGAAGTCCGGGTACAGGGTGAGCTTCAGCACCTTGGTGCCGCCCGACACCCCCTGGACGACGCCCGCCATGGAGCGGCCCCCCGCGACGCTGAGCAGCTTTCCCGCGGCGGGCGGCTGCGGGGACGTCGAGCCGGAGGCGTGCGCGCCGCCGCCACCGCCGTGCAGGTCCGGGAGGAGCGTCCACAGCAGCGCGCCCGCGAGGCCGACCGCCGCGACGGCGGACGCGGACGCCACGACGAGGGCGCGCCCGTGGCGGCGGGAAGGAATGGCGGTCCGCATGGGCCGGTACGTCGGCGTCGGCGGCGGCCCGAAGCCGGCGGGCACCGCGTCCACGGGCGGGGCCGGACCGAGGGCGGGCGCGGGCGCGGGGTAGGGGGCCGGAGGCGCCGGCAAGTGCGGCGCGGGCACCCCGCCCCGTTCGGCCTCCACGAGCATGCCGTCGAGGCTCCCGGCGTCGGGCCGTGCGCCCGCGTCCCGGACGAGCAGCGCGTCGAGCACCGGTGCGAGCGGCCCGGAACGCGCCGCCGGCGGCAGGGGTTCGTCGAGGATCGCGACGAGCGTGGCGATGCTGGTCTCGCGGCGCAGCGGATGGGCGCCCTCCACCGCGACGTACAGCATCATGCCGAGCGACCACAGGTCGGACGCGGGGTTGCCCTCGTCGCCGCGGATGCGCTCGGGGGCCATGTACTCGGGCGAGCCGATGAGGCCCCCGGTGGTGGTTAGCCGGGGGGAGCCGCCGAGCGTGGCGATGCCGAAGTCCGTGAGCACGGGCGTGCCGTCGGGCCGCAGCAGCACGTTCGCCGGTTTCACGTCGCGGTGGTGGACCCCGGCCGCGTGGGCGGCGCGCAGCCCGGCGAGGACGCCGCGCCCGATGCGGGCCGCCTCCCGCGGCGCCAGCGGGCCACGGGCGATCAGGTCCTGGAACGTGCCGCCGGTCACCAGCTCCATGACCAGCCACGGGTGGGCGAGGTCCGTTCTGTCGACGATGTGGTGGATCGTGACGACGTTGGGATGGTGCACCCGGGCCAGCGCGCGGGCCTCGCGCAGCACGCGCTCCCGTACCTTCGCCGCCGCCTCGGGGTCGGAGGTGGCCAAGTCCGGTTCGGGCGGGCGGACTTCCTTCAGTGCGACCTCGCGGTGCAGGGCGGTGTCCCGGGCCCGCCACACCAGGCCCATGCCCCCACCGCCGAGCCGTTCCAGCAGCTCGAAGCGATCGTCGACGAAGGGTATGAGGGGTCTGCCGGAGTCGCTCGCCGTCATGGCGGTCATCGTACGGGCCGCCACCGGCCGCCGTGGCCGCATCTGACCGGCCTTGCCCGGATTCGGACTCCCGCGCCGCGTTGTCACTGGTGGCGGATAGCCTGATCGGCGAAGCGCATGGGAAGGGTGGGGACACCGGTTCTCCTGCGGAGGATGCGGGACGAGAGCCGGAGGAGCGGAACATGCGGGTGGGGGAGTCACGGTGAGGTTGCTGCACACCTCCGACTGGCACCTGGGGCGGTCCTTCCACCGGGTCGGGCTGCTGGACGCCCAGGCGGCGTTCGTCGACCACATGGTGGCCACCGTGCGCGAGCAGCGCGTCGACGCCGTGCTCGTCGCGGGGGACGTGTACGACCGGGCGCTGCCGTCGCTGCCGGCGGTCGAGCTCTTCGACCGCACCCTGCACCGGCTCGCCGAACTGGCCGTGCCCACGGTGATGATCTCCGGCAACCACGACTCGGGCCGCCGGCTCGGCGTCGCCTCCGGGCTCATCGACCGCGCCGGCATCCACCTGCGCACCGACCCGGCGGGCTGCGCGACCCCCGTCGTCCTGGTCGACGCGCACGGGCCGGTCGCGCTGTACGGGCTGCCCTACCTCGAACCCGCCCTGGTGCGCGAGGAGTTCGCCGTGGAGCGCGCCGGGCACACCGAGGTGCTGTCGGCCGCCATGGAGCGCGTGCGCGCCGATCTCGCCGCCCGCCCCGCCGGCACCCGCTCCGTGGTCCTGGCGCACGCCTTCGTCGCGGGCGGCGCGCCCAGCGACAGCGAACGCGACATCACCGTCGGCGGTGTCGCCGCCGTGCCCGCCGGGGTCTTCGACGGCGTCGACTACGTGGCCCTCGG
Source organism: Streptomyces sp. NPDC058691 (assembly GCF_042714775.1). Lineage (NCBI taxonomy): Bacteria > Bacillati > Actinomycetota > Actinomycetes > Kitasatosporales > Streptomycetaceae > Streptomyces > Streptomyces sp. NPDC058691. The sequence goes on along the minus strand of NZ_JBHXSO010000004.1, from coordinate 171,573 downwards.
CCATCTGCACGGCGCGCAGACGATCACCGACCGTGTGCGCTACTCCGGCTCCCCGCTCGCCTACTCCTTCTCCGAGGCCGACCACCGCAAGAGCACGTGGCTGGTGGACCTCGGTGCCGACGGCTCCGTGACCGCCGAGCGGATCGACTGCCCGGTTCCCCGGCGGCTCGCCCGTATCCGGGGCCGGCTCGACGACCTGCTGGCCGACCCCGCCCACGCGCGCCACGAGGACGCCTGGGTGGAGGTCACCCTGACCGACCCGTACCGGCCGCACGACGCGATGGTGCGGCTCCGTGAGCGCTTCCCGCACGCGCTCGCGCTCGCCTTCGAGCCCGAGCGCGCCGACGAGGACCCGCACGCCTCGTACGCCGAGCGCCTGCGGGGCCGCACGGACCGCCAGATCGCCGAGGACTTCGTGGCCCACGTACGCGGCACCGCCCCCGACACCGCCGAACGGGCCGTCCTGCGCGACGCCCTGGACGCGGTCCGCACCGACGCCGCCCGCGCGGAGACCGACTGATGCGCCTGCACCGCCTGACCCTCACCGCCTTCGGGCCCTTCGCCGGCAGCCACACCGTCGACTTCGACGAGCTGTCCTCGGCCGGGCTGTTCCTGCTGCACGGCGCGACCGGCGCGGGCAAGACCTCCGTGCTGGACGGCGTCTGCTACGCCCTGTACGGCGGCGTTCCCGGCAGCCGGCCCGGCAACCGGCTGCGCAGCGACCACGCCGGTACGGACACGCCGACCGAGGTCGTCCTGGACCTCACCGTCGGCGGTCGGCGGCTGGAGGTCACCCGCCGCCCCGAGCAGCCGCGCCCGAAGAAGCGCGGCAGCGGCTTCACCATGGAGAAGGCCGTCACGCTGCTGCGCGAGCAGTCGGCCGGGCAGTGGCGGGCGCTGAGCAAGTCGCACCAGGAGGCGGGAGAGGAACTGCTGCGGCTGATCGGCATGAGCCGTGAGCAGTTCTGCCAGGTCGTGCTGCTGCCGCAGGGCGAGTTCGCGACGTTCCTGCGGGCCACCGCCACCGATCGTGCCGCCCTGCTCGGCAAGCTCTTCGACACGCGGCGCTTCAAGGCGGCCGAGGAATGGCTCAAGGCGCAGCGCAACGCCGCCCAGGCCCGGGTGCGGGCCGGGGACGAGGAGTTGCTGCGGCTCGCGCACGGGATGCAGCAGGCCGCCGGCGACGGCTCCGAACGCCTGGAGGACTGGCTGCCCGAGGGCGCCGAAGCCGGGCACCCCGACTTCGCCCCGCACGTGCTGCAGTGGGCGGCGGTCCTGCGCGCGACGGCTCGTGAGCAGTCCGCCGTCGCCGACCTCGCCACCACCGCGGCCGAGACGGCGCACGCCGAGGCCCAGCGCGCGGCCGAGGCGGTGCACGAACTGCACGCGCTCCAGCGGCGGTACGCCGTCGCCACCCGCCGCGCCGAGGTCCTGGCCGAGCAGAACGAGCTCCGTGACCGCGAGGAGGCGGTCCTGGAGACCGCCCGCCGGGCCGAAGCCGTCGGGCCCGCGCTGGACCTGCGGGACCGCGCGGCCGCCCGGCACCGGCGCGCGGCCGAGGAGGAGCGGGCCGCCCGCGTGGATCTCCCCGCGGCGCTCGCCGGCGCGGGCGCCGACCAGCTCACCGCGTACGGGAACGGGCTGCGCGAGGAACTGGGGGGCCTCGCCGAGGCCGGCCGCGCCGAGCACCGTGCGGCCGAACTCGTGGCCGAACGCGCCCGGCTGGACCGCGAGACCGGCGCCGACGAGCAGCTGATCGCCGACACCGGCGACTGGCTGGAGGACTGGGAGGGCGTACGTCTCGGCCACGAGCGCCGCATCGACACCGCCCAGGCCGCCGCCACCCGCGCCGCCGAGCTCGCCGGCACCCTCGACTCCTCCCGCCGCCGGTTGGCGGCGGCCCGTGAACGCGACGCCCGGGAGCGGGAGTTGCGTGGCGCCGAGGAGCGGCACCGGGCCGCCCGGGACGCCGCCGCCGATGCCCGCGACCACTGGCAGGACGTCCGCGAGGCCCGCATCAACGGCATCGCCGCCGAACTCGCGGCCCGGCTCCGCGACGGCGAGGGCTGCCTGGTCTGCGGCGCGACCGAACACCCGCACCCCGCCCGGCCCTCGGACCGCCAGGTCGGCCGCGCCGAGGAGGAGGCCGCCCAGGCCGCCCACCAGGAGGCCGCCGCCGCCCGCGAGAGCGCCCAGGAACACCTCGTCCGCGTCACAGCGGTTCGCGACGCCGCCGTCGCCGAGGCGGGGCGGACGCCCGAGGCCGAACTCGCCGCCTCCCACGCGGAACTGGAGCACGCCTGCCGCGAGGCGGCCGCCGCGGCCGCCGCGCTGCCCGAGGCCCGGCAGGCCCTCGACCGGGCCGTCGCGGAGCACGGCCGCCGCACGCTCCTGCGGCACGAGGCCGTGAGCCGTGTCGCCTCCGTCACCTCCCGCCGCGAGGTGCTGGACCAGGAGCACACCGCGCTTGTCGAGCAACTGGCGCGCGCCCGGGCCGGATTCGCCACCGTCGCGGAACGGCGCGCCCGTCTCGCGGCGCAGGCCGAGAGGATCGACACCGCGGCCGGGGCCGCCCGTGCCGAGCAGGACACCGCCCGCGCGCTCAAGGACGCCGACGCGGACCTCGCCGACGCCGCCTACCGCGCCGGGTTCGACACCCCCGAGGCCGCCGCGGCGGCGCTGCTGCCCACGGCCGAGGTGCAGCGGCTGCGGCAGCGCGCGGAGGAACGGCGCCGTGAGGAGACCGCCGTCACCGCCGAACTGACCGCGCTGGACGTCGCGGAAGCGGCCGGGCTGCCGGCCGCCGACCCCGAGGGCGCCCGCCGCGCCGTCGAGGACGCCACCCGGGAGCTGCGCGGCGCCGCGGCGCGCCAGGACGCGGCCCGTACGACCTGCGCCGCGCTCGACCGCCTCGGCGCCGAGGCGCTGACCCGTACCCGCGAACTGGCGCCCCTTCGAGGCGAGTACGCCCGGCTGCGCCGGATGGCCGACCTGGCCACCGGCACCGGTGAGAACACGCTCCGGATGGAGCTGGAGACCTATGTGCTGGCCGCCCGCCTGGAGCAGGTGGCGGCCGCCGCGAGCGTGCGCCTCCAGCGCATGTCCTCCGGCCGGTACACCCTCGTCCACACCGACGCCCGCGCCTCACGGGGCGTCAAGTCGGGCCTCGGCCTCATGGCCGTCGACGCCTGGACGGGCACCGAACGCGACACCGCCACCCTGTCCGGCGGCGAGACCTTCTTCGCCTCGCTCGCCCTGGCGCTCGGCCTCGCCGACGTCGTCACCGACGAGGCGGGCGGGGCCCGGCTGGACACCCTGTTCATCGACGAGGGCTTCGGCAGCCTCGACGAGCAGACCCTCGACGAGGTGCTGGACGTGCTCGACGGGCTACGCGAGCGGGACCGCGCGGTCGGTCTCGTCAGCCACGTCGCCGACCTGCGCCAGCGCATCCCCGCGCAGTTGCAGGTGGTCAAGGGGCAGCACGGCTCATCCCTGCGCCACCGCGCGGCGGGCGAGCGGTGAGGAGTAGACGACGCTCGTCGTCACCGAACCGAGGCCGGCGATACGGCCGGTGATCTCCTCCAGGTGGCGCATCGAGCGCGCGGTGACCTTCATGATGAAGCAGTCGTCGCCCGTGACGTGATGCGCCTCCAGCACCTCGGGCGTCGACGCCAGCAGGTCGTGGAACGGTTTGTAGTTGCCGTGCGGATAGCGCAGCCGCACGAAGGCGAGGATCGGCCGGCCGATCCGGTCCAGGTCGACCACCGCGGAGTAGCCGGTGATCACCCCGGCCTCCTCCAGCCGTCGCACGCGCTCGGTCACGGCGCTGGCGGACATCGCCACCGCCCTGGCGAGCTCGGCGTAACTGGCCCGGCCGTCGCGCTGCAGGGCGTCCAGAATGCGCCAATCGGTCGCGTCAAGGGATTCCACGGTCATGGACGGTTTCTAGCAGGGGATTCCCCGGCCGGACAAGCGTGGCGCCGGGGAACGCGCCTTCCGAGCCGCGATCTCCGGCCGTAGATTCCTGGCCATGACGCAGACCTCCGCGCTTTCCGGAACCCCTTCCGCCACCGGTACCGGCAACCCCGTGCTGCGCGTGCCGCCCGCCGCGCCCGCCCAGGCCGCGGCGTACTTCGCCGCGAGCCTCGCCTTCCACACGGACGTCTCCGATGTCGCCGCCGCGCCGGCCGCCGGCGGCGACCCCGGCTTCGTGCTCGTCGACTCCCGTTCCACCGAGGCCTGGGAGCAGGGGCACATCCCCGGGGCCGTGCACCTGCCGACCGCGGACATCCCGCGACTGGCGCCCGCACTCCTCGACCCCGCCGTCCCCGTCGTCGTCCACTGCTGGGGCCCCGGCTGCAACGGCGCCACGCGCGCCGCGCTCGCGCTGGCGATGCTCGGCTACCAGGTCAAGGAGATGCTCGGCGGCATGGAGTACTGGATCCGCGAGGGCTTCGCCTACGAGTCGGCCGCTGGCACCGAACAGCGGCCCGCCGACCCGCTCACCGCCCCCACCGGCGCGGGCGACTGCGGCTGCTGACGCGCCGGAGGCGCGTGTCGTGCGGTCCGGATCCCGCCGCCGGTGCGGTGGCGCGTAGGCGCCATGTCGAGCACCGCGTCCTCGTCGGGGGCGTGGTGCCGGCTCGCCCAGGCGGCGTTGGCCGCGGCCGGTCGTTCGTGCGGTCCGGGCGGGAACAGCGGTGGGGCGGAGTTCGGGACCTCGTTCCGCTGCTGCTGCTGACGCGGCGTTCAGCGGACGACGGAGGCGTCGGGCCACCGGAAGCGCGCGTCGCGCGGTCCGCAGATAGCCGCGGGGGCGGCCGCGCGCAGCACGACGTCGAGCACCGCGTTCTCGTCGGGGGCGTGGTGCCGGCTCGCCCGGGCCGTGTTCGGCCGCGGCCGAGGCAAGCCGTTGGGGCAGCCCGCGCTCAGCGGACGACGGAGGCGACGGGTCGCCGGAAGCGGGCGTCCCGGGGTCCGGACGTGGCCGCGGGGGCGGCCGCGCGCAGCACGGCGTCGAGCACCGCGTCCTCGTCGCAGGCGTAGTGCCCGCTCGCCCAGGCCGCGTTGGCCTCGACCACGGCCCACTCGCCGTTGACGCGGCCCACGTCGACCACGATCGCGGCAGGCAGTTCGGGCAGCTGCGGACGCCCGGGCGCGACCAGCCGCGCGGCGAAGTCCAGGACCTCGGCCCGCGCGGGGTCGGTGTCGAGCGGCGCGACGTCCAGCTCGCCGTCCGTCGCGTAGCGGCTGCCCGTCAGCACTTCGCCGTCGCGCAGGAAGAGCCGGTACTCCACCTCGAAGGCGACGATGTCGCTGACCAGTACCGGCACGTCGTCGTCCACCGCGTCCGGGCCCGGCAGTCCGCTGCCGTCCCGGTACACGCGGGCCGGGAAGCTCTTGTCGTTGGGCGGCTTCACGAACGCCGGCCGGCGCAGCCGACGGGCCTCCGCCAGCGCGGTGAAGGCAATGTGGCGGAGTGTCAGGTCTCGGGGGAGGCGGGCGAGCCAGTCCGCGTCCGCCTCCAGCAGCGCGAGGTTCAGGTCGCCCGCGACCGCGTCGGCGAAGAGCGGTCCGGCGTACAGGGACGGGCCGGGCGCGTTCCGCAGCTCGGCCGGCACGCGCCACTCCCGCAGGGTGTGCACGGGTATGCCGCGCCGGTGTGCGGCGGCCGCCAGCGCGCGGCCGGTGGCCGTTGCACGGGGCGAGAGGAAGAGCGTACGGGCCGAGGTGTTCACAGTGGTCGATGATGGCCGGGCGAACCGTCCGGCGACACCGATTTACCGGCCGGTCACGCGGCGCGCAGCCGCAGTTCGTACGCCCGCTGCGCGTCGCGGTCCGCGACCCGGCCGAACCCCGCGCGCTCCAGAACCCGTTGTGACGGCCGGTTGCCCGGGTCGGTGGTGGCCAGCACCGTGCGGACCTCGGCACGGGTCAGCGCCCAGTGCGCGATCACACGGACGGCGTCGGTGGCCCAGCCGGCACCGCGGGCCGACTCCGAGAGGTCGTAGCCGATCTCGACGACCCCGTCGTCGACCGACGGCGGGCCGTGGAAGCCTATGCCGCCGAGAGCGAGGCCGTCCCCGGACCGCTGGATCACGAACAGGCCCCACCCGGGTGCGTACACCCCGGCGGCAGCGGCGATCGTGAGCATCCCCGCGGCGATGATCGTGCCCTCGCCGGGGCCGCCGTCGATCCAGGACAGGCCGGCCGGTTTGCCGTCGGCGAGCCGGGCCGCCTCCTGGGGGAGCTGTTCGCGCAGGACGATCCGGCCGTGCGTGAGCACCAGGCGGCCCTCGTCATGGCAGGCGTGCGGGATCATCGGGTGGCACCGTTCTTTCGGGGACCGGGAGTGCCGCGGAGGTGGCGCGGGCGGCGCTGACGCGGGCCGGACGGCCCATGGCGCCCGCCCCGGCCGGGCGGCCGGGATGTCCCGGGGATCCCGCGGATCCCGTGCACCCGCACGGTGTCCGTCCGCGCCGCCGGGGTCACGTGGCGACGGCACGCCGGATCCGCACAGAAGTCGAGCAACACCCCCATATGTGCAGCCTATCCGCCCCGCGTACCGTCAACAGGGCGTTACCGGACAGTCACTCGAAGGAACCCGCCACTCCGTCGCCGGCCGCCGTCCGGTGGCTGTCCGGTGGGGAACCGCCAACGGACAGCCACCGGAAGGCGCGGTCAGAGCCGGGACAGCTCGTCGACCAGGTCGTCCAGGCCCAGGGAGCCCTGGGACAGGGCGGCCATGTGCCAGGCCTTGGCGTCGAAGGCGTCGCCGTGGGCCGCGCGGGCGGCCTCCCGGCCCGCGAGCCAGGAGCGCTCGCCGAGCTTGTAGCCGATGGCCTGGCCGGGCATGCCGAGGTAGCGGATGATCTCGCTGTCGAGCATGGCGGCGCTGAGGCCGTTGTACGCGCCGAAGAAGTCGCGGCCGAGCTCCGGGGTCCAGGTCTCGCCGGGCCGGTACGGGCTGTCGTCCGGGATGCGCAGTTCCAGGTGCATGCCGATGTCGAGGATCACGCGGGTGGCGCGCAGCATCTGGGCGTTGAGGTAGCCGAGGCGGCGGCCCGGGTCGGTGAGGAAGCCGAGCTCGTCCATGAGGCGCTCGGCGTACAGGGCCCAGCCCTCGGCGTTGGCGCTGACCTGGCCGAGGGTGGCCTGGTAGCGGGAGAGCCGGTCGGCGACGTAGGCCCACTGCGCGAGCTGGAGGTGGTGGCCGGGCACACCCTCGTGGTACCAGGTGCTGACCAGGTCCCAGACCGGGAAGCGCTCCCGGCCCAGCGTCGGCAGCCAGGTGCGGCCGGGCCGGGAGAAGTCGAGCGACGGCGCGGTGTAGTAGGGCGCGGCGGCGCTGCCGGGCGGGGCGATGCGGGACTCGACCTGCTTCACCGGATCGGCGAGGTCGAAGTGCGTGCCGTCGAGCGCGCTCATGGCCTCGTCCATCAGGGCCTGCAGCCACTCGCGGACCGCCTCGACGCCCTCGATGGCCTCGCCGTGCTCGTCGAGGTGGGCGAGCGCCTCCATGGGGGTGGAGCCGGGCAGCACCTTCTCCGCCTCGGTGCGCATCTCGGCCTCGATGCGGCGGAACTCCTCCCAGCCCCAGGCGTACGCCTCGTCCAGGTCGAGGTCCGAGCCGGTCCAGTAGCGCGCCCAGGTCGCGTAGCGCTCCCGGCCGACCGCGTCGGAGGTGCCCTCGACGGCGGGGGCATAGGAGTCGCGCAGCCAGTCGCGCAGCGCGGCCACGGCGCCGGTCGCCAGGGCGGCGCCCGCGTCCAGGTCGGTGCGCAGCGACTGCGGGCCGTCCTTGACGAACTGGGTGAACCAGCTGCCCGCCTCGTCCTCCAGCCACTCGCCGAGCTGGACGACGACGGTGGCGACCTGGCGAGGCCCGGCAGGCAGCTTGCGGTCCAGGCCCTCCTCCAAGGAGGCCCGGTAGCCCGCCAGGGCCTCCGGGACCGCGCGCAGCCGGGCGGCGACGGCGGCCCAGTCCTCGTCGGTCTCCGTGGGCATCAGCATGAAGACGCCGCGGACGGAGTGCACAGGGGAATGCAGGTTGCTGACGGCGCGCAGGCCTTCGCCCGCCTCGTGGACCGCCAGTTCCGCGGTGAGCCGCTCGCGCAGCAACCGGGCGCAGCGGCGCTCGTCGTCGTCCGGCACCTCGGCGGCATCGAGGGCGGCCAGGGTGCGCCGGGCAAGGTCCGCCTGGGCCTCCAGGCCCGCCGGCGAGAAGTCCGGTAGCCGGTCCTCGCCGGTCCGGACGCCCAGGTACGTGGCGGTGATGGGGTCGAGTTCGGCGGCCGCGTCGACGTAGGCGTCGGCGACCGTGCGGGGCAGCGCGCTGCCGGTGGTGTCGGACATGGTGACATCCTGGTACGGAGCGCCGTGCCGCGTCATCACCATTGCGGATCATATTGCTGACGCGGGCGGGAGCAGCGGCCCGCAGTCCCAGTGCTGGAAGATCAACCGGGTCTCGACGCGGGCGACTTCGGGCCGCGAGGTGAACTCGTCGACGACCAGGCGCTGCAGATCGCCGGTGCTCGCGACGGCGACGTGGACGAGGTAGTCGTCCGGGCCGGTGAGGTGGAAGAGCGACCGGGACTCGGCCAGCGCCCGCACCCGGTCCACGAAGGGGCCGATCAGCTCCCTGCGGTGCGGCCGTACCTGGACGGACAGCAGCGCCTCCAGCGGCCGTCCGAGCCGCGCGGGGTCGACCCGCAGCTCGTGGCCGAGGATCACCCCGGTGCGGCGCAGCCGGTTGACCCGGTCCAGGCAGGTGGACGGAGCGACCCCGCAGGCGGCGGCGAGGTCCCGGTAGGTCGTCCGGGCATCGTTCTGCAGGAGGCGCAGAATCTCGAGGTCGACCGGATCCAGAAGCACAGAATCGGACACCGGCCGAAATTAACACGGGCGATCACCACTACGGACCGGTAGCTGTTCAGCATCGGGCCATGGACACGACAGCCCAGCACCCATCCCGTTCCCGTGCCCTCGCCACCGAGGCCGTGCACGCGGGCCGCGAGGACCTCACGGACCTCGGCCTGCACGCGGTCCCCTTGGACCTGTCCACCACCTACCCCTCCCGGGACAGCCGCGCCGAGGCCGCGCGGCTGGACGACTTCGCCGCCACGGGCGCCGCGTTGCAGGGTTCGCCGGTCTACTCGCGCCTGGACAACCCCACCGTCGCCCGCTTCGAGACCGCGCTGGCCCGCCTGGAGGGTGCCGAGGCGGCCGTCGCCTTCGCCAGCGGCATGGCCGCGCTCACCGCCACGCTGCTGGCCCGCGCCGCCATGGGCCTGCGCCACGTGGTGGCCGTCCGCCCGCTGTACGGGTGCAGCGACCACTTGCTGACGGGCGGGCTGCTGGGCACCGAGGTGACCTGGACCGACCCGGCCGGCATCGCCGACGCCATCCGGCCCGACACCGGCCTGGTGCTGGTGGAGACCCCGGCCAACCCGACCCTCGCCGAGGTCGATCTGCGGGCCGTCGCCCACTCCTGCGGCACGGTGCCGCTGCTCGTCGACAACACTTTCGCGACGCCCGTCCTGCAGCGCCCGCTGGAGAGCGGAGCCCGGATCGTGCTGCACAGCGCCACCAAGTACCTCGGCGGGCACGGGGACGTGCTGGGCGGGGTCGTCGCCTGCGACGAGGAGTTCGCGCGCGTGCTGCGCAAGGTGCGCTTCGCGACCGGCGGCGTGCTCCATCCGCTCGCCGGGTACCTGCTGCTGCGCGGCCTGTCGACGCTGCCGGTACGGGTGCGGGCCGCGTCGGCGACGGCGGCCGCGCTGGTGGAGCGGCTGGCCGCGGACCCGCGGGTGGCACGGGTGCACTACCCGCGGATCGGCGGCGCCATGGTCGCGTTCGAGGTGCACGGCGACCCGCACGAGGTGATCGCCGGGGTGCGGCTGATCACCCCGGCGGTCAGCCTCGGCAGCGTCGACACGCTGATCCAGCATCCGGCCTCGATCAGCCACCGCATCGTGGACGAGGGCGACCGGCACGGCGCGGGCGTCAGCGACCGGCTGCTGCGGTTGTCGGTGGGCCTGGAGGACGCCGACGACCTCTGGGACGACCTGGACCGGGCGCTCAGCGCAGCGGAGCGCTCGCCTCGGCCGGCGACAGCGTCGCGGTGATGACCAGCGTGCCGTCCTCGACCTGGTAGTCCAGCGGCAGTCCCAGGCGGCGCATCATCGCGATCATCCCGGTGTTGGTCGCCCGGGTCACCGCGTACACGCTCTCGCAGTCGGCCTCGACGGCCTGGGCGACGAGTCGGCGCAGCAGTTCCAGCCCGATGCCGCGGCGCTGCCAGGCGTCCTCGACGAGCAGCGCGACCTCGGTCTCGTCGCCGTCCCACAGCAGGTGGGCGAGGGCGACGACGCGGCCGGAGACCGTCTCGACGGCGAGGGTCTGGCCGAACCGCGGGCTGAGCAGGTGGTTGAGGTAGCGGTCCACATCGGCCACCGGACCGTGGTATCGGTGGGCCAGTGTGGCCGGTGAGCAGCGCCGGTGCAGGTCCCGGGCGGCCGCGAGGTCCTCGGGGCCGGCCCGGCGGACGGTGATCTCGTTGCCCTCGGGCAGGGTCAGGACGTCCCGGTGCTCCGGGACCCGGACGCCCAGCCGGTCGTCCAGCTCGACCAGGGCGCGGGCGCGGGCGAACTCGGTCGGGGTGAACGGCAGATAGGCGCGTTCCACGGTGATCGTCCCTCCGGCGGGGTCGCGCAGCCGCATGACGGTCTCCTCCAGCGCGTCCTCGGCGATGTCGCCGCCGGGCCGGCCGGAAGGGATGGACCTTATGGTGCAGCGGCCGAACAACTGGCGCAGTGCCAGGGGGAGTTCGGCGGCGTCCATCGCGGTGCGGGTGGCCAGGGTCAGCATCCGGGTCGGGGTGTCGACGAGGTCGTGGGCGTCGGCCCGCTCGATCCAGGTGTCGCGGCCGCCCGCGGCGCCGGCCGCGCGGGTCAGTTCCCCGGCGGGCAGGCCCGCCGGGGCGCGCAGCAGGAACTCGTCGACGGTCCCGTCGGTCAGCGGGTGCGTCTGGAGGGTGAGGATGTCCACGCCGCGGGCGGCCAGTGCCGTGGTCACGGCGGCGAGGCTGCCGGGCGTGTCGCGCACGGTGGTCCGCATGCGCCACAGCGTCGTTCCGGCGTCCGGACCGGTGGCGGCGGAGCTTTCCCCCGGCTCCGCCGCCTCGGTGCCGATGGCGCCGCTCACGGGTGGCGAATGGCTGTGGTGGCGTGCCCACCATGTGTGGAAGCCGGCCGTGGCGATCAGGGCGGCGGCCGAGGCGCACAGCAGGACAGGGCCGTCCGGGCCGTGCCCGACAAGGTTGGCGATCAGGTCGGCGGTCGCGACCGCGACGAAGAGCGCGGCGAGCTCGACGACGTCGCGACGCCAATGGTGGCGTTGCCGACGGGAGTTGGTCGTGGCAGACGTCAGATCTGGCATGCAAACACCATGCCGAACACGTGTTGCGCGATCACGAACGCGCTGTGACCGACGGGTAAAGGGTGTCCCATGTCGGTTAACTCCCCTTTTCAATAGTTTCGTCCTGCGACAATCGGCGTAGGCATCGTCCGTACCGGCGAGCGACGACACGCTGAGTGACGCGTCCCAAAGGGCCCAGTAGACGCACGTACCACGCGGCGGGTCCACTGAAGGCCGTGACATCAAGCCACACGGAGCCGTCCGGCTCCCGGCTGACGACGAACGACTCCTCGCCGCGCTCCGGGTGCCCGGGGAGCGTCCCGTACGCGAAACCGGCCCGTTCCGGGCCGAGTTCGGCCCACACCACCTCGCACGGCGCGCTCAAGGGGCCGATCCGCAGCGGCACGCGTACCCCCGGGGCGGCGTCCGGGGTGTCCGCGGGCACCTGCAGCCCCGTCGCGCGGTGCATGCGCCAGCCGAGCAGGGCGCGCACGGCCGCCGTCTGGACGTCAGGGCCCTCGCCGAGCCGTACGCGTTCGTGCAGCCGGTGGAACCCGGGCGGCGGCGCCGCGCCGGGGTCCCGGGTGATGCCGGCGTGGTCGTAGGTCAGTCCGTCCGTCACGACTCGCATGTGTACCGCCCGGCGGGGACGTACGGCCCCAACGAGGCGCGAATTCGCCCTCTTGCCTGGGGGATTTGCGAATGCTAAGCCCAGGGGTGCAGGTCGGCCGCGGTCGCCGGTCCCGGCGGCGGGCGGGACGGCCGCCGCCGGGACGCTCCTCGCTGCCGGCCTGCTCCTGCCCGGCCCGCTACTGCCCGACCAGGCCCGGCCGGAGCACCTTGGTGAACAGCACGCTGCCGTCCTGCTCCCGCAGACGGACCGTCAGGTCCCCGGAGTGGCCGTCGATGTCGACCTCGCCGAAGAACTGGTAGCCCTCGGCCGGGGAGACGTTCGAGGCCGTAGGCGCCTTCACGAAGACCCGCTCCGGGCCGAAGGTGCCGTCCAGAGCGCTCGCCGGGAAGGCGCCCGCGTTGAGCGGGCCGGACACGAACTCCCAGAAGGGCTCGAAGTCGGAGAACGCGGCACGCGAGGGCTGGTAGTGCTGCGCCGAGGTGTGGTGGACGTCAGCGGTCAGCCACACCGTGCCCGTGATCCGGCGGTGCTTGACGAAGCGCAGCAGCTCGGCGATCTGCAGCTCGCGCCCCAGCGGCGCGCCCGGGTCGCCCTGCGCCACGGCCTCGATGTTCGGCAGCCCCTCGGTGGTGTCCGGGACGACCAGGCCGATCGGCATGTCGGCGGCGATGACCTTCCACACCGCGCGCGACCGCGACAGCTCGCGCTTGAGCCACTCCAGCTGCTCACGGCCGAGGATGCCCTGCGGGTCGTGGGCCTGATCGTCGGAGGAGTTGGCGTTGCGGTAGGTGCGCATGTCGAGCACGAAGACGTCCAGCAGCGGGCCGTGCCGCAGCACGCGGTTGACGCGGCCGTCGGAACCCGGGCGCAGCGTCGAGATGGGGAAGTACTCGCTGAAGGCGCGGCGGGCGCGGGTCGCGAGGACGTCCACGCTCTTCTCGGTGTAGCGGGGGTCGGAGGCCGCGATGACCTCGCCCGGGTACCAGTTGTTGCGCACCTCGTGGTCGTCCCACTGGATGACCGAGGGCACCTGGGCGTTGAACCGCCGCAGGTTCTCGTCCAGCAGGTTGTAGCGGAAGTTGCCGCGGAACTCGGCCAGGGTCTCGGCGACCTTGGACTTCTCCACCGTGGTGACGTTCCGGTAGGCGCGGCCGTCGGGGAGCGCCTGGGTCGCGGCGATCGGCCCGTCCGCGTAGATGTTGTCGCCGCTGCACAGGAAGAAGTCGGGGTCCAGCGCGCCCATCGCGTCGAAGATGCGGTAGCCGCCGATGTCGGGGTTGATGCCCCAGCCCTGTCCGGCCAGGTCGCCGGACCACACGAAGCGCACCCCGGCCCGCCGGCCCTGCGGCGTGGTCCGGAAGGTGCCGGTGACCGGCTCGCCGGTGCGGCGCGGGTCGTGCGGGTCGGCCAGCACCACCCGGTAGTGGATCTGCTCGCCCGGCGGCAGGCCGTGCAGCCGGGTCACGCCCGTGAAGTCGGTGTCCGGGCCGACCAGCGGGCCGGTCCAGCGGCGCGCGTGGCGGAACGACCCGGTCGCGGAGGTCTCCACGACCATGCGCGCCGGACGGTCCGAGCGCACCCACACCAGGCCGCCCGTCGCCGTCACGTCACCGCTCTGCACACCGGACGTCGCCGTCGGCCGCCCCGACAGGGCCAGCGCGGGAGCGGCCACCGCGGCCGGCACCAGAAGCGCCCCCGAGGCGGCGAGACCGCCCCGCAGCACCGCGCGCCGCCCGACGCCGCTCTCCGTTCCGTTTGCCATTGTGACCTCCAAAGTCCGCAACCGAGTGGGCCGTTGAGTGTCCGCCACCGTTCCTACTCGCGCCGTGTGCCATCGGCTCGAACGACCGGTGAACAACCGGCCGGCGCCTCGCCGCGGGCGGCGACCGGCGACGCCCCCCACTGCCCTCCCACCGGCCCCCCACCGGCCCCCTCAAGTCCCGCCGCGCACGCGGAATCCGCTGGTCGCCCCGGACCGCACAGACGTACGATGTCCGGCATTCGGCCGCCGCGATCACCGGATCGCCCTACCCGCGCCGCCCCCCGGGGCCTTGCCGGCGCAGACGCGATGACTGCAGACGAGACACCGCACACCTTCCAGGTCGACCTGCGCGGCCTGGTGGACCTCCTCTCCCACCACCTCTACTCCAGTCCCAAGGTGTACCTGCGGGAACTGCTCCAGAACGGCGTCGACGCGATCACCGCGCGGCGTGCCGAGCAGCCCGGGGCACCCGCGCGCGTCGAGCTGTTCGCCGACGGCGAGCGGCTGCGCGTGGAGGACACGGGCATCGGCCTGACCGAGGCCGATGTGCACAATCTGCTCGCCACCATCGGCCGCAGCTCCAAGCGCGACGGACTGGAGTCCGCCCGGGCCGAGTTCCTGGGCCAGTTCGGCATCGGCCTGCTCGCCTGCTTCGTGGTCGCCGAGCGGATCCGGGTCGTCAGCCGCGCCGCCTGCACGCCGGACGCGCCGCCCGTGGAGTGGACCGCCCGCGACGACGGCTCGTACACCGTCCGCACGCTGCCCGACGAGGCCCGCCCCGAGCCCGGCACCACCGTGCACCTCACCGCCCGTCCCGGCAGCGGCGAATGGCTCACCGAGGAGCGCGTGCTCGCGCTCGCCAAGGACTTCGGATCGCTGCTGCCCTACGACGTACGGGTCGGCGGCGCCCCCGTCACCGAACGGCCCCCGGTGTGGGAGGCCCCGCACCCCGGCCCCGCCGCGCGCCGGGTGGCGCTCGCCCGGCACTGCCACGAGCGGTTCGGCTTCAGCCCGCTGGACGTCATCGACCTCGACGTCCCGCTCGCCGGGGTGCGCGGTGTCGCCTTCGTGCTGCCCGCGGCCGTCAGCCCCGCCCAGCGCGCCGGGCACCGCGTGCACCTGAAGGGCATGCTGCTCACCGACCGGGCCGAGGACCTCCTGCCCGACTGGGCGTTCTTCGTCCGGTGCGTCATCGACACCGACAGCCTGCGGCCGACCGCCTCCCGCGAGAGCCTGTACGCCGACGAGACCCTGGCCGCCGTCCGCGAGGCGCTGGGCGAGCACATCCGCGCCTGGCTGACCGGCCTGGCCGCCGGGGACCCCGCGCGGCTCGCCCAGTTCCTGGCCGTGCACCACCTCGGCGTGAAGTCGCTGGCCCGGCACGACCCGGACATGCTGCGCACGATGCTGCCGTGGCTGCCGTTCGAGACCACCGACGGACAGCTGTCGCTGGAGGAGTTCGCCCGCCGCCACCCCGTCGTCCACTTCACCCGCACCGTCGAGGAGTTCCGCCAGGTCGCGCCGATCGCGGCGGCCCAGGGCATCGGCGTCGTCAACGGCGGCTACACCTACGACGCCGACCTGCTGGAACTGCTCCCCACCGTCCGGCCCGGCACCGCCGTCGCCGAACTCGACGCCGACACCGTCACGGCCCACCTCGACGCCGTCGACCCGGCCGAGGAACTGGCCCTGTCCGGCTTCCTGACCGCCGCCCGCGCCCGGCTCGACGCGCTCGGCTGCGATGTGAGCCTGCGCGCCTTCCACCCCGTCACCGTCCCCGCCCTGCACCTGGACGACCGGTCCGCCCGGCACGAACGCGCCCGCGCCGAGGAGGAGGAGCAGGCCGACGACCTGTGGGCCGGCATCCTCGGCGCCCTGCGCGGCGGCGCGCCCCGTGCCCGTCTCGTGCTCAACCACCTCAACCCGCTGGTCCGGCGCATCAGCGCCTTCGGCGACGCCGAACTCGCCGGCACCGCCGCCGAGGCGCTGTACGGGCAGGCGCTGCTGATGGCCCAGCGCCCGCTGCGGCCGGCCGACTCCGCGCTGCTCAACCGCGCCTTCCTCGGGCTGCTCCAATGGGCCGCCCAGGCCACGCACGACTCAGACCCCGACGCCGCCGACAGCGAACAGGAGGACGGCCGATGAGCACCCAGGACCCGGCGGTCACGGCCGTGCGCCGCTCCCTGGCCCAGAACCGCGACGAGCCCGAGGGCCGAGCCCGCAACGCGGGCGCCGAGCGCCTGGTCGCCGAGGCCGAGGCCACCGGCGACACCCCGCTGCTCCTCGACGCCCTCTTCAACCTCGCGAGCGCCTACGCGTACAGCAGCGAGAAGAACAAGTTCTTCGTGCCCTTCGCCCGGCTGCTGCGCATGTGGGACGAGCGGCCCGGCGACTTCGACGGCGCGAACACGAGCCAACTGCACTGGATCTTCAAGTGGGTCGCCAACGGGATGCTCGACCAGCCCGACGTCCCGCTGGCCTCCATCGAGAAGTGGCAGCGCGAGATGGAGCACCGGTACCGGCTCGCCGGGCACTCCGAACGCGCCGTGCGCCAGGGCGACTTCCGTATCGCGCGGCATCTGGGCGACACCGTGCGGGCGACGGCCGCCTTCGCCGCCTGGCTCGCCGCGGACCGCGACGCCATGGCCGACTGCCACGCCTGCGAGCTGCACAGTCAGGGCATCTGGCAGGTGGACCGCGGGCAGGACGCGGAGGCCCTGGCCACCTGGGGGCCCGTCCTCCAGGGCCAGTACACCTGCGCCCACGAACCGCACAACGTACTGGCCTCGTCCCTGCTGCCCATGGTCCGGCTCGGCCGGCTCGACGAGGCGCGCGCCCACCATCTGCGCGGCTACCGCATGGCACGGTCCATGGAGAGCATGCGCGGCGCGGTCAGCGGTCACGTCGAGTTCTGCGCGCTGACCGGCAACGAGGCCCGTGGCCTGGAGATCCTCGCCGAGCACCCCGCGTACTTCACCGACATCGGCGACCCCGACACGCACATGGAGTTCCTGGCGGCCACCGCGCTCCTGATGCGCCGCCTCGTGGACCTCGGCCACGCGGACCGTCCCGTCCCGGGCCCGGCCGGCACCTCCTGGACCGCCGGCGAACTGCTCGCCCACGCCGAGCGCGAGGCCGGTGCGATCGCCGCGCGCTTCGACGCCCGCAACGGCACCGACGCCGTGAGCCGCCGGCTGCGCGAGCGTCTCGACGGGCGCCCGCTCGTGGACCGGCTCCCGCTGGGCGTACGGGCGCAGCGCCTGACGACGCCCGGCCGGCCGCTGACCGCCGCGGCTCCCGAGTCGCCGGCGGCCGTCCCCGGCGACGTGCCCGCGCTGCTCGCCGAGGCGCGACGGCTCACCCGGACCCAGCACCCGGGGGCGGGCGCCGCGTGGGCGGCCCTGTCCCGCGCCGCCGAGCGCACCGGGACGGAACTCGACACCCGCACCCGCGCGGAGATCGCCGACCACGCCGGTATCGACGCCTTCGAGGACCCCGCCGCGGCCGTGCCGCTCTTCGGTACCGCGGCCGCGCTCTTCGAGTCCGCCGGTGATCCCGGCGAGGCCGCCGCCTGCCGTGCCCGGGCCGCCTGCGCCGCCGCGCTCGCGGACCCGGGCGACGAGACGCTGGCGGCCTTCGACGCCGCCTGCGACGCCTTGCGCGCGCTGCACGCCGCCGGGCGGGCGACCCCGCGCCAGCTCAGCGGGGCGCTGCTGGCCCGCGTCCGGCTGCGGGACCCCGGCCCGGACGGGGGGACGGAGGAGGAGGTGGCCCGGATCGTCGCGTTCGCCGAGGAGCACGGCGACGCGGAGCGCATGGCCTCCCGGCTCGCGGACGCCGTCTTCCTGCAGGCCCGGCTGACCGCCTCGCGCGGCGACGCGGAGAGTGCCGCGGCGCTGTTCGCCCGGGCCGCGCGCATCCGGCACGAGGCCGGACTGCCCTGGTACGCGGCCGAGGCGGAGGCGATGCTCGCCGACCTCTCCCTGCACTGCGACGACCACGCCACCGCCGAATCGGCGGCCCGCGCCGCGCTCGACCACGGCGAGTCCTTTTTCGAACCCGTGCAGCGCGCCCATCTGCACACCGTCCTCGCCGCGGCGCTCGCCGCCGGCGAACGGGACGCCGAGGCCGCCGAGCACGCCCTGGAGGGCGCCCACTGGGCGGACGAGGCCGGGCAGGCCGAGGGCCTGGGCGCCTGGGCACGGCTCGTGCTGGGCGGCGCGCAACTGCGCCAGGGCCGGGCCGCCGAGGCGGCCACCGTCCTGGAGACCGCGCTGCCCGACCTGGAGGCCCTGCACCACGAGGGCCGCGTCGTCCAGGCCCGCTGGTGGCTCGGGGAGTGCCTGCAGGACCTGGGCGAGCCGCGGGCGGCCGCGGAGCAGTTCCTGCTCGCCGCGGAGATCGCCAAGGGCTGGGAGGAGCAGCGGGACCACGCCGTCCTCGCCCATCTCGCCGCGGACTGCCTGGAACGGGCCGGCCTGACCGGCGAGGCGGTGCGCGCCTACGCCCGGGCCGAGGAGCTGTGGCGCGGCCTGGAGCGCCCCGCGCAGGTGGTCAGGACACTGCGGGCCCGTGCCTGGATCACCCTGCGCGACGGGCAGGGCGGCGTCGCCGAGGGGCGTCGCCTGATGGCGCTGGCCGCCGCCGAGGGCGAGGCGGCGCTGGCGGCCGCCACGGCGGCCGGCGACCAGGGCGAGGCACGCCATCTGCGCACGGAGCTGGCCGGCACGTACCGGCAGAGCGGTGAGCTGGTCGTGCGTGCCTGCGCCCACGAGCCGGGAGACGAGGACGAGGACGACGACGGCTCGGCCCGCGCCGCGTACGAGGAGGGCGTGGCCTTCGCCGACCGCGCCGCGGCGACCTTCGGGCCGGGCGACGACCGCAGCGCCGTCCAGCTCATGGCGGCCTGGCTGGAGGTCGATCTGGGCCTGCCCGAGCGGGCGGTGGCCCGCGCCGGGGAGGTGCTGGCCGCGTACGAGGGGCAGGAGGGCGCCGTCGCCGAACGCCGGGTCGCCGAGGCACGCGCGGTCGTCGAGTACGCGGAGCCCGACGAGGCGGCCGGTCCCGCGGGCGCCCCGGAGCCGGCGTAGGGCCTGGGGCACGCGGAGGACCTGGCGCACGCGGAAAACCCGGCGCACACGGAGGCCGGGGAGCACAGCGAGAGCGGAGACGTCCAGGGGGACTAGTCTGAATGGTGGCTTTTGTCGCTTAATCCGGTTCGCCGGCGACCGAGGAGGCCACCGTGACAGCAGAAGCCCTCGCGTCCCCGTCCGCAGCCGCGGGCGGCGACCGGTACCTGCCGATCGCCGCCCACGGACTCATCGGCGACCTGCGCAGCGCCGCCCTGGTCGGCACCAACGGCACGATCGACTGGTACTGCTGCGGCCGGTTCGACGCGCCCAGCATCTTCGCCTCGATCCTGGACGCCGACCGCGGCGGCAGCTTCGAGCTGGCCGCCGACGTGCCCGCGATGACCAAGCAGTTCTACTTCCCGGACACCAACGTCCTCATCACCCGCTTCTTCGCCGAGGAGGGCATGGGCGAGGTCCAGGACTTCATGCCGGTCATCGACGACTCCGACGACGAGGGCCGCCACCGGCTGATCCGCCGGGTGGTCTGCGTCCGCGGGATGCTGCCGTTCCGGGTGCGCGTCGCCCCGCGCTTCGTCTACGGCACGGTGCCGCACACCACGCACATCCACGGCGTGCAGGCGATCTTCGAATCCGCCGTCCAGACGCTCTCGCTGACCTCGGGAGTGCAGATGGAGACCGACGGCACCGACGTGTGGGCGCAGTTCAAGCTCGCCGAGGGCGAGACCGCGGTCTTCGCACTGGACCAGATCGCCGAGGGCGTCGAACTGCGCGGCTGCCCGCTGACCGAGGCCGAGGACCAGTTCGAGGCCACCGTCCGCTACTGGCGGCGCTGGCTCGCCAAGTCCCGCTACCGGGGCCGCTGGCGGGAGATGGTCCACCGCTCGGCGCTGACGCTCAAGCTGCTCACGTACGCGCCCACCGGGGCCATCGTGGCCGCGCCCACCACCAGCCTGCCCGAGCGCATCGGCGGCGAGCGCAACTGGGACTACCGCTACGTGTGGATCCGCGACGCCGCCTTCTGCGTCTACGCCCTGCTGCGGCTGGGGTTCACCGACGAGGCCGAGGCCTTCATGGGCTTCCTGTCCGAGCGGGTGGCCCTCGGTCCCTGCGACGGCACGGCCGGGCCGTGCGACGGCCCGCTGCAGATCATGTACGGCATCGACGGCCGCACCGAACTGCCCGAGCACGAGCTCCCGCACCTGGAGGGCTACCGGGGCTCGGCGCCGGTCCGGATCGGCAACAGCGCGGTCGGCCAGCTCCAGCTGGACATCTACGGAGAGCTGATCGACTCGCTCTACCTCTACGACAAGTGGGGCGCGCCGATCTCCAGCGCCCACTGGGACACCGTCTGCGGCATCGTCGACTGGGTCGTGAAGAACTGGGACCAGCCCGACGAGGGCATCTGGGAGACTCGCGGCGGCCGCAAGAACTTCCTCTACTCGCGCGTGATGTGCTGGGTGGCGATCGAGCGGGCCATCCGCATCGCCAACCACCGCGGGCTGCCCGCCAACCACGTCCGCTGGTGCGGGGCCCGGGACGCGATCTACCGGCGGATCATGAGCGAGGGCTGGTCCGAGAAGCGCGGCGCCTTCACCCAGAGCGAGGGCGAGGACGTGCTCGACGCGTCCGTGCTGATGATGCCGCTCGCGAAGTTCATCTCGCCGACCGACCCCAAGTGGCTGTCCACCCTCGACGCGCTCGGCAAGGACCTCGTGTCGGACTCCCTGGTCTACCGGTACGACCCCATGGCGAGCCCGGACGGACTGCGCGGCGAGGAGGGCACGTTCTCCATCTGCTCGTTCTGGTACGTGGAGGCCCTCACCCGCGCCGGCCGCGCCGACGACGCGCGCCTGGCCTTCGAGAAGATGCTCACGTACGCCAACCACGTGGGCCTGTACGCCGAGGAGATCGACCGCACGGGCGAGCAGCGCGGCAACTTCCCGCAGGCCTTCACCCACCTCGCCCTGATCAGCGCGGCCTTCAACCTCGACAAGGCGCTGGGCTGACCGGGCCGCGGCGCCCGGAGCCGACGGTGCCGAGCCGGTCGGCGCTGCCCGTCAGGCGGCCCGGCCGAGTTCGGAACGGGCCGCGACCGCCGCGCTCCTGCGGCGGCGAACGGCCACCGCGACGCGCCCGCGGCCACCCGCGGCGGAGCCGAGGGCGACGGCGGTGAGCGGCACGGCCGTGACCAGGAGCAGGCCGGCCAGCACGCCGCCCATGGCCGGGAATCCGAGCCGCGCGCCGAGCAGGGCACCGGTGAGCGGGCCGCAGGCCACCCCGAGGGACGAGGCGGATCCGGCGTACACAGCCCACCGGCCGCGGCCGTCCAGCGCGGCGGCCAGGCCGATCGCGTACGAGAGCACGACCGGGTAGAACGTGTTCCACAGCACCTCGCCCGAGGCGAAGGCCGTCGCGTCGCGCGCCGAGGAACTGACCGCCACACACGCGGCGATCAGTGCCGTCCCCGCGCCGACCGGCAGCGCGCGACCGAGCCGCGGGCCGAGCGCGCCCGCCGCGGTGACCCCGAGGAGGCCGCCGCCGAGCGCCACCGCGAAGACCGCCCCGAGCGCCGCCTCCGACAGCCCGACCCGGTCCAGCCCGATGCGCCCGCTCACGCCCCACAGCGCGTTCTGCGCCAGCGACCAGCACAGCATCGACGCCGCCAGCACCATGCCGGATCGCCGGTGCGGCAGCGGTCCGCAGGTCCCGGACCGCGACGGTACGACGGGCGCGGCCGGCAGCCACCGGGTGAGCGGGAGGACGAGCAGGGCCGCCCCCGCGATGGCCGCGAACGGCAGGGCGTGGCCGCCGCCGAGCGCGGGCAGCACGAGGTAGAGCGCCCCGGCCACCGCGGACGTGGTCAGCAGGCCGAGCACGGTCACCCGGTGCGGTTCCCGCTGCCCGGCGATGCCCACGGCGGCCACGGCCGTCGCCGTGCCGGAGCCGAAGCCTCCGGCGACGCAGCCGGCCACCACCAGGGCGACGTGATGCGTGGCCGCGGCCGTCGTGAAACCGCCGGCGACGAGCAGCAGGCCGCGCCTCGCCAGCCGTGCCCGGCCGATCCGGTCGACCCTCGACGCCAGCACGAACCCGGCGCAGGCGGAGGCCAGCAGCAGGGCGCTGCCGACGGCCCCGGCCCGCGAACCGCTCAGGGCGAGCCCGGTGGAGAGCCGGCCCACGACGGTCGGCATCAGGTACGGGGCGAGGTAACCGGCGCAGAAGAGGCCGACGAGCGGCAGCAGGGCGCGCGAGGGCGCGGTCCGCGAAGACATGGGCGTTCCTGATGGACGGCCGAGGACTCGGCGAGCAAGCGTGGGGGAGGGGCGACCGTCGACGGACAGGAACGCGCAACCATGTGTATCAAGCATCTAGGCGCGCCGTTAAGGGGGCGTATGCAACTCAAACCTGTCGTTGCCGAATTGAGATCAAACGCTCGCGTGAACCGCACGCACGCAAACCGCCCGCGGCGGGGTGCGGCACCTCACACCGCACCCCGGGTCTCGGCGGGAACTACGGCGGTCCGCCCGTAGTTCGAACAGATACGGGCCGTCGCGCAAAGCGCCGGCCCGGCCAGCGGCCCCGACCGGGGGCCCCCGTCCCGGTCGGGGTCAACACCCGCCGCGACCGCCGCGCGGCCCTGCCGCGCGACGGCCGCCCCGCGGTCGCCGGACGATCACTTCACGCCGAGCAGCTGCTCCAGCGGATCGATCGCGAAGTAGACCGCGAAGAGCGCCGAGACCGCCCACAGCAGCCAGTGCACCTGCTTCGCCTTGCCCAGCACGGTCTTCAGCACGACGTAGGCGATGAAGCCGGCGCCGATGCCATTGGTGATCGAGTACGTGAAGGGCATCACGGCGATCGTGAGGAACGCGGGGAGGGCGATCTCGAAGTCGTCCCAGCCGATGTTCTTGACCTGCGTCATCATCAGGAAGCCGACCGCGACCAGCGCGGGCGCGGCCGCCTGGAGCGGCACGATGGTCAGCAGCGGGCTGAGGAAGAGGGCCACCGCGAACAGTCCGCCGGTGACGAGGTTGGCGAAGCCCGTGCGCGCCCCCTCGCCGACACCGGCCGCCGACTCGATGTAGGCGGTGTTGGAGGAGGCGGAGGCCGCGCCGCCGGCGACCGCCGCGGCGCCGTCGATCAGCAGCACCCGGCCCAGGTTCGGGACCCTGCCCTCCTCGTCCAGCAGCCCCGCCTCGGCGGTGATGCCGACGACCGTGCCCATGGTGTCGAAGAAGTCGGACAGGATGAGGGTGAAGACCAGCAGCACGACGGTGATCGCGCTGATCTCGCCGAAGGCCCCGAAGAGACTGAAGTGGCCGAGCAGCCCGAAGTCCGGCGCCGAGAACACGTCGTCCGGCACCTTGGGCGTGGTCAGGCCCCAGCTCTTGATGTCCGCCACCGCGTCGATGACGATCGCGATCACGGTCATCGTCACGATGCTGATGAGGATGGCGCCCTTCACCTTCCGCGCCAGCAGTGCGACCGTCAGCAGCACGCCGAGGCAGAAGACCAGCACCGGCCAGCCCGACAGCGCTCCGGTGCCGCCCAGTTGCACCGGGACCGTGGTGTTGGCGGCGTCCGGGATGCGGCTGACGAAACCGGCGTCGACGAAGCCGATGAAGGCGATGAACAGACCGATGCCGACGCTGATCGCCTGTTTCAGCGGCTGGGGTATCGCGTGCATCACCGCCTCGCGCAGTCCCGTGACCACCAGGACGCAGATCAGCAGACCCTCCAGGACCACCAGGCCCATGGCGTCGTCCCAGCTCATCAGGGGCGCGATCTGGAAGGCCACCACCGCGTTCAGACCGAGGCCGGCCGCGATGGCCAGCGGCAGATTGCCGCCGACGCCCATGATCACGGTCATCACCGCGGCCACCAGGGCGGTGGCGGTGACCAGCTGACCTGTGGACAGGGCGTGGCCGAACTTGTCCTTCGCGCTGCCCAGGATGATCGGGTTGAGGACGAGGATGTATGCCATCGTGAAGAAGGTGGCGAAGCCGCCGCGGATCTCCCTGCCGAAGGTCGACCCGCGCTCCCCGATGCGGAAATAGCGGTCAAGAGGGTTGCTCGGTGCGGGCGGTGAGCCCTTCGCCACGTCGGTGGCCTGCGCGGACATGGTGCCTCCTCGGAGTGTGGCAATCGGTCGGGCCTGCTGATGGTTGGGGGGATTGTGTACGCCGGGAGGACGGTTCGGGTTTTGGAATTGTTTCCTTGCGCTAACGAATGTGTACCGCTCAACGAGCTGCTCGCGGTGGGAGGTTGACCTCGTGTACCCGGTGTCCGGATCGTGCGGTACCGCCGCGCGGTCACGGGTGCGGGCCGGGCCCGGAGGACACCCGCGGTGTCGCTCTCGAACACGGCCCGGGACAATGGGGAGGGTGGGAGACGACACCGCCGCGGCAGCGGTCTTCGAGGAGCACCGGCCGGTCCTGACCGGCGTGGCCTACCGCATGCTCGGCCGCTTCGCCGACGCCGAGGACGTCGTGCAGGACGCCTGGCTGCGCTGGGCCGGCGCCGATCGGGACGCGGTGCGCGACCCACGCGGCTTCCTGGTGACCGTCACCACCCGGCTCGCCATCGACCGCTTGCGGCAACTGGGGTCACGGCGCGAGGCGTACGTCGGGCCGTGGCTGCCCGAGCCCGTCGCCACCGACTTCGCGCACACCGTGCCCGACACCGCCGAACGCGTCGTCCTCGCGGAGTCCGTCTCCCTCGCCGTCCTCGTCCTGCTGGAGTCGCTGTCGCCCCTGGAGCGCGCCGTCTTCGTCCTGCGTGAGGCGTTCGACTACCCGTACGCCCGGATCGCCGCCGTCCTCGACCGCGCCGAGCCCGCCGTGCGGCAGCTGGCCGGACGCGCCCGGCGGCACGTCGAGGAGAAGCGCGCCCGCTACGACGCCGACCCGGCCGAGACCGCCAGGATCACCGAGCGCTTCCTCGCCGCCGCCGTCGGCGGCGACATCGACGGACTGCTCGCCCTCCTCGCCCCCGACGTGCGCCTCATCGGCGACGGCGGCGGTGTGCAGAAGGCCCCGCGGCGCGTCATCGAGACCGCCGGGAAGGTCGCCCGGTTCCTCCACGCGATCGCGCCCACCCCGGTCCCCGACCCCGCCTTCACCCTCCGCGAGGTCAACGGCGTCCCGTCCCTCGTCCTCACCTCCCGGGGCCTGCCCCACACCGTCATCTCCCTCGAACTCACCGACGGCCTGGTCACGACCGTCTATGTGCTCACCAACCCCGGCAAGCTGACCGGCGTCGCATCCCCGGGCCCCGTCCTGAGCGAAAGCGACCGCCTCTGACCACCCCCGCGCGCCGGGAGGGGGAGAACGGCCGGTTAGGGTGCCGGAGTCGGCGCAGGGGCGAGGGTGGGGAGCTGGCGGTGGCAGATCGGTCCGGGGAGCGCGGGGACGCCGAGCGGCTGGAGGCCGAGGGGGAGGTGGCGACCGCCCGGATCGCGCTGGCGGACGGTGATCTGACGCACGCGGCACGCCACTTGGAGGACGCCCTCGCCCGGGACCCCGGGCTGCCGGAGACGCACGAGGCGCTGGCGGAGTTCGCCGCCCTCGCCGGGGGCGCCGAGAAGGCCCTGGACTGGTTCGAGCCGGCGGAGCGGGCGTACATCGGGACGGTCGCCGCGCGCGGCCACCTGTGCGCGGTCGCGGGCCGGTGGGACGAGGCCGTCGCCCTGCTCGCCCAGTGCGCGGGCCACGAGCCGGACCGGCCGTGGCTGGACGTCGCCTGGCTGCGCCGCCCCGGCATCGCGGAGCTCGTCGAGCCGGACACCGTCGCCCGCGCCGCGGCCGGCGTGGCCCCGCGGCTGCCGGACCCGGTCGACGAGGCGCACCGCGCGCCCCTGAGGCCGCTGCTCGACCTCGTCAGCGCGAGCGTCGGCCGCCATCCCGACCACACCATGCTGCTGTGGTGCGGCTCCACACTCGCCCGCCGCATGGGCCGCGCCGAGGACGCCGTCGCGTGGGCCGAGCGCTCGTACGCGCTGGAGCCCTGCCATCCCGCCGCGGTGATGCTGGGTTACGCGCTGCGCAGCGCGGGCCGCCCCGAGCGGGCACTGGAGGTGTGGCTGCGCGAGGTACGGCGCGACCCCTCCGACCTCGACCTGTACGTGGACATCGCCGAGCTGCTGCAGACGCTGGGCCGGCCGGCCGAAGGCCTGGAGTGGGCGGAGCGCGCCGTCGCGGCCGACCCCGCCCACCCCAAGGCCGGCCCGGCCACGCACGCCCTGCGTCACGCGCTCGACGGCGACACCCGCCATCTCGTCGCGCTCGCCGACCACCTGCGCGGCGCGCCGGACCACGAGTACGCCGGCGAACTGCTGGCCCGGCTCGGCCGCGGCCGCCCCTGGCTGAACTGGATACCCGGCGGCAGCGAGGCGATCGTCAGCCTGCTCCACCAGGCCCTGCGGCAGTCGGTCGCCGCCGACGCGGAACTCGGCCTGACCGTCTCCGCCCTGGAGCCCCCGAGCGCGCTGCTCGCCCTGCGCACGGCCTTCCCCCGCGCTTCCCTCGATGTCGAGGACGTCCCCGCGCCGGACCTGCGGGTGCCGCCCCGCCCGGTGGCCACACCGCTGTGGGCGTACGAGGACACCACCGCGCGCCCCGCCGTACCACCCCCCTCACCCGAGGCCGCCGAGGCGGTGCGCCGGGTGGCGTGGCACGGCTGGCAGCACCTGCCCGCCGCCTACGACGACGCGGTGGTGCTGTCCGGCCTCGACCCGCGGGACCTGCTGGGCGTCCTGGTCCACCCGCCCGCCCCGCGCGAGGACGAGCTCGGCCGGGCGCTCGCGGCCCAGGCACCCGACCTGTGGATCCGCGCCGCGCAGGTCTGGGCGTGCCTGGGGCTCGCCCACCACCGCACCGACGAGCCGTGGGCGGTGTCCCGGCGCCGCGCGCTCCTGGCGGACGTGCTGGGCAACGCCGAGGACTGGGTGTGCGAGGCGGCCGCGCTCGCGATCGTCGCCACCGCCTGGGTCGACCCCGCGGCCCGCGAGGACGCCGCGCAGTTGGTCTCCCGCCGTCTCCTGGACGCCCTGGAGGCCCGCAAAACCCGTGTGGTGACGCTCACTTGGTCGCTGTGCCACCTCGCCCTCGCCACCCCGGGCGTCATCCCCGAGGTCGCGGCGCTGGCGTCCGACGTGATCCGCGCCATCGAGGCCGAGACGGCGGCGGACGCCTAAGCCGTCCAGCCGGTCCTTACAGCCCGCCCGTGACGCGCAGCACCGCGCCGGTGGTGTACGACGCCTCGGGCGACATCAGCCACGCCACCGCGCCGGCCACCTCCTCCGGCTCCCCGGGCCGCCGCATGGGCACGCGGTCCGGGTTCCGCCACGGCCGCTCGGGGTCGCCCATGGCCGCGTGGATCCCGGTCACGATCATGCCGGGCTGCACCGAGTTGACCCGCACGCCGTCCGGGGCGAGCTCCTTGGCCAGGCCCACCGTGAGCGCGTCCACGGCGGCCTTGCTGGCCGCGTAGTGCACGTACTCCCCGGGGCTGCCCAGCGTCGCGGCGCCCGAGGAGATGTTGACGATGGCGCCGCCTCCGCCCCCGTACCGCGTGGACATCTCCCGCGCGGCCCGGCGCGCGCACAGGATCGCGCCCATCACGTTGACGTCGACGACCCGGCGGATCTCCTCCACCGGCGTCTCGGTGAAGCGGCCGAGCGGCCCGGTGACGCCCGCGTTGTTGACCAGCCCGGTGATGGCGCCCAGCCGCTCCCGCACGGTGTCGAACAGCCGCTCCACCTGGGCCTCGTCACTGGTGTCGGCCTGCACGGCGACGCACTCGGCGCCCGCCTCGCGCACCTTCCGGACGACCTCCTCGGCCGCCTCGCGCGCCCGCTCGTAGCCGATGCCCACGGCGTGCCCGTCCCGAGCCAGCCGCAGCGCCACGGCGGCGCCGATGCCGCGCCCGCCGCCGGTGACCAGCGTGACGCCCGCCATGAACCGCTCCCCCGCTCGTCGGGCCGTGTACCCGTGTGTCCGTGTACCCCGTGTCGATCACGAACGCTACCAGCGTGCGAACGGCCCGTGACGGGCGCGAACACCTTGTGAACGCTGCGCGGCGACCGCGGCCGGATCGCGACCGGGCGGCGAGCATTGGTCTTGACCAGGCCGCAGGGGCGGCCCTATCGTCCCCTAGTAGTGCAAGAACCTTTAATAAAGAGCCGTTCGGAAACAAGGCTGAACAAACCCCGGTGGGGTCAGGCCGATTGCGGAGGACAGGGTGGGGACCACGCAGCTCGAGAAGGTGCCGGAGCCCAAGTACTGGCACCTCAAGACCGTGCTCGTCGACGCCCTCGACTCGGAGTTCGCGGTGGGGGAGATCCTGCCGAACGAGCGCGACCTCGCCGCCCGCTTCGGCGTCGCCAGGGCCACCTTGCGCCAGGCGCTGGAGCAGCTGGAGCTGGAAGGCCGCCTGCAGCGCCGCCGTGGCGTCGGCACCACCGTCGCGCCGCCGCGCGTAGGTGTCTCCGTCGGCCCCTCGCACGGCACCTGGCCGGGCGCCGCGGGTGACGCGTGGCGCACCGTCGGCTGCGCCGAGGCCGCCGCGCCCGCCGCGGTCGCCACCGCGCTGGGCATCACGGCGGAGGAGCCGGTCCACACCGTCCGCCGGGTCCGCGCGATGGGCGGCCAGTCCGTCGCCACCGAGTTGCTGTACGTGCCGCGGGCCTCCGTCCCCGGCCTCGGCGACGACCTGACGCCCGCCGGACACGCCCCGGCCGTGCTGCGCGCACTGCACTCCCTGGAACTCGACGGCGACGACCGCGCGGTGGAGCTGGGCTCCGCCCGCGCCGAGGACGCCAAGCAGCTCGACCGGCTGCCCGGCGCCCCCGTCCTCGTCGTCACCACCCGGTACTTCTGCGGCGGCCGCGTCGCCGCCGTGGCGGTCGCCACCTACCGGGCCGACACCTGCCGGCTCACCTTCGGCGACAGCGGTGCCATGGAGATCACCCACCACGAGAGCGAGCGGCACGCGGCCGCCTCCTGAGGCACGGCCGCGGCCCGTCGGCTCAGTAGTAGCGGCCCGTGTTGGCGTCCTTCGCGCCCAGCGTGCCGGACGGCACGGGCACCGGGTGCCCCGCGCAGCGCACGTCCGCGTCGCCTGTGTCGCCCGACGTCAGGTAGCGGTCGACGCGTGAGACCAGGCACGGGTTCCAGATGCTGACCAGGCCGTGCGAACCGCGCCCCACCTCGGTGACCAGCCGCGAGCCCTGAAGCCTGCGGTGCAGCTCCAGTGCGCCTTCGTACGGCGTGGCGGCGTCCCGCTCGGACTGCACCAGGAGCACGGGCGGCAGTTCGGCGGCCCAGGCGCCGACGTCCACCGGCTCGCCGGCCTGTGCGGGCCAGGTGGCGCACGGCAGGTTCATCCAGGCGTTGGGCCAGGTCTCGAAGGGGTGCCGGAGCGCCAGCCGCGAGTTGTCCCGGTCCCAGACCCCCCAGTCCCGCGGCCAGGCGGCATCCGAGCACTGCACCGCCAGGTAGACCGCGTCGCCGTTCTCCGCGGCCTTCGCCCCGGACCGGTCCGGCGCCTCCGCGGCGACCAGGGGCTTGTCGTCGCCGTGCAGATAGCGCGACAGCTGGTGGGCGAAGGTCACCCAACGCTGGTCGTAGTAGGCCGCGTTCTCCGCGGCCGAGTGCAGCTCGCCGGGGCCGACCGAGCCTCCGGCGGGCTTCTTGGCCAGCTTCCGCATCGCGAGGTCGAACGACGCCTGCACCCGGGCGGCCGTGGAGCCGAGCTTGTACACGGAGTCGTAACGGGCGGCCCAGGCACGCCAGTCGGCCCAGCGGCCCTCGAAGGCGACGTCCTGGTTGAGGTTGGCGCCGTACCAGACACCCTGCGGGTCAGGGTTGACGACGCTGTCGAGCACCATCCGGCGCACATGGCGGGGGAAGAGCGTCGCGTACACCGCGCCCAGGTAGGTGCCGTAGGAGACGCCGTAGTAGTTCAGCCGGGTCTCGTGCAGGGCGGCGCGGATGACGTCGAGGTCGCGCGCCATGTCCGCGCTCGTCATGTGGTCGAGCATGGCCCCCGAGCGCTTTCGGCAGCCGTCCGCGGTGGTGCGGGCCTTGGTCCGCTCCCGGTTCTTGGTGGCCGGTGACGGGTGGCGCGGGTCGGGGGAGGGGGCGTGGATGTAGGTCTCGGGGCGCACACAGGAGATGGGCGCCGAGTGGCCGACCCCGCGCGGGTCGAAGCCGATCAGGTCGTACGTCTTGGCGGACGTCGTCCACAGCTTGCGGGTCACCGGGCCGGCGCTCTTCAGCCCGACGGCGGGGAACCACAGCCCCGGGGAGCCCGGGCCGCCCGGGTTGAAGACCAGCGCGCCCTGCCGCCCGGAGGCCGGGCCGGTGGCGCGCAGCCGGCTCACCAGCAGATTGATCCGCCGGCCGCCCGGATCGGCGTAGTCCACCGGCACCGCGACCTTGCCGCACTGCACCGGCGCGGTCAGGCCGCTGTCCTTGGGGCAGGTGCCGAAGGTGATTCCCGCGTCCGCGGCGGCGTCGGCGGCCAGGGCGACACCCGCCGTCCGCAACGGGTCGTCCACAGGACCGGGCACGTAGGCCGAGGCGGGTGCCGCGGCAAGCGCCCCCGCCGCCAGGACCACGGACACACCCAGGATCACAGCTCGCCGCACGCGGGACGCCCTTCCACCGGCCGCGCCACCGCGGCGCGGCGTCAACTGCCGATGACAGGGATCGTCGGCTGGTCGGACAAACCGGCAAAACAGGCAGGCCGATGCGTCATGATTTTTCCCCCGAATTGCCCTCGAATCGCCCCCGCATTGTCCTCGAGTCGGCTTCGAATCGGCTTCGAATCGGTCGGACAGCTCCGGCCCCCGGTCGTCGCTCAGCGATTGAGCCGGGAGGTGCGCGCCACCGCGAAAAGCTGCTCCTCGACGTGGTCCAGGGCCAGCCGCAGCGCGCCGGTCGCCACCGCCTCCTGCCCCAGTGCCGACAGCGCCACCTCGGGCGGCCGCAGGCAGTATCGGGCCAACTCGGCGCGCAGCGGCTCCAGCACGCCGTCCAGCCCAGCCGCCCAGCCGCCGATCACCACGAGTTCGGGGTCGATGGCCAGCACGAGCGCCGCCACGTCGTGCACCAGGCGGTGCAGGAAACGGTCGAAGGCCTCGCGGGCCTGCAGGTCGCCCGCCTTGGCCAGCGCGAAGACCTCGGCCACCGCGGGCTCGTCCAGCGGGTGCAGCGGCGTTCCGGTCGTCGACAGCAGGCGTTCCGGCGTCGCCTCGCGGCCGAGCAGGTGGAGGGCGCCGATCTCGCCGGCCGCCCCGCCGAAACCCCGGTGCAGCCGGCCGCCGATCAGCGAGCCGGCACCCGGGCTGAGCCCGGCCAGTACGAAGACGACGTCGTCCGTGCCGACGGCCGCGCCTTTCCAGTGCTCCGCCACCGCCGCCGCGTTCGCGTCGTTCTCCACCAGCACGGGGCAGCGGAAGGACCGGCGCAGGCGCTCGCCCAGCGGCAGGCCCGTCCACCCCGGAAGGGCCGTGCTCAGCCGCACCGCGCCGTCCGTCTCCACGATCCCCGGGCTGCCCACGCCGACCGCCCACAGCGTGCTGCGCGCCACTCCCGCCTTGCGCAGCAGTTCGGCGACCGCGCCGCGGACCCGCTCCAGCCGCTCCTCCGCGGGGGTCGCGTCGGCCACGTCGTGCGCCAGGGAACCCAGGACCCGGCCGCTGAGATCCGACAGCAGTGCCCGAACCTGGCGGGCCCCGATCTCGATGCCCAGCAGATGCCCCGCCTCGGCGTGGAACCGGAACCTGCGCGCGGGCCGCCCCTGTTTGCGTGCGTCCCCCGGCTCCTGCGGCGCCTCGACCACCAGGCCCGACTCCATCAGACCCTCGATGACGCCCTCGACCGTCGGCCGCGACAACCCGGTGCTGTGCACCAGTTCGGTCAGGCTCGGCCCGGGGGCGCCACGCAGCGCGTGCAGCACCACAGCGGAATTGATCCGCCGGAGCAGGGACGGATCCCCGCCGGTGAGCCGCCCCAACGTACGTCCTCCCAGCTTGTGCGCGTGTTGGCCGGATCGTACCCGTCCCGGCCGTCCGCGGCGAGTGGCCCGGCGGTGGCTTCCGTGACAGGACGTCAAGTGTCAGAGCCGGGGAGTTTACTGTTCCCATGGATCTCGTACGTCACCTCGCCGCCGTGGAGGCGCTGCGCGCCCGCCTCGACGCGGCGGGCGGCCCCGGATTCCACCTCGCGGACCTCGCCGCCTCGGACGGCTGCCACGACCCCGACGAGGGGCTGCTCCCGCAGTGGGAGGACGATGTCGGGGCGGCCTGCGAGTCCCTCGTGGGGGCCCTCACCACCCGTTACGGCATGCCGCCGTTGACGGTCGACCTCGGGCCCTACCTGGAGCGTTCCGCGCTGGGCGAGCCCGTCCCGGCGCCGCTCGCGGCCCTGAGCGGCCACGCCGACGAGGCCTTCACCTGGCGGGTCGGCGGGCACTGGATAGCGATAGCCGACGCCGCGCCCCATCTGCTCGTCGCCGTCGCCGGCACGGATCTCGTCCCTTAGCGCGGCTTCTTGCCCGCAGTGCTCGACGGCGGGGTGAGCCGACGATTACGCTGCGTGCAGGACAGTCTGACGCGAGATCATGCGCGACGGCACGCGTCCGGAGGGTCCCGGAGCCGATCCGGGGAGTCCGTCCGGCGAGCCGGTCGTCCCGGCGGGCGGACGGCCGGACGCCCACCGAGCCCGACGCCGCGTCGCGCCACCCAGGGGGACCACCATGCCGCACCCGCGCCGCTTCGTTCACCGCCCGCCCCACCGTGCCCTGCGACGTCTGTTCGCCGCGTCGTCGGCCGGCGTCCTCGCCGCCGTCACCGCTCTGGCGCTCGCCCCGGCCGCCGTCGCCGAACCCGCCACCAGCGCCGGCTATCCGGCCGGAGCCACCGCGACCCGCTACTCCGGACTCGCCTTCGACGCCTGCACCGCCCCGCCGCTGACGACCATCCAGGCGTGGAGCGCTTCTCCGTACCGCGCCCTCGGCGTGTACATCAGCGGCGTCAACCGCACCTGCGCGCAGCCGCAGCTGACGGCAGCGTGGGTCACCTCCGTGTCCCGGCTGAAGTGGCGTCTGCTGCCCATCCACAAGGGCCTTCAGCCGCCGTGCGGCGGACGTCCCACCGACGCGAAGATCAGCCGTACCGCCGCGACCGCCCGCGCCCAGGGGATCGCCGCGGCCGGGGACGCCATCGCCGCGGCCAAGGCGCTCGGCATGCGGCCCGGCAGCGCCTTCTACAACGACATCGAGAACTACACGCAGACCGACACCGGATGCCGCACCGCCGTGCTGAGCTATCTGTCCGCCTGGACCAAGGAGTTGCACCGCCTCGGCTACGTCTCCGGTGTCTACATGAACCTCAATCTCGGGGCGCAGCAGCTGTCCGACGTCTTCACCTCGGCCTCCTACGCCCGTCCCGACGCCCTGTGGATCGCGCGCTACGACGGTACCGACACCCTCAAGGGCTGGGCCGGCGTCGCGGACACCAAGTGGGCCGTCCACCAGCGGGCCAAGCAGTACCGCGGCAGCCACGACGAGACCTACGGCGGCGTCACCGTGAACATCGACAACGACCGCCTCGACGCCCCGGTCGCCACCGTCGCGCACGCCTACTCCGTGACCAGCCCCCGCGCGCTCAACGCCCGCTCCGGGCCGTCCGGCAGCCACCCCGTCGTGCGGACCCACCCCTCCGGCTCCACGCTCCAGGTCGTCTGCCAGACGCCCGGCGCGAAGGTCGGCGCCACCACGGTCTGGGACAAGCTCAGCGACGGCACCTACGTGACCGACCACTATGTGAGCACGCCCTCGTCCACCGGCTACAGCGCCCCCGTCCCGCGCTGCGCCTACCCCTACCAGGTCACCGCGAGCGGCGGCCTGACCGAACGCAGCGGCCCCGGCGCCTCGTTCGCCGTGCGGGGCAAGTCGCCGAACGGGGCGCTGGCCTGGGTGGTGTGCCAGAAGAGCGGTTCCACGGTCGGCACCACGAAGATCTGGGACCGGCTCGACAACGGCCACTACGTCTCGGACCACTACGTGGCCACCCCGAGCGGCACCACGTACAGCAAGCCGGTGCCGCGCTGCTGAGCCGCGCTGCTGAGACTCAGTCGCCCGCCGCGGCCCGCAGGCGCCCGAACTCCTCGACCATCGCCTCGGTCGTCCATCCGGCGTTGAGCCCGCTGGGATTGGGAAGCGCCCAGATCCGCGTGTCGCCGATCGTCCGCTCCTGCGAACCGATCACGGCACGCGGATCGGCGAACGCGACGCGGTAGGCGGTGACGCCCACCACGGCCAGCCAACGCGGCCGGTGAAGAAGCACCCGCTTGGTCAACAGCGCGCCGCCCTCGACCAGTTCGGCCCGGCTGAGCTCGTCCGCCCGGGCCGACGCCCGCGCCGCGACATTGGTGATCCCGAGCCCGTACGACAGCAACTCCGCCTGCTCGGACGGGTCCAGACGGCGCGGGGTGAACCCGGAGCCGTGCAGGACCGGCCAGAACCTGTTGCCCGGACGGGCGAAGTGGTGGCCGGTGGCGGCGGACATCAGCCCGGGGTTGATGCCGCAGAAGAGCACGCGCAGGCCGTCCGCGATCACATCCGGGACGGTGCGGTCGCGGGCGGCCTCCAGTTCGTCGTGCGTGGGCCTGTGCGTGGTCAGAGGATGGCCCCGGGCCGGTAGGAGGCCGCCAGCGGATGACGCTCCGTGACCTCCTGCACGCGGCGGACGACCTCGGCGACCTGCGCGGACGCGGCACCGGTGAAGGAGAGCCGGTCGGCCATCAGTGCGTCCAGCTGCGCGCGGTCCAGCGGGATGCGCTCGTCCTCGGCGAGCCGGTCCAGCAGCTCGTTGCGGTCGGCCCCCTTCTCGCGCATCGCCAGCGCGGACGCCACCGCGTGCTCCTTGATGACCTCGTGCGCGACCTCGCGGCCGACCCCGGCGCGGACGGAGGCCATCAGCACCTTCGTGGTCGCCAGGAACGGTAGGTAGCGGTCGAGCTCGCGGGCGATGACGGCCGGGAAGGCGCCGAACTCGTCCAGCACGGTCAGGAAGGTCTCCATCAGCCCGTCCAGCGCGAAGAACGCGTCCGGCACCGCCACTCGCCGCACCACCGAGCAGGAGACGTCCCCCTCGTTCCACTGGTCGCCGGCCAGCTCGCCGACCATCGAGGCGTAGCCCCGCAGGACGACGGCGAGGCCGTTGACGCGCTCGCAGGAGCGGGTGTTCATCTTGTGCGGCATGGCCGAGGAACCGACCTGCCCGGGCTGGAAGCCCTCGGTGACCAGCTCGTTGCCGGCCATCAGCCGGATCGTCTTGGCCAGCGACGAGGGCGCGGCGGCCAGCTGCACCAGCGCGGTGACGGCGTCGTAGTCCAGCGAGCGCGGATAGACCTGGCCCACCGAGGTGAACTCGTGCGAGAAGCCCAGGTGCTGCGCGACCCGCCGCTCCAGCTCCGCGAGCCGGGCCTCGCCCTCGGATCCGCCGCCCAGCAGGTCCAGCATGTCCTGCGCGGTGCCGACCGGGCCCTTGATGCCGCGCAGCGGGTACCGGCCGAGCAGGTCCTCGACGCGGGCGAAGGCGACCAGCAGCTCGTCGGCGGCGGTCGCGAAGCGCTTGCCGAGCGTGGTGGCCTGGGCGGCGACGTTGTGGGACCGCCCGGCCATGACCAGCTCGCCGTACTCCGCGGCCAGCCGGCCCAGGCGGGCGAGCACGGCCACCGAGCGGTCGCGCACGAGCTCCAGCGACAGCCGGATCTGCAGCTGCTCCACGTTCTCCGTGAGGTCGCGCGAGGTCATGCCCTTGTGGACCTGCTCGTGGCCCGCGAGCGCGTTGAACTCCTCGATACGGGCCTTCACGTCGTGCCGCGTGACCTTCTCGCGCTGCGCGATGGACGCGAGGTCCACCTGCTCCAGCACCCGCTCGTAGTCCGCGATCGCCTCGTCCGGCACCTCGATCCCGAGGTCCTTCTGCGCCCGCAGCACCGCCAGCCACAGACGGCGCTCCAGCACCACCTTCTGCTCGGGGGACCACAGGGTGGCGAGTTCCACGGAGGCGTAGCGGCCGGCCAGGACGTCGGGAATGCGGGGCTTGGAAGTCACGTAGCGAGATTCTACTGCGCGTCCGCGCAGGTCAGCGTCCCGTGTGGTCTATGCGCGTAGCGCGTGGCCCCGCCCCGGGGGCCCGGGCTCAGGCCTCCACGGGAGGCAGTGGCAGCAACTCCGCCCGCTTGGGCGCCAGCCCGTCGCCGGAGGAGCGCCCGGTGAGCCGGCGGCCGATCCACGGCACCAGGTGCTGCCGGGTGAAGCGCAGGTCGGACGCGCGCCGGGCGGCCCAGGGCAGGGGCATGCCGGCGGGCAGGGCCTCGGTCCAGTCGAACCCCGGGGTGTGGCCGAGGGTCTGCCAGACCGCCTCGGCGACCCGGCGGTGGCCCTCCTCGTCCAGGTGCAGCCGGTCGTCCGCCCACAGCCGCGGGTCACCGAGCACATCCGCGCCGTACAGGTCCACGACGAGGGCTCCGTGCCGGGCGGCCAGCTTGTCGATGAAGCCGAACAGCTCCTCCATGCGGGGCAGGAAGCGCACCGCGACCGGGCCCCGGCGGGCGGGGCTGCGCATGAGGACGAGCTGCTGGCAGTTCGGCGCCAGCCGCTCGACGGCCTCCTCCAGGAGCGCGCACACCCGCGGGACGTCGCACTTGGGCCGCAGTACGTCGTTCAGCCCGCCGACCAGGGTCACCAGGTCCGCGCCCATCGAGGCCGCGGTCTCCACCTGCTCGTCGACGATCTGCTGGATGAGCTTGCCGCGCACGGCCAGATTGGCGTAGCGGAAGTCCGGGCTGTGGGCGGCGAGCCGGCTCGCGAGGAGGTCGGCCCAGCCGCGGTAGGTGCCGTTGGGCAGCGCGTCCGACATGCCTTCGGTGAAGGAGTCGCCGAGCGCGACGAAGCTGGTGTGGGTGGCGTTCATCTCCATGGCGGCCGTGATCCTACCGGGCGGCCTCGCGGGTGCCTCAGGCGGCCGGTGTGCGCCCCACCAGCTCCTTGAGCACGTCCTCCATGGTCACCAGACCCATGCCGCGCCCCTCGTCGTCGACCACCGCCGCCAGATGCGCGCCGCTGGCCCGCATCGCGGCCAGGACGTCGTCCAGCGGGGTCGCCGCGCCCACGCGGGTGATGCGCCGCAGCGCGCCGCGCGGGAACGGCAGGTCGCGGTGGTCCACGCCGGAGGCGAGGGCGTCCTTGACGTGGAGGTAGCCCAGGATGCGGCCGGATTCGTCGGTGACGGGGAAGCGGGAGAACCCCGATCGCGCGCTCAGCCGCTCCAGGCCCTCGGGGGTGATGCCCGAGTGCGCCGTCACCACCCGGTCCGCGGGCACCACGACCTCGCCCACCGGGCGCCGGCTCAGTTCGAGGGCGTCCTGCAGGCGGGTCGCGGCCCGTTCGTCCAGCAGCCCGGCGGCCCCGGCGTCGGTGACCATCCGCGCCAGTTCGTCGTCGGAGAACACGGCGGCGACCTCGTCCTTCGGCTCCACCCGCAGCAGCTTCAGCAGGCCGTTCGCGAACGCGTTGATCGCGAAGATCACCGGGCGCAGCGCCCGGGCCAGCGTCACCAGCGGCGGCCCGAGCGCCAGCGCGGT
This sequence comes from Streptomyces sp. NPDC058691, assembly GCF_042714775.1. NCBI lineage: Bacteria > Bacillati > Actinomycetota > Actinomycetes > Kitasatosporales > Streptomycetaceae > Streptomyces > Streptomyces sp. NPDC058691. The sequence goes on along the minus strand of NZ_JBHXSO010000004.1, from coordinate 134,007 downwards.
GCGCTCGGGCGCGGCGAGCGCGATGTTCTTGGGCACCATCTCGCCCAGCAGCATGTGCGCGTAGGTGGCCAGGGCCAGGGCGATGGCGAAGGACGCCACGTGGATCGCGTTCTCCGGGACGTGCAGCGCGTGGAAGAGCGGCTCCAGCAGGTGCTCGATCGCGGGCTCGGCCACGATGCCGAGCACCAGGGTGCACAGCGTGATCCCCAGCTGCGCCGCGGCCAGCAGCGGCGAGAGGTGTTGCAGGCCCCACAGGACGTGGCGCGCGCCGCGCTCCCCGGCCTCGGCGCGGGGCTCGATCTGACTGCGCCGGACGGAGATCATGGCGAACTCGGCGCCGACGAAGAACGCGTTCACCACCAGCGTCAGCAGCCCGACGAGGATCTGCAGGAAGGTCATCGCACCTCCGCCGCGCCGTCGCCGGTCCCGTCCTCCGCCGCCGGACCGGTCGGCGCGTCCTCGCCCGGCGGCGGCGAGATCAGCCGCACATGCGCGGCCCGGTGCCCGGAGTCGTCGGTGACCTCCAGCACCCACCCGGCGGCCTCGGCGATGTCCCCGGTGACGGGGATCCGGCCGAGCCGTTCCGCGATCAGGCCGGCCAGCGTCTCGTACGGGCCCTCGGGCGCCCGCAGCCCGATCTCGGCCAGCTGGTCGGTGCGGGCGGCGCCGTCGGCGTCGTAGACGCGGCGGCCGGTGCGGTCCTGGTGGATGAAGGCGAGATCGGGCGTCTCCTGAGGGTCGTGCTCGTCCCGCACCTCGCCGACGACCTCCTCGACGATGTCCTCCAGGGTGACGACGCCGGCCGTGCCCCCGTACTCGTCGATGACCACGGCCATGCCGGTGTCGCCGGAGAGCCGGTCCAGCAGCCGGTCCACGGTCAGCGACTCGGGCACCAGCAGCGGTTCGCGCAGCAGTGGGGTCAGCGGATGACCCGGCCGGCGCTCGGCCGGCACGGCCAGCACGTCCTTGATGTGGACGATGCCGATCACGTCGTCCAGGCCGCCCCGGTGCACGGGGAAACGGGACAGCCCGGTCGTCCGCGTCGCGTCGGCGACGTCCTGGCAGCTCGCGCGCTCGTCCAGGGAGGTCACCTGGACGCGGGGCGTCATCACGTTCTCCGCGGTCAGTTCCTTCAGGCCCAGGGTGCGGACGAACAGTTCCGCGGTGTCCGCCTCCAGGGCGCCGGCCCGTGCCGAGTGCCGGGCCAGCGCGACCAGCTCCTCCGGGCTGCGGGCGGACACGAGCTCTTCCGCGGGCTCCATCCCGAGGCGGCGCAGAATGCGGTTCGCGGCGTTGTTCAGATGCCTGATGAGCGGCCCGAAGGTGGCGGTGAACGCCCGTTGCGCCGGGGCGACCGTCTTGGCGACCGGCAACGGGCTGGAGATCGCCCAGTTCTTCGGGACCAGCTCCCCGACCACCATCAGCACGACCGTCGAGACGGCCGTGCCCAGGACCAGCGCCAGTGACGCCGCCGCCGGCCGCGGCATTCCGAGCGCCCGCAGCGGCCCGGCCAGCAGCTTCGCGATGGAGCCCTCGGCGAGCATGCCGATCACCAGGCCCGTGACGGTGATCCCGAGCTGGGCCCCGGACAACTGCAGCGTCAGGGTGCGCACGGCACGCAGCGCGGCCGACGCCCCCCGCTCACCGGCCCGCGCGGCGCGTTCCAGGTCGGTGCGCTCGACGGTGGTCAGCGAGAACTCCGCGGCGACGAAGACCGCGCACGCAAGGGTGAGCAGCAGCGCGACGGCCAGCAGGAGCACTTCGGTCATCGGGACACCTCGATCCCATGATCGGTCAGCGGGCGGTGGCGCGCGCGATTTTGCTGCCGTCGGTGGAGCGGTCGCGTGCTCGTGCCGTCGCCGGCGACACCGGGCCCGCTACCCGGCGGCCGGAGGGCCGGGCGGGCGTACGTCGACCAGCGGCTTGGTCCAGCGCCGCCATTGCTCGTTCGGCAGGTAGCCCGCCGACCGCCAGGCGTGGTGGGCCCGCTCGTTGCGCACGAGCACCATGGCGTCCCCGCGGCGGCCGCCGAGCGCGGCGAAGCGGCGCTCGGCCGCGGCCAGCAGTGCGGTGGCGACGCCCTCGCGGCGCCGCCCAGGGTGCACGGCGAGGCGGTAGAGGTGGCAGCGCCAGCCGTCGAATCCGGCGATGACGGTGCCGACGAGTTCCCCGCCGCGCTCGGCGAGGAGCAGCGCCTCGGGGTCCCGGGCGATGAGGCCGCTCACCCCGGCCAGATCGTCGCTGACGGTGGTGCCCTCGGCGGCGTCCTTCCAGAACGCCAGTACCGCTTCGGCGTCGGCAGGTGCGGCGCCGCGTATCCGCAGATCGTTCACGGCCCCCACCCAAGCAGGCCGGCGGTGCGCAGGTCGAGGGGTTTACGGATCGTTCCGGCGCAGTTCCGCGATCACCTCGGCGAAGTCCTCCATCGCGGGCTCCAGCACGGTGACGTAGCCGAAGCCGAGGCGTTCCCGGCCACGCCGCAGCGGCCGTCCAGCCCGCCTTCCCGTTGGCCCGGACGGATGTTCGGTCCCTGCTGATCTCGCCTGTGCCATCCAGCCGGGCACGGACGCCGGCGCCCTTGGTAAATTGGTCTATACCGCTAGTGACCCTCTTTTGATCGGCAGGCCCAGCGTGGAAGTTGTCATCGTTCCGGATGCCGTCGCGGGCGGCGAAACCGTCGCCGAGACGATCGCCGTCCTGCTGAGGCGCAAACCCGACGCCTTGCTCGGCGTGGCCACCGGATCAAGCCCGCTGCCTGTCTACCAGGCGCTGGCGGCCAAGGTCCGTGCCTCGACCGTGGACGCTTCGCGGGCCCGGATATGCCAGCTCGACGAGTACGTCGGACTGCCCGCAGGGCACCCCGAGTCCTACCGCTCGGTGGTGCTCCGTGAGGTCGTCGAGCCACTCGGCCTGACCGAGGAGTCCTTCATGGGGCCCGACGGCTCCGCCGAGGACATTGCCGCCGCCTGTGCTGAGTACGACCGCGCGCTGGCCGAGGCCGGGGGTGTGGACCTGCAGCTGCTCGGCATCGGCACCGACGGGCACATCGGCTTCAACGAGCCCTGCTCCTCGTTCGCCTCCCGTACCCGGATCAAGACCCTGACGAGGCGGACCCGGGAGGACAACGCCCGGTTCTTCGACAGCCCCGACGCGGTGCCTCACCATGTCATCACCCAGGGCATCGGCACCATCCTCGACGCGCGTCACCTGGTGCTCCTGGCCACGGGCGAGGCCAAGGCCGAAGCCGTGGCGTTGGCGGTCGAGGGGGCGCTCTCCGCGCTGGTACCGGCCTCGGCGCTGCAGCTGCACCCGCACGCCACGGTCGTCGTCGACGAGGCGGCGGCGTCCCATCTCAAGCTCGCCGACTACTTCCGCGCCACATACGCCGCCAAGCCCGCTTGGCAAGGGCTCTAGAAGCCCGGCCACGTGGCAGCGGTGGGGCGATCCCGCCCGGGGTGCCGACGAGGGGGGCGGTGGGCACGACCCGCTGGACGAGCACCCGGGCGTCATTCGTGCGCGATGGCCGCCAGCACGTTCATCCGCGACGCGCGCAGCGCCGGCAGCAGGGCCGCGACCAGGCCGACGACCACCGAGCCTGCCATGACCGCCCCGACCGTCGTCCAGGGGATCGTGAGCGCCCGGATGCCCTCCAGGGCGAGCACCTCGTGCGCCACCAGCCCCCACACGAGCCCGAGACCGAGGCCCAGCACCGCGCCGAAGACGGCGATCACCACCGACTCCAGGCGGATCATGCGGCGGAGCTGGAGGCGTGACAGGCCGATGGCCCGCAGCAGGCCGATCTCGCGGGTGCGCTCGACCACGGACAGGGCGAGGGTGTTGACGACGCCGAGGACCGCGATGAGGATCGCCAGCCCCAGCAGCGCGTAGACGAGGGTGAGGAGCACGGAGATCTGGGTGCGCACCAGCTTCTTGTAGTCGGCCTGGTCGCGGACCTCGACCTGGGGATAGGGCCTCAGCGCCTTCTCCAGCCCGGCGCGGAGCGCCGCCTTTGCCGTGCCGGGTGCGGCGTTGACGTACAGCGCGGCGTCCTGGCTCCGCGGCAGATGACGCTCGGCGGTGACGAGGCCCATGGTCAAGGTGGCGTCGTCACCGAAGAGGGTGCTTTGGCTGGTGGTCAGGGCCCGCAGGGTGAACGTGGCCCCGCGCGCGTCGGCGAACCGCACGGGCAGCCTGCTGCCGACCCGCAGTCCGTGCCGGGCCGCGTACTCCTGGGAGAGCGAGACGCTGTCCGGGGCGAGCGCCTGGGCGGTGTCGCCGCGGGCGTAGTCGAGGTTGAGCACATCGTCGGCGCCGGGGCCGATGGCGGCGCCGGTGAGCTTGACCGTGCGGCCGCCGGGCAGGGTGACGAGGAGCGGCACGTAGCGCATCGGGACGACCTGGCCGGCGCCCCGCACCTTGCGCACCGCATTGCCGACGGCGGGGGAGAAGGGCGCGAAATGGTCGCCCTGGACCACGAAGTCGGCGCCGAGCGCCTTGTCGATCTCGTGGTCGAAGGAGCTGGCCATCGAGGTCCCCGCCATCGACATGCCGGTCACCAGGGCGAGCCCGATCATGAGCGCCGAGGCCGTCGCGCCCGTACGCCGCGGATTGCGCAGCGCGTTGCGCTGGCTCATCCGTCCCACCGGGCCGAACACCCGCGGCAGCGCCCCGCCCACCACGCGGATGACCGGGCGGACCAGCAGGGGGCCCGCCACCACCGCGGCGATCAGCGAGAGCCCGATGCCCAGGCCCAGGAGGGACGCGGCGGCACCGATCGACCCCGCGGCCGAGGCGCCCGCGAGCGCGCCCGCCGCCGGCAGCGTGAGGAGCCCGCCCGCGATCGCCCGCCCGCGCAGCGACCTGTCGCCGTCCGTGACCTCGACGTCGGCCAGCGCGGCCATGGGCGAGACCCGCGAGGCCCGGCGCGCCGGCAGATAGGCCGCGACGAGGGTCACCACCAGCCCGACCGCGTACGCCGCCACCGGTACCAGCGCGCGCAGCACCATCTGCGAGGCGTCGACGTTCATGCCGAACGCGCCCAGCAGCCGGATCAGCCCGGACGCCAACCCGATCCCGCACAGCAGCCCCACGGTGGAGCCGGCCAGCCCGAGGAGCGCCGCCTCCACCAGCACCGAGCGCCGCACCTGCCGCCGGTCCGCGCCCAGCGCCCGCAGCAGCCCGAGTTCGCGGGTGCGCTGCGCGATGAGCATGGAGAAGGTGTTGACGATCAGGAAGACGCCGACGAGGACCGCGACCCCGGCGAAGCCCAGCATCACGTACTTGATCACGTCGAGGACGGTGGCCAGTGACTCGGCGGCCGACTTCGCCTGCTCGGCCTGGGTCGTGTACGTGTAGCGGGGACCCAGTTCGGCGGCGATCCGCCGCTTCAGCACCGCGTCGGACACGCCGGGCGCGGCGTCGGCCTGCACCGAGGTCGCGACGCCGGCCCGGCCGACGAGGCGGGTCTGCGCGGTGGGCGTGTCCACGAACAGCAGGGCCGCGCCGGGGTTGGTGGTGGTGAACGTGGCGATGCCGACGAGCCGCACGGGGAAGGCGCCCGGCTGCGCGAGCACGCGCAGGGTGTCGCCGATCCGCAGCCCGCGGTTCGCGGCGGTGTCGGCGTCGATCAGCGCCTCGCGGTCGCCGTGCGGCGCGTGGCCGCTCGTCAGCCGCACCGAACTGCGTGCGCCGCCGGACCAGTTGGTGGCCAGGGTCGGTGCCCCGGTCGTCGGCCCGACGGGGCGGTTCCGGGCGTCGACGACGGTGACGTTCTGGACGGTGACGTCGATGCGCGCGCCGGCGACCCCCGGCACTGCTTTGACCCGGGTCAGCAGCGACGCCGGAAGCGTCCCCACCTGCCCCGAGGCGTAGTTCTGGTTCTCGGCGAAGGCCTCGGGCGGACCCACCGTCACATCGGCCGCCGTCGAGGCGAAGAGCCGGTCGAACGTGTGGTTGACGGTGTCGGAGAAGATCATGCTGCCGGTGACGAAGGCCACCGACAGCAGGACGGCGAGCGCGGACAGCAGCAGCCGGCCCTTGTGGGCCAGGAAGCTGCGCAGCGTCGCCCGGAGCACGGGACGGGCCTAGCCCTGCTTCCGCAGCGCGTCGAAGCGCTTGAGCCGTTCCAGCACGCCGTCGGCCGTGGGCTGGGAGAGTTCGTCGACGATGCGCCCGTCGTTGAGGAAAAGCACCAGGTCCGAGTGCGCGGCCGCGGTGGGGTCGTGGGTCACCATCACCACCGTCTGGCTCAACCGGTCCACGGCCTCCCGCAGGAAGCGCAGTACCTCCGCACCGGACTGCGAGTCCAGGTTGCCGGTGGGTTCGTCGGCGAAGATCAGCTGCGGGCGGGACGCGAGCGCGCGGGCGCACGCGACGCGCTGCTGCTGTCCGCCGGACAACTGCGACGGGCGGTGCCGGAGCCGGTCGCGCAGGCCGAGGGTGTCGATGACACGGTCCAGCCACTCCTGGTCGGGCTTGCGGCCGGCGATGTCCATCGGCAGCGTGATGTTCTCCGCGGCGGTCAGTGTCGGCAGCAGGTTGAAGGCCTGGAAGACGAAGCCGACCTGGTCCCGGCGCAGACGCGTCAGCTGCCGTTCGCCCAGGCGCGTGATCTCGGTGTCGCCGATCCACACCTGGCCGGAGGTGACGGAGTCCAGCCCCGCCAGGCAGTGCATCAGCGTGGACTTGCCGGAGCCCGACGGCCCCATGACCGCCGTGAACCGCCCCCGTGCGATGTCCACGTCCACCGCGTCCAGTGCCACCACGCGGGTCTCGCCCGTACCGTACGCCTTGGTCAGCGCCAGGGCCCGGGCGGCGACCTCGGCGCCCACCACGGCGTCCTCCGGGTCTGTTGTGGCCGGTGTCGACACGTTTGTCCCCCATCGTCGTGATGTGCGCGCAACCGTATGGGGCGAGGGTAGGTCGTCGTGGGCCCGACTGCATCGTCCGGCGGTCGGGCTCCGGATCGTCCGTGTAAGGGGCACTTGTCACTTGTCGCTGCTAGCACCTGAGCGCTAGCCTGGCGGTATGGCCAAGACCCAGTTGAACGTGCGGGTCGACGAGACCACCGCCGCGACCGCCCGGGAACGGGCCGCGCAGCGGGGGATCAGTGTGAACCGCTACATAGAGGAACTCGTCCAGCAGGACGCCGGCGAGAACGGCCGCGCCTTCGTCGAGGCGGCCGCCGATTTCATGAAGCAGTACGAGTCCGTCTTCGCCGAGGAGTTCGGCGCGGAGCACGAAGGCCGTCGTTGACCCTGCGGATCGATCTCGCCTGGCTTCTCATGGTCGCCGAGCACAACACCCCCGGTGACCCCCAGGTCGCCGACTGGGGCGCGCTCGTCGCCGCCGTCAGTCGGCACCAGGCCGAGATATTCGGCGTGCCCGTGTACGGCGACCCGTACGAGTGCGCAGCGTCCCTCATGCAGTTGCTGGTGCACGTCCCCGCCCTGGAGCGGTCCAACGTCATGTTCGCCTCGGCCGTGGCCTACGCCTATCTGGTCGCGAGCGGGCTGAAGGTCGCCACCTCGCCGGAGCGGGTGCGCGAACTGGCCCGGCTGGTCAAGGGCGGCACTGCCGACGTGCTGGAGATCGCCGAGGTACTGCGCGGCTGGAGCGCCTGAACGGGGGTGCCCGGCGCCGCCGGACCCGCGGCTACGGCCACCGCCGGCCGACGGGGAGTTCGTCCCAGTGCGGCGTGGACAGGTGCAGGAGCGCGTAGCGGTCGGGGTCGTCGCCCGCCGCCGCGTCCGCCCACAGGGTGAGGCGGACGATCTCCCAGTGCCGCGGGTCGACCGCGAGCACGGTCGCGTGCACGCCCGGGGCCGCCGCGCGCTCCTCCCAGCGTTCCAGGGCACGGGCCACCGGCTCACGCGGGTCGGCGCCCGCCGGCAGGGGCTCACGCAGGCGAGTGGCCGCCCGGGGCGCGGAGCCGTGCGCCGGACCGGGCCGGAAGGCGGCACCGGTCCAGTGGTGCACGGACGGGCGGCCGAAGTCGCCGACGATCCCCCCGAAACCGCCGCCGCCCCACAGGAAGCGGTTCATCCCGCCGGTGTCGCCCCAGAGGTAGAAGGGCGCGTACTGGTTGACCGGCGACCCGTCACTGCCGCGCTCCCGCACGAGATAGGCCTTGAAGCCGAGGCCCTCGTAGGCGTCGGTGAGATGGCCGCGGTTCGCGACACGGTCGTGGACGATCTTCATGTCGTAGTCGGCGGGCAGAGTGATCTCGTACTGCATCGCGTACACGGTTCCCCCCGGATGCGGCCTAGGCGTGATGGGACAGCAGCGCCAGCACTCCGCTGACGGCCTGGTCGAACGGGGCGGCCGAGCCGGCCGCGCGGGCGAGGACGTAGCCGCCCTGGAGCACGGCGACGACGGTCGCCGCGATGTCGTCGGTGTCGAGCCCGAGGGCGAGTTCGCCGCTCGCCTGGCCGTCGGCGAGGACGTCGGCGAGCCGGCCGCGCAGCCATTCGAAGGTCTCGTCCACCGGCGCGCGCAGCAGCGGGCTGGAGACGATCTCCGGGTCCTGGGTGAGCCCGCCCACCGGGCAGCCGCGCAACACCTCCCGCTCGCGGCGCAGATAGCGGGTGATCCGCTCGACCGCCGTACCGGGCACGGCCAACTGCTCCTCGGCCGCGGCCCGCATCTCCATCGCGGTACGCCGCACCGCGGCGAGGGCGAGCTCCGGCTTGCCGGAGAAGTGGTGGTACATGCTGCCCTGGCCGACACCGGAGCGCTGCTGGATGGCCTTGGGGCTGGTGCCGACGTATCCGCGCTCCCAGAGCAGCTCGCGGGTGCTCTCGATCAACCGGTCGGGGGTGTCCACGCGCCGACTGTACATACCAGTAGGTACAACGGCAAGATCAGTCCGGACGGCGCGCCACGGCCAGCACGTGCGGGGAGCTCGGAAGCGGCAGTCCGCGCTCCGGGATGCGGAAACGGCGCAGTTCCAGCAGTTCGAAGCCGCTCGCCGCCACCGCCGCCGGCGTGTCACGTCCGGTGCGGCAGCCCCCGAAGAGCAGAGGCCAGAGCGTGTGGTCCGCCGCCCACTGCACCGCCGCCGCCCTGCGGCCCGGGGCCCGGCAGTGCTCCAGCAGCCGCAGTTCACCGCCGGGCCGCAGCACCCGCAGCAACTCGCCGAGCGCCCGCGCCTGGTCCCGCACGGAGCACATCACCAGCGAGGACACCGCCGCGTCGAAGCCCTCGGTCTTGACCGGCAGGGCCTCCGCCACGCCCGGCACCACGTCCACCGGCACCTGCGCGTGCCGCGCCTCGTCCACGGCGAGCCGGCGCAGGCGCCGTTCGGGTTCGATGGCGACCACTTCGGCGACCGTGTGCGGATAGTGACGGAAGTTCAGCCCCGGGCCGGCGCCGATCTCGATCACCCTGCCGGACAGTCCGGCCAGGAGTTCCCTCCGCAGCTCCGCCAGGCCCAGGCGGTTCTCGGCGCTCTGGGCGCAGCGGGCGTAGAAGCGGGCGAACACCGGGTGGCTGACGGGTTCGCGCGTGACGCTGGAACGGATGGGCATGGCAGGCCCCTTGCCTCGTCGTGCCCCCCTCTTCCGGAGTGTGCCGCCGGGGCGGGGCCGCCATGCCTCCTGGCGCGTATTTCCCGCCGCGGGGCGGCCCCGCCGGCGCGTCTCCTCGCCGTACTGATGAGGTGTCAGATGACGGACGTCCAGATCGCGGTGAAGGCGTCCGCGTCCCACAGGCCGCCGATGCGGGGCGCGAGCCACCCCGGTGCGGCCTGCCGGAAGGCGTCCGGCGTGAGCGCCGAGGCCCCCGCGGGGACGGCACCGAGCAGCGGGTTGCGGGTGTAGGCGGGGAGGTCGGCCAGGTTGCTGCGGGCCGGCATGTCCGGGTTGTCGGGCCAGCTGCCGATGACGAAGCCGGCGCACGAGAGCGCCCGGGCCCGCAGCGCGTCGGCCGTGAGGGCGGCCGTGTTGAGCGCGCCGAGCCCGGCCGGCGTGACGACGAGGACCGGCGAGCCCAGCATCTTCGCCGCGTCCGCGAGCGTCGAGCCCTCCTCGTCGAAGCGGACCAGGAGTCCGCCCGCGCCCTCGACCAGGACGATGTCGTGGACGGCGGCGAGCTTCGCGGCGGCCTCGGCGATCTCGGCGGGGCCCACGGTGGGCAGGCCGGCGCGCCGGGCCGCCGTGGCCGGGGCCAGGGGGTCGGGGTAACGGGCCAGCTCGACGCCGGTGAGCTCGAACCCGACCAGCCGCGACACCTCGTCGGCGTCGCCCGGCTCGTCGGGGCCGATCCCGGTCTGGGCGGGCTTGAGATAGGCCACGCTGAACCCCACCGTGAGCGAGGTCGCCGCGATGGCGGCCGTGACCACCGTCTTGCCGATCTCCGTGCCCGTACCGGTCACGAACAACACCGTCATGCCGCCTCCGCCGCCGCACACACCGCCGCGCAGATGCGCGCGACGTCCTCGTCCCCCGTCACGTAGGGGGGCATCGTGTAGATCAAGTCCCGGAACGGCCGCAACCATACCCCCTCGCGTACGGCGGCCCGTGTGGCGGCCGCCATCGCGTCCGGGCCCAGGGCGGCGCCGAGCTGGACGACCCCGATCGCGCCCAGAACCCGTACGTCCCGCACCCCGGGAAGGGCGGCCGCGGGTGCCAGCCCGTCCCGCAGGCCGGCCCCGATGCGCTTGACCTCCTGTGCCCAGTCCTGCCCGAGCAGCAGGTCGATCGAGGCGCAGGCGACGGCCGCGGCCAGCGGGTTTCCCATGAAGGTCGGCCCGTGGGCGAGGACGGGGACCTCGCCCTGGGAGATGCCGTCGGCGACCCGCGCGGTGCACAGCGTCGCGGCCATCGTCAGATAGCCGCCCGTCAGGGCCTTGCCGACGCACATGACGTCGGGGGAGACGCCCGCCTGCTCGGCGGCGAAGAGCGTGCCCGTCCGTCCGAAGCCGGTGGCGATCTCGTCGAAGACGAGCAGGACGTCGTGCTCGTCGCACGCCTCGCGCAGCACCCGCAGATATGCGGGGGAGTGGAAGGACATGCCGCCCGCGCCCTGCACGACGGGCTCCACGACGACGGCGGCGAGTTCGTGCGCGTGCCGGGCCACGGTCTCCCGCAGATGGTCGGCGTACGCCTCCTCGTAGGCGGCCGGTGGGGCGTCGGCGAAGACCTGACGGGGCAGCACCCCGGACCACAGCCCGTGCATGCCCCCCTCGGGGTCGCACACGGACATCGGCTGCCAGGTGTCGCCGTGGTAGCCGCCGCGCCAGGTCATCAGGCGCTGCTTGGCCGGCCGCCCGAGGGAGCGCCAGTACTGCAGGCACATCTTGACGGCGACCTCGACCGACACGGAGCCGGAGTCGGCGAGGAAGACGTGCCGCAGCGGCTCCGGGGTGATCTCCACTAGGCGGGCGGCGAGCCGGACGGCGGGCTCGTGCGTGAGCCCGCCGAACATGACGTGGCTCATGCGGTCCAACTGGCCGCGCGCCGCCTCGTTGAGCACCGGGTGGTTGTAGCCGTGGATCGCCGACCACCACGAGGACATGCCGTCGACGAGTTCGGTCCTCCCCTCGACCGGTTCGGCGAGCCGCAGCCGGACCCCGGCCGCGGACTCGACGACCAGGGGTTCCTGGCGGCCCGGCATGGGCCCGTACGGATGCCAGACGTGCTCCCGGTCCAGCGCCAGGAGCTCTGCCGGGGTGAGCGGATCAGGCATTGGGCGGCAGGTCCGTCCCGGCGCCGCGGCGGCGCACCGCCACCAGGTCCGTACGCGCGGCACCCGCCGTGGCCGACGCGGCCGCCGGGATCGCAGTGCCCGCCGGGACCGGGGCGGACGCGGTGTGGCCGCCGCAGGGCCCGCAGCCGCCGCCGTCCCCGGCTCCGTGCGAGCCGCAGCCGCCGGTGTGCGAGCCGCATCCCGCGGCCGCCACGGCGTCCGCGACGTCGGCCCGGTGCTCGGGGAGCGTGACCGTGCCGGCGCCCTCCACCTCGAAGCCGGCGTCCGCGATCATGTCGAGGTCGGCCTTGCCGGCCTGGCCCTCACTGGTGAGGTAGTCGCCCAGGAAGATGGAGTTGGCCAGGTGCAGCGCCAGCGGCTGCAGGGTGCGCAGGTGCACCTCGCGGCCGCCCGCGATACGGACCTCCACGTCGGGGCAGACGAAGCGCACCATCGCCAGGATGCGCAGGCACCGCTGCGGGGTGAGGTTCCACTCATCGGCCAGCGGTGTGCCCTCGAAGGGGATGAGGAAGTTGACGGGCACCGAGTCCGGGTCCAGCTCCCGCAGGGCGAACACGACGTCGACCAGGTCCTCGTCGCTCTCGCCCATGCCCGCGATCAGGCCGGAGCAGGCGGACAGGCCCGCGGCCTGGGCCTGTTGCACCGTGTCGACGCGGTCGGCGTAGGTGTGCGTGGTGGTGATGTCCCCGTAGACCGCCTCGGAGGTGTTGAGATTGTGGTTGTACGCGTCGGCGCCCGCGCCGCGCAGCCGGCCCGCCTGTCCCTCGGAGAGCAGGCCGAGGCAGGCGCAGACCTCCACGCCCTCGTTCTGGTCCTTGATGGCCTCGATGGTCTTCGAGACCCGGTCCACGTCGCGGTCGGTCGGGCCGCGTCCGCTGGCCACCAGGCACACCCGCTTGGCACCGCCGGCGACCCCCGCCGCCGCGGCGGCCGCCGCCTGTTCGGGCTTCAGCCAGGTGTACTTGAGGACGCCGGCCTCCGAACCGAGCCGCTGCGAGCAGTACGAGCAGTCCTCGGGGCACAGCCCCGACTTGAGATTGACCAGGTAGTTCAGCTTCACCCGGCGGCCGAACCAGGCGCGGCGCACCTTGCCGGCCGCGGCCACCACGTCGAGCAGCTCGTCGTCGGAGCCGGCCAGCACGGCGAGGGCCTCCTCGCGCGTGGGCAGCTCACGGCGCAGCCCCTTCTCCACCAACCCATTGAGCAGATCCATGCGGCGATCCTGACGCACACGGCGACCGTGAGCCAATGAGGCACCCCACAAGACCGCTCGCGCAGGGTGTGTGGATCACCACACCGTGCGAAGCGGCGAGGCAGACTACGGTGCTGAGGACATCCGACACCGACCCCGGGGACGACCATGGCCCGCGACCCGTTCGACTGGATCGACGCGCACGCCGAACGGCGCGACGCGGCGGGGCTGGTACGCACCCTGCGGCCCCGGCCCTCGGACTCGGCCCTGCTCGACCTCGCCTCCAACGACTACCTGGGCCTGGCCCGGCACCCGGAGGTCACCCGTGCGGGTGCCGACGCCTGCCTGCGCTGGGGTGCCGGGTCCACCGGTTCGCGGCTCGTCACCGGCAGCACCGAACTGCACGCGGAACTGGAGGCCGAACTGGCCGCCTTCTGCGGCTTCGAGGCGGCTTTGGTCCTCGCCTCGGGGTACGCCGCCAACCTCGCCGCGGTGACCGCGCTGACCACCGAGCCCGGCACCCTGATCGTCTCCGACGCGGGCAACCACGCCTCGCTCATCGACGGCTGCCGGCTCTCCCGGGCGGCCACCGAGGTCGTCCCCCACGCCGACCTGGGCGCCGTGCGCAAGGCGCTGTCCGGGCACGACGGGCCGGCCGTGGCCGTCACCGACTCGGTCTTCTCGGTGGACGGCGACGCGGCACCGCTCGGTGAACTGGCGGCGGCGTGCGCCGAGGCGGGGGCCGCACTGCTGGTCGACGACGCGCACGGGCTCGGCGTCCTCGGTGACGGCGGCCGGGGAGCGGCGGCGGCCGCAGGGCTCGCGGGGGCGCCGGGGCTGGTGTGCACGGCCACGCTGTCCAAGGCGCTGGGCAGCCAGGGCGGCGTGGTGCTCGGCCCGGCCCGGGTCATCGGGCATCTGGTCAACGCGGCGCGGACGTTCATCTTCGACACCGGCCTCGCGCCCGCCGCCACGGGTGCCGCGCTGGGGGCGCTGCGGCTGCTGCGCCGGGAGCCGGACCGCGCCGGGCGGGCCCGGGAGGTGGCCGGTGAACTCCACAAACGGCTGGCGGCCGCGGGGCTGGACGCCACCGCGCCGGACGCGTGCGTGGTGTCGGTGCGGGCGCCCTCGCCGGAGGCGGCGGTCCAGTGGGCCGCGGACTGCCGGGAGGCGGGGCTCGCCGTCGGCTGTTTCCGGCCGCCGTCGGTGCCGGACGGGATCTCCCGCCTGCGGCTCACCGCGCGCGCCGACCTGACGGACCGGGAGATCGGCGACGCCGTCGGGACGATCGTCCGTACGGCGCCGCCACGCCGCTGAGCTCAGGGGCGTTCGGTGAGGGTTCCCGTCCGCACGGCGGTCAGGAACGCGTTCCATTCGGTGGGGGAGAAGAGCAGGGCCGGGCCGCGCACATCCTTGGAGTCGCGGACGGCGAGCTGTCCCGAGAGCGGCCCCGAGGGGACGAGTGCCGTCTCGACACAGTTGTTCGCCGCCGTGCTGTAGCTGCTGCGTCGCCAATTCACGCCGAAGAGGGACGCACTGGAGGAAACGTACTGAGGCAGTGCGCTGGACATGGGGGTGTGCCTCCTTACGCGCCTTTGCCGATACCGGTGATGAAGGACAGCGACTGTTCACTCGACAGGGCATGGGAGCGCAATCGATTGAAGGCAGCACCGTACGCCCTGATGTCCTCTTCCTGATCCAGATAGAGACTACTCGTCAACTGGTCGAGAACGACAACATCCAGATCAGCAATGCGCGGAAACGAGAAGATGACGAAAGGCCCCGTGACGCCGATATGGCCCCCGGCCGAGAAAGGCAGTACCTGCAGATGCACATGAGGCAGGGAACCGAGCTCCACAAGATGGCTTAATTGCGCCGCCATCACTTCCGGGCCCCCCACCCTGCGCCGCAGCACCGCCTCGTCGAGCACCGCCCACAGCTCCAGCGGCGGCGACGCCCGCAACACCGCCTGACGCGTCATGCGGACGTCCACCAGCGTCGCGATCTGCCGCGGACCCAGCTGGGGCAGCACCGAACGGGTCAGCTCACGGGCGTAGTCCGGGGTCTGCAGCAGCCCCGGCACGACGGTGGTCTCCAGGGTGCGGGCGCGGCAGGCGTCGGTCTCCAGACTGATGAAGTCCCGGTAGGTGGAGGGCAGTTCCTCGCGGTACTCGTGCCACCAGCCGCGCCGGACGCCCTCGCCGCCGGCCAGCGCCGCCAGCATGTCGCGCAGTCGCTGATCGCGGACGCCGTACGCGTCCAGCAACGCGGTCACGTCCTCCGGGCGCACGCCGCTGCGACCCGTCTCGATGCGGCTCACCTTGGACTGATGCCAGCCCACCCGGAGGGCGACCTCGCCGCTCGTCAGTCCGGCCGTGTCCCTGAGACGGCGCAATTCGGAGCCGATCTTGCGGCGGCGGACCGCCGGCACCTGCTGCATGACTGTGTACCTCCTGGTTCCCCGGCAGCCCTCGCCGGTCCCCGGGCGAAGTCTGCCGCGCAAATACGTTCTCTCGTAGCAGAGTTCACCGCTTTGAGCGACAGATATATGCATATAGCTGTGGTGGCACCTGTTTAACGGCACGATGAGTGGCACTCTGGCGCGTGGAAGCCGGTGGGCCCGTATGGGAAGTACGGGCCGCCGGCGGCCGGGCGCGCGGCCCGGACAGGCGCGCGCCGGAGTCCCGGTCACGGCGGGAAAGGGACAGCGTCGCCATGGCAGACCACCAGGAAGCATCCGTCACCCTGCCGAGCGACCCTGCCTCGGTACCCACGGCCCGTCGTTATGTGCGCGACCTGTTGGCGGAGTGGGGGATGACGGAGGACTCGTCGCCCGCCGACGCCGTCCGGCTGATCGTCTCCGAACTCGCCACCAACGCCGTGCTGCACACCCTCGGCCAGTCGCCCACCTTCACCCTCGACGTCCGGCTCGACCGCGACGAGCAGTTGCGGATCGGGGTCACCGACAGCCACCCCCGCTGGCCCCAGCGGCTGCCGGCCGCCGTCCAGCAGGACAACGGCCGCGGCATGGTGATCATCCGTCATCTCACGGCCGAGGCCGGGGGCCGGCTCCATGTCACGCCCACCGTCGATGGCGGCAAGACCGTCTGGATCACCCTGCCGTGGGTGGCGGCTGCCGCCCCGGTGGAGTGAACGCCGCGCCCCGAGGGGCACCACCGGGGACTCCGCCGTCATCCTGGGCACCAGACCCACCCGAGCCCCGCACTGACCAGGGCGCCGGCGGCGGCATGCGGGCGGCCCTGGGCGCGGAGCTGCCGGCCGGTGCCCGGCCCTGAGGCGCTCAGTCGTGTGCGGGCACCAGCAGCGCCTCGGCGCCGACGGGCGTGAAGCCGGCCGCCAGCAGTGCCCGTACGCTCGCCGCGTTGCCCGGGGCGATCTGCGCCCACAGCGTCTCGCCGCCCGGCACCAGACGGCGCGCCTCCAAGGCCAGCCGGCGGCCGAGCCCGGCGCCGCGTGCCGCGGGCTCGACCTCGACGGCCATCTCCCACCGGCCCGCCACTCCGCGCCCGATGAGCACCGTGCCGCCCGGGACCGTCCACACGCGTACCTCGTCCCGGTGCCGCAGCGCCCGCGCGGCGCGGGGATGCTCGCGGCCGGTGGTCTCCCGCAGGGCGAGCGGGGGTCCGGCCGGCGGGCCGGGCAGGGCGGTGGCCGTCGCCAGCAGGTCGATGTTGTTCACCCGGCGCCCGAGCAGCCCGCACAGGGCGGTCAGGAACGGCGGGTTGAGCGGTGCCGACAGGTCGCCGGGCGGGAGCAGCTCCCGGATGCGCCCGGGGTCGGCGTCGGCGAAGACCACGGAATGCGCCGTGAAGGCCAGGACGCCCGCGTCGCGTGCCGAGGGCTGCGGCACGATCGTCACCGAGCCGTCGGCGGGCGGGAGGACGCCCTTGGCGGCATCGGCGAGCAACTGCTGCAGCGTCATGGCCCCACGCTAGCCGGGCCGGTACGCCGCGGGGCCCCCGGGTGGGCGGCCCGGGACCCCGCGGCGCCGGGTCACTTCACACGGCCGTACCAGACGCTGCGGGTCCAGATCTTCTCCAGCCGCACCCGGCCGCCGGGTTTGGGGGAGTGCCAGATCCGCCCGTGCCCCGCGTATATCCCGACGTGGTAGATGCTGCTCCCGTAGTGGAAGAACACCAGGTCACCGCGGGTGCGGTCGGAACGGTGGATGTGGCGTGTGCTGTTGTACTGCGCGGCGGCGGTGCGGGGCAGTTTCCTGCCCACCTTCTTGAAGGAGTAGAGCGTCAGGCCGGAGCAGTCGAAACTGCGGGGGCCGGTGGCCCCGTACCGGTAGGGGGAGCCCTTCTTCGACGCCGCGACCTTCAGTGCCTTGGCCCGGATCGTCACGGCTTCGGCGTGCTGGGCCATGTCCGGCAGGACCGCGGGACCGGCGACGGCGGCCGCCGTGAGGGCGGAGACCGCCCCGAGCCGGGAGAGAACCGCGGACATGGCTGATGGCGCGATCATGCGCAAACCCTTCGTCGTCCGCCTGCGAAGGATGACCTGTCGGGTTCGGGCAGGCGAAGATGCCCGGCCGCTGGTGCGGCTTCACCCCAAGGAATCGGCCCGTGGGCCGGTCCCGTCGTACTCGGGTCCTCCGCTCCTGCCGTTGCGTTCGGTGTCGACCTGGCGTCCGCGACGGCGGCAGGACTCGGCGTCCGCGCGGACCGCCCCGCCGGATGACGGGGGCTTGTCGTCGAAGGGATGGTTACTCACAGAACTGGTCAGGACATAGCTCATCCGGTCGAATGTGAGTCTCTTCACGACTCACCTATTCGGGTGGACTCGGGTCTCAGGAGTGCCGTCTGACGACTCGAAACCAGTCGAACACCTGCGATGGAGCGTCAGATTCCGGTTGTGTGCGGCCGAAGCGCGCAAGTCGGGACCGTTCGCGTGTCGACGTGACGTACAACGATCGGGCGAGTCCATTCGGTGCTACTTCGTGTCGAGCCTGTGGCGCCGCGTGACAGACCGGTGGATGACCCGATCTGACGTCGACTCAAGATGACGGTCCGTCAGTGCGACGGTGGAAGGGGCAGGGTGACCAGCCGGGTACGCCGCTCCCCGTCGAGCACGCGCAGGGCGCGCTCGATCGTCGTGGTGTGCAGCTCGCTCTCCCCCCGCAGGTGCATCGTGGTCAGCGCGTCGCGCAGCTCCGCCGCGCGTCCCGCCAGGGCCTGGGCGGCCCGCAGCGCGCCGTAGGTGTCCCGGACGCGGGCGGGGTTGATCCTCCCCAGCAGATCCACGACCTCCAGATATGTGTCGATGAGTTCGCCCTCCGCGCGGGTCAGGGCGGGCAGCGGCGGCAGTTCGGGCAGCACGGCCGGTCACCGCACGGCGCGCGGGCCGGTCCCGCCGTCGCCCTTGCGGCTGACGGTGAGCCGGTCCACCAGTCCGTACGCGAGCGCGGACGGGGCGTCGAGGATCATGTCGCGCTCGATGTCGGCCCGGATCCGCTCCGCGTCCCGTCCGGTGTGCCGAACCAGCAGTTCCTCCAACTGGTCACGACTGCGCAGTAGTTCCCTGGCCTGGATTTCGAGGTCGGCGGTGGTGCCCTGGACGGCCTCCGGGAAGGAGGGCTGATGGATCAGTACCCGCGAGTGGGGAGTCGCCAGCCGCTTGCCCGGAGTCCCGGCCGCCAGTAGCACGGCCGCGGCCGACGCGGCCTGGCCGACGCACACGGTCGAGACGTCGCAGTTGACGAACTGCATGGTGTCGTAGATCGCCGTCATGGCGGTGAGCGACCCGCCGGGGGAGTTGATGTAGAGCGAGATGTCCTGCTCCGGGGCGGCGCTCTCGAGGTGGATCAGCTGGGCGATGACGTCGTTGGCGGACGTGTCGTCGATGGGCGTGCCCAGCAGCACGATCCGTTCCCGGAGCAGCTTGGAGTACGGATCCAGGGAGTGCACACCCTCACTGGTGCGCTCGGTGAACTCGGGCAGGACGTGGCGGGCGGTCGGTCGAAGCATGGCGGCACCTCCGTCGGGGCACGGGTCCCCGTCTCTGTAAAAAATGTACAGGACGTACATCCCGTTATGATGGGGAGCATGGCCCATGAAGTCCCCGTGACACAAGCGAGAGCGGAGCTCGCCGAGCTCATCAACCGCGTCGTGTACGGCGGTGAACGCGTGGTCGTAACGCGTCACGGCAAGCCGCTCGTCGCCCTTGTCTCCGCCGCTGACCTGCAACGACTCCAGGAACTCGACGAGGCCGCGGACGAGGCCGTGGTCAGTACGGTCTCCTCGGTGCGGCCCACGGTGTCCGCCACGGGCGAACGGCGCCGCTTCGGCATCGCGGCCGAGCACCGCGGCACGACGAACGCGCGCCACGACGGAGCCTGAGCGGCCGTCGCGCCGGGCGCCCGCTCGTGTCGCGCATCGAGGGCCCGCGCCCCCGTGGCATGCTGCCGGGGCGGCGGGCCGGAGCAGGGCGCCCATACCCGATCCCCCGCGCTGACGGGCTTCCGATCCGGGGCGGCGAGTTAACGCGGACGAAACGCCGCCGAACTAGCCTGCGACTTCCGGCAGACGGAGAACGGAGTCGCAGGTCAGGACGCCCTGCGGACCCGCTCACCCGGGACGACTGCGAGGTGTGGCCATGCAACTGACCCCTCATGAGCAGGAACGCCTGCTCATCCATGTCGCCGCCGACGTGGCGGAGAAGAGGCGGGCCCGGGGCCTCCGGCTGAACCATCCCGAGGCCATCGCCCTGATCACCTCTCACATCCTGGAGGGCGCCCGCGACGGCCGGACCGTCGCCGACCTCATGGCCTCCGGCCGCAAGGTCCTCTCCCGTGCCGACGTCATGGACGGCGTGCCCGAGATGATCCACGACGTCCAGGTCGAGGCCACCTTCCCGGACGGCACCAAGCTCGTCACCGTCCACGAGCCGATCGCATAGGGGCCCGCGTGATTCCCGGAGAGATCCTGTACGGCGACGAACCGGTCGAGCTCAACGCGGGCCGGCCGGTCACCCGGCTGGTCGTGCTCAACGCCGCGGACCGCCCGGTCCAGGTCGGCTCCCACTACCACTTCGCCGAGGCCAATCCCGGCCTCCGCTTCGACCGCGCCGCCGCCCGGGGCAAGCGGCTGTCGGTCGCGGCCGGTACCGCGGTCCGCTTCGAGCCGGGCATCCCCGTCGAGGTGGACCTCGTGCCGATCGGCGGCGCGCGCGTGGTCGAGGGGCTGCGCGGAGAGACCGGAGGTGCCCTCGATGGCTGAGATCTCCCGCGCCGTCTACGCGGACCTGTTCGGCCCGACCACCGGTGACCGTATACGACTCGCCGACACCGACCTGCTCGTCGAGGTGGAGAAGGACCTGTCCGGCGGTCCCGGCAACTCCGGGGACGAGGTCGTCTTCGGCGGCGGCAAGGTGATCCGCGAGTCGATGGGGCAGTCCCGGGCCACCCGCGCCGAGGGCACCCCCGACACCGTCGTCACCGGCGCGGTGATCCTCGACCACTGGGGTGTGGTCAAGGCCGACATCGGCATCCGGGACGGCCGCATCGCCGCGATCGGCAAGGCGGGCAACCCCGAGACCATGGACGGGGTGCACCCGGACCTGGTCATCGGCCCGGAGACCGAGGTCATCGCCGGCAACGGCAAAATCGTGACCGCGGGCGCCATCGACGCGCACGTCCACTTCATCTCCCCGACGATCGCCGACGAGGCTCTGGCGTCGGGGATCACCACCCTCGTCGGCGGCGGCACCGGCCCCGCCGAGGGCACCAAGGCCACCACGATCACCCCGGGACCCTGGCATCTGGCCCGGATGTTCGCCGCGCTGGAGCACTACCCGGTCAACATCGGCCTGCTGGGCAAGGGGAACACCGTCTCGCACGAGGCGATGCACTCGCAGCTGCGCGGCGGGGCGCTCGGCTTCAAGATCCACGAGGACTGGGGCGCCACGCCTGCCGCGATCGACGCCTGCCTCACGGTGTGCGAGGCCACCGGCGCACAGCTCGCGCTCCACACCGACACGCTCAACGAGGCCGGTTTCGTCGAGGACACCCTCGCCGCGATCGCCGGGCGCGGCATCCACGCGTACCACACCGAGGGAGCGGGCGGCGGTCACGCGCCGGACATCATGACGGTGGTGGCGCACCCCAACGTCCTGCCCTCGTCGACGAACCCGACCCGGCCGCACACCGTCAACACCGTCGAGGAACACCTCGACATGCTGATGGTCTGCCACCACCTCAACCCCTCCGTGCCGGAGGACCTGGCCTTCGCCGAGTCCCGGATCCGGCCCGGCACCATCGCGGCCGAGGACTTCCTGCACGACATGGGCGCGATCTCGATCATCTCCTCGGACTCGCAGGCGATGGGCCGGGTCGGCGAGGTCGTACTGCGGACCTGGCAGACCGCGCACGTGATGAAGAAGCGGCGCGGCGCGCTGCCCGGTGACGGACGGGCCGACAACCTCCGCGCGCGTCGCTATGTCGCCAAATACACGATCAACCCGGCGGTCGCCCAGGGCCTCGACGGCGAGATCGGCTCCGTCGAACCCGGCAAGCTCGCCGACCTCGTCCTGTGGGACCCCGCGTTCTTCGGCGTCAAGCCCCAACTGGTGATCAAGGGCGGCCAGATCGCCTACGCGCAGATGGGTGACGCCAACGCCTCCATCCCGACCCCCCAACCCGTCCTGCCCCGGCCG
Organism: Streptomyces sp. NPDC058691; assembly: GCF_042714775.1. NCBI lineage: Bacteria > Bacillati > Actinomycetota > Actinomycetes > Kitasatosporales > Streptomycetaceae > Streptomyces > Streptomyces sp. NPDC058691. The sequence goes on along the minus strand of NZ_JBHXSO010000004.1, from coordinate 112,433 downwards.
ATGTTCGGGGCGCTCGGCCGGGCGCCCGGCCTGAACTCCGTCAACTTCGCCACCGGCATCGCGCTGGAGGACGGCCTGCCGGAACGGCTGGGCCTGTCCAAGGAGTTCGTCGCCATCCGCAACACGCGGCGGATCACCAAGGCCGACATGCGCGAGAACGACGCCATGCCCCGGGTCGAGGTCGACCCCGACACCTTCACCGTCCGCATCGACGGCGACGTCGTCGAGCCCGCCCCGGCCACGGAACTCCCCATGGCCCAGCGCTACTTCCTGTTCTGAGCACGGCTGCCATGACCACGACCACGACCACGACCCAGGCGACGGCGCCCGGTGCCGTCGCCACCGCGACCCGGGCCGCCCTGCTGGTGCTGGCCGACGGCCGCTTCCCCGCCGGCGGGCACGCCCACTCCGGTGGCGCGGAGGCGGCCGTCAAGGCGGGGCGCATCCGCTGCCCCGCCACGCTGGAGTCCTTCTGCCGAGGCCGGCTGCACACCTCAGGACTGGTCGCGGCGGCACTGGCCGCCGCCGCGGCCGCCGGCCTCGACCCGCTCGCGCTGGACGAGGCCGCCGACGCGCGGACCCCCTCGCCCGCGCTGCGCGCCACCGCGCGCCGGCTCGGCCGGCAACTCACCCGGGCCGCCCGCGCGGCCTGGCCGTCGGACGCCCTCGACGCGCTCGCCGCCGCCCGGCCCCGGGGCGCCCACCAGCCCGTCGTCCTCGGCCTGACCGCCCGCGGCGCGGGCCTCACTCCGCTGGACGCCGCCCACGCGGCGGCCTACGAGTCCGTGACCGGCCCGGCGACCGCCGCCGTACGCCTGCTGAGTCTCGACCCGTTCGCCGTCACCGCCGTGCTCGCCCGGCTCGCCCCCGACCTGGACGAGGTCGCACGGCAGGCCGGCGCCGCGGCGCGGGCCGCCCTGACCGAGGGCACCGGCGCGCTGCCCGCCGCGAGCGCGCCCCTGCTGGACGTGTACGCCGAGCAGCACGCCACCTGGCCCGTACGCCTCTTCGCCTCCTAGGACGCCGCCATGCACCTCGACCACGACCACCACGACCGCGAGTTCCCCGAGCGCCACGCGTACACCACGCCCGCCACCCGTCTCGACGGCAGCCGCCGCGCGCTGCGCGTGGGGCTCGGGGGCCCCGTCGGCTCCGGCAAGACGGCCACGGTGGCCGCCCTGTGCCGGGCGCTGCGCGACCGGCTGTCCCTCGCCGTCGTCACCAACGACATCTACACCCGCGAGGACGCCGACTTCCTGCTCCGCAACGCCGTCCTGCCGCCCGAGCGGATCACGGCCGTGGAGACGGGCGCCTGCCCGCACACCGCGATCCGCGACGACATCTCCGCCAACCTCGAGGCCGTCGAGGAGCTGGAGGAACGTCTCGGCCCGCTCGACCTCGTGCTCGTCGAGTCCGGCGGCGACAACCTCACCGCGACCTTCTCCAAGGGCCTGGTGGACGCCCAGATCTTCGTCATCGACGTGGCCGGCGGCGACGACATCCCGCGCAAGGGCGGCCCGGGTGTGACCACCGCCGACCTGCTCGTGGTCAACAAGACCGACCTCGCCCCCTACGTCGGTTCCGACCTCGGCCGGATGGCCCGCGACGCCAAGGCGCAACGCGGCGAGCTGCCCGTCGTCTTCACCTCTCTCGTCGCGGAGAACGGAGTGGCCCCCGTCGCCGAGTGGATCGGCGCCCGCATCGCCGCCTGGACCGCGGTCCCGGCGTGACCGGTGTCCGCGCCACCGCCCGGATCACCGCCGCCCCCGACGGCCGCGGCGGCACCGCGCTCCCCGAACTCGTCGGGGACGGCCCGCTCGCGCTGCGCCGCACCCGGTCGTCCGGGGCCGGCACGGCACGGGTCACCGTCGTCGGCGCCATGAGCGCGCCGCTCGGTGGCGACCGCCTGGCGATCCACGCGACGGTGCTGCCCGGCGCCGCGCTGCGCGTGGACGCCGCGGCGGCGACGGTGTCCCTGCCCGGGCGGTCCGGGGAGCCGGCCCATTACGAGGTGCGGCTGACCGTCGGCGAGGACGCCGAACTGCACTGGCTCCCCGAGCCCCTCATCGCCGCCGAGGGCAGCGACCTGCGGATGACGACCACGGCCGAACTCGCCCCCGGCGCCCGGCTCGTGCTGCGCGAGGAGCAGATCCTCGGCCGGGCCGGGGAACGCCCCGGGCGGCTCGTCTCCCGGCTGGTCGTACGGGTCGGCGGACGGCCGCTGCTCGACCAGGAACTGTCCTTCGGCCCCGGCGCGCCGGGCTGGTCGGGCCCCGCGGTGCTGCACACGCACCGGGCGGTGGGTCAACTGCTCGTCGTGGACCCTGCGTTCGAGGAGAAGCCGGCGGCCGCGCGGGTCCTGGGTGAGGACCCGGAGCGGGGCGAGGCCGTGCTCACCCCGCTGGCGGGTCCGGCCGCCCTGCTCACCGCGGCCGCGCCGGACGGGCTGGCCCTGCGGGGGCTGTTGTCGGCTAGCGTGGGTCCGTGAGTTCGATAGACACCGATGACACCGAGAGCCCGGGCCGCTACGGCCCCGGCGCGACCACCGAGGCCGAGCCCGAGCAGGTCGGTCCCGTCCGCACCGAGTACTCCCCGGACCACGACGGCGACCCCGACCCCGGGGAGATCGTGTGGACCTGGGTCCCGTTCGAGGAGAACGACGGCCGCGGCAAGGACCGCCCGGTCCTGGTCGTGGCCCGCGAGCCGGCCGGAACCCTGCTCGCCGTCCAGCTCTCCAGCAAGGAGCACAACGACGACCGCGAATGGGTGCCCATCGGCTCCGGCCCCTGGGACAAGTCCGGCCGTGCCTCCTGGGTCAACGTCGACCGCGTCCTGCGGGTGCACGACGAGGGCATGCGGCGTGAGGCGTGCGCGCTGGACCGCGGCCGTTTCAACATCGTGGTGAACCGGCTCAAGGAGCTGTACCGCTGGCGCTGAGCCCGGCGGCGACGCGAGGCGAGGGCCCCCGGGCGGTCATGCCGCCCGGGGGCCCTCGTGTGCGCGGTCTCCGCGCGGCTGCGTCAGCGGGTCACTCCGCGACGATCGAGTACTGCGAGGAGTCGTGCTCCAGCACGCACTTGCGCATGCCGGCGCGGCGCGCCGTGAACTCCTCGCTCGCGACGAACGCGAGGTACTGCTCCATGGACGCCCATTCGCTGGTCACGATCCAGCAGTCGGGGTCCTTGACGGATTTGCACAGCTGCGAGCTGATGTACCCGTCGGCCTTGGCGATGTCGTGGTGCACGAGGTCGTATGCCGCCGCATACTGGTCGCCCATGCCCTCGTGCAGCTGAATGCGCAGGACGACGCGCGTTTTCGTGGGTGAAGTCTTCGGTGAAGTGCTCATGACCCTCGACCTCCCGTGGGACAACGAGGACGCTGTTGCTTCGCCGGATGCTCACTCTGCGGGGCCGTCAGGCCACGATGCGGGACGGCGGCGGGTCCGGCGGGCCGGGACCGCGAGGCGCGGATCCCCGGCGGGTCGGTGACGTGACGAGAGGGTGTCCTGCCCCGCGTTTCCCATGAGCGGACTCCCATGGGGCGCGGGCACCCCGAATGCCGCCGTCCCACGACTGTGAACCCCTCACCCGGGCGGCGCATTACCGATGAGCCGAACGGGTGAGGGGGCCCTTGGGGCGTCAGGCCGCCGGCCCCGGCGGCGCGGACGCCGTCAGCAGCGTGGCGAGCACCCCCGCGGCCTCACCGGGACCGCCGCGGCGGTGCAGGAGCTCGGTGCGGTGCACCAGCCGCGGGACCGCCAACGGCACCGCCGCGACGCCCTGCCGGCCCGCCACGGCCGACCTGGGCAGGAGTACGGGACCGAGTCCGGCCCGCACCAGTTCGAGCACCCCGCGCACGTCCGGTCCCTCGTAGCGCACGCCGCTGCGGAAGCCCTCACCGGCCGCCGCCGGGTGGAGTGCCGCGGGCGGCACGGCGGCGTCGGGCGCGTCCACCCACAGGGCGTCGGCGAGGTCGGCCAGCCGCAGTCCGGACCTGCCCGCCAGCGGATGGTCCGCGGCCAGGGCGACGACCAGCTCCTCCTCGGCGCACCGCACGGCCCGCAGGCCGCCGGCACCGGAGACCGTCAGCGGATCGCTCGGCGCGGCGGCTCCGTCCACCAGGCCGAGGTCCAGCTCCCCGGCCGTGACCCCGGCCACCACCGCCGCCCGGTCCAGGACCCGCAGTGTCACCTCCGCGCGCGGCCGCTCCGCCCGCAGCCGGGCCACCGCGAGAGCCACCCGGCTCCCCATGGCCGACGGCGACACCCCGGCGGTGATCCGCGCCGCCGGGGCTCCCGCCGCGCGGGCGACCTCGGCGCGCGCAGCCGCCAGGCGCAGCAGCAGCGGCCCGGCGTGCTCCAGCAGCCGCGCGCCCGCCTCCGTCGGCGCCACCGGGCGCCGGCGCAGCAATTCCACCCCGAGATCGGCCTCCAGGGCCGCGATGTGCTGGGAGACCGCGGACTGGGTGTAGCCGAGCTCCCGGGCGGCGGCCGAGAAGGAGGCGCACCGGACCACCTCGGTGAAGGTGCGCAGGAGATGAGGGTCCATAGCCGATCAGTATCGCTTATCGAAGATGCGCGAATCATCGTTGGACGTGATGTGAGGCGGGCCCCGAGGATGGTGCGCATGACCACGACCACCGGAAGTCCGCAGGCCGCCGCCCGGCTGGCCCTCGTCGGCGACCGCTCCGAGTCCGTGCGTTCGCACCGGCGCATCCCGCGGCTGCTGGAAGCGCTCCGCGTACGCGACGGACTGCTCCTGGACGCCTACTGGATCCCCACCGAGGAGGCCGAGGCCGCGGGGGAGACCGGCGGAGTCGAGGGCTTCGACGCGGTGTGGACGGTGCCGGGCAGCCCTTACCGCAGCGAGGCCGGGGCCCTGGCCGCGATCCGGACCGCCCGCGAGCGGGGCCTGCCGTTCCTCGGCACCTGCGCCGGCTTCCAGCACGCGCTGCTGGAGTTCGCCCGGAACGTCTGCGGCGTCGCCGGCGCCCGGCACGGCGAGAACGAACCGGACGCGGGGGACGACGCGTTGATCGTGCCGCTCGCCTGCTCCCTCGTGGGGCACGAGGGGCCGCTGCTGGTGACACCCGGCTCGCGCGCCGAGGTACTGCTCGGTGCCTCACGGACCGTCGAGCGGTACCACTGCTCCTTCGGGCTCAACCGCGACCGCCTCGGCGAACTCACCGGCCACGGGCTGGCCTTCACCGGCCACGACCCGGACGGTGAACCCCGGATCGCCGAACTCCCGGGCCACCCCTTCTATATGGCGGCCCTCTTCCAGCCGGAGCTGGCGGGGGACGGTTCGGTCCCGCATCCCTTCGTCCGCGCGTTCGCCGCGGCGGCCGTCAGCCGGGCCGCCAACCGCCGCCCGAAGCTTACGGCTTGGTAAAGATACGCCCGTACGATCTTCTCCCGGGCGCCATCCGGGCGAAAGGATCCCCCTGCAGTTCTGTGCTCGCGCCGCCACAAGCGGCTCAACAGCAGGGGGACGTCATCGTGAGACGCACAGCCGTGCTCGGGCTCACCGGAGCCCTGATAGCCGGCACCGTCGTCGCCGCCGCGCCGCAGACCGCGGTGGCCGGGGGTGCCGGCTACGGACACCACGTGAACGCGGAGGACGCCGGGGTGCGCGTCGCCGCGGCCCGCGCCGCCAAGGCGGGCATCGACTGGGCGGCCTGCCCGGCCGACTGGGGCATCGCCGCGCCCGTCCAGTGCGGCTGGGTCACCGTGCCGGTCGACTACGCCAAGCCGCACGGCAGGACGATCAAGATCGCCGTGGACCGCATCGGCAACACCGGCACCGCCGCCGAGCGGCAGGGCGCCCTGATCTACAACCCCGGCGGCCCCGGCGGCTCCGGCATGCGCTTCCCGCTCCGCGTCACCGCCAAGAACCCCATCTGGACGGCCACCGCCAAGGCGTACGACTTCGTGGGCTTCGACCCGCGCGGCGTCGGCCACTCGGCGCCCATCTCCTGCGCCGACCCTCAGGAGTTCGTGAAGGCCCCCAAGGCCGACCCGGTCCCGGACAGCGAGGCCGACAAGCGGGCGCAGCGCAAGCTCGCGGCGGAGTACGCCGAGGGCTGCAAGGAGCGCACCGGTGCGGCGATGCTCTCCCAGATGACCACGCCCAACACCGCCCGCGACCTCGACGTCATCCGTGCCGCGCTGGGCGAGCGGAAGCTCAACTACCTGGGCGTCTCCTACGGCACCTATCTCGGCGCCGTGTACGCCACCCTCTTCCCGTCGCACGTGCGGCGCATGGTCGTCGACAGCGTCGTCAACCCGGCCCGCGACCAGATCTGGTACCAGAACAACCTGGACCAGGACGTGGCCTTCCAGGGCCGCTGGGACGACTGGAATGCGTGGGTCGCGAAGTACGACTCCGTCTACCACATCGGCAGCACGCCGGCGAAGGTCCAGGCGCAGTGGGAGCGGCTGCGCGCCACCGCCAAGGCCCACCCCATCGGGGGCCTCGTGGGCCCGAACGAACTGCTCGGGCTCTTCCAGACCGCCCCGTACTACGACTCGTCGTGGGCGACCGTGGCCGGGGTCTGGAGCAAGTACCTCGCCGGTGACACCCAGGCGCTGGTCGACGCCGCGGCCCCGGACCTGTCCGACACCGCGGGCAACATCGCCGCGGAGAACGGCAACGCGGTCTACACGGCGGTGGAGTGCACCGACGCCAAGTGGCCGCGCGACTGGCGCACCTGGGACCGCGACAACACCCGGCTGCACGCCAAGTACCCGTTCCTCACCTGGGCCAACGCGTGGCTGAACCTCCCCTGCGCCACCTGGGGAGTCCCGCAGCAGAAGCCGGTGGAGGTGCGGACCGGCCACGGCCTGCCGCGCGTCATGATCGTCCAGAGCACCCGTGACGCGGCGACCCCGTTCCCCGGGGCCGTCGAGCTGCACCAGCGGTTCAAGGGCTCGCTCATGATCACGGAGAAGGGCGCCGGCTCGCACGGCGTCACCGGTCTGGTCAACCCCTGCATCAACGACCGGGTCACCGGCTACTTCGTGAACGGTTCGCTGGACCGCCACGACGTCACGTGCGCCCCGCACGCGGCGCCGGTCCCGGCCACCAGCTGACCCCCGCACCACCCCGCGCGAACGGTCCCGGCCCCCGGTCGAGGGGGGCCGGGACCGTTTGCTTTGGTACGGGGCCGCTCAGGCCGGGTGCACGCCCGTCGTGCCCTCGTTGCCGTCGCCGGTGTCGACCGTGCCGCGCGGCCGGTGCGGAACGCCCTTGGGCACCGTGGACACCTCGTGCGGGCCGAGCGTCACGGTGCCGTCCGGCAGGTCCAGATGCAGCCGGCCGGCCATGGTCTCTCCCTACCCGGGGAACGCGGCGGCGAAGGCCGCACGGGTGGGCGCGTCCCGCTGCCGGTCCAGAACGGCGAAGACGACCCGCTCGAAGCGCTCCGCGAAGCGCCCGCCGGGCCCGAGCAGCCCGCGGAACGCCCCGGCGACCTGTGCCGGGTCGTTGCGGAACACCCCGCAGCCCCACGCGCCCAGCACCAGCGCCCGGTAGCCCTCGGCGGCCGCGACCTCCAGCACCCGGCCGGCCCGGGCGTCGATCGCGGCGGGCAGCCGGACGGCGGCCGGCGGGTCGCGGAGTTCGATGACCCCGGCATTGGGCGCGGCGCAGGTGAGGAAGCCCGCCTCGAACGGATCCTCCAGCAGTTCGCCGCGCGGGTCGCGGAACACCGGGACGGCGGGGGAGTGGATGACGCGGTCGCTGTAGAAGGGACTTCCGTCGGTGCGGTGCCAGGTGTAGAAGTCCCGCGCGGCGAGCAGTGTCGTGTACAGCGCCGAGGAGCGGCACAGCGCCTCCTCCTGGGCCTGCGCGCCGTTGACGTAGCCGCCGCCGGGATTGCGGGCAGAGGCGAAGTTGAGGACCGCGACCGGGCCTGCGGCCTCGCGCACGAGCCGTCCGGCCGCCTGGAGGCTGTCCTCGCCGGTCACCTCGAAGGCGGTCGGTGCCGCCAGGGCCCGGGCGGCGCCGGGGTCGACGGGTGCCGGCCCGTGGATCCGGGTCCCCGCGACCGCCCTTTGCACCGCCGCGCCGATCGACACCTCGGTCCCCCGCGCCGTGCGGTAGCCGCCCACGGCGACGACGGCCTCCGTCGCCTGGGCGATGGCCCGCAGACGGGCGCTCACGACTGGTCCCTTGCCACGCCTGAAGGCTAGTTGGGGCCCGTCCGGGGAGCGAGGGATTTTCCCACGCCCAGCCAGCGGTCCTCGGCCGCGTAGTCGAAGAGGTCGCCGAAACGGTCGTACGTCGTGGCCAGCACGGGGAACGCGGCACGCCAGTCACGGTCGCCGAGCCGCGCCACGAGCCCGTCCACGGTCTCGGGCAGCGACTCCGAGTATCCCGTCACGGCCCGGTAGCCCAGTTCGCTTTCGGCGGCCGCCATGTCGAGCACGAAGGGATGCGCCGCGCTCCACGGGGTGTCGCCGACGTTCGGGGCCGGGGGCGGTCCGTCCACGAGGACCGTGTCGCAGTCGTGGCCCAGCAGCCCGCCGATCGCGGTGGCGATCTCCGCGACCGTCGGGGCGTACGGATCACCGGCGTTGAGGACGCGCGAGCCGGGGCGGCGGGCGGCGAGGCGCACGAGCTCGGCCAGATTGGCGGTGTGCACCGGGTGGAAGCGGCTCGCGCCGTTGTGGGCCAGGATCCGGACCGGCCGCTTGTCCAAGGCGCGCTTGACGAAGTACAGCTCGCGCGGGCGCAGGTTGTGCGCGCCGTGGATCGCGCCCGCCCTCAGCAGTGTGGTGGGCAACCGGTCGCCCGCGGCGAGGAGTTCGCGTTCCAGCGCCACCTTCCGGGCGGCGTAGCCGCTCGGGCCCGCGGCCACGGAGGACTGGGTCTCGGGCACCGGGACGGGCAGCACCGGGGCGCCGTCCGGCTCGACCTGGGTCTCCAGGCTGCGCCCCTGGTCGTCCGCGTAGACCGAGCAGCTGGAGACCACGACGGCGGAGCCGATCCGCCCGGCCAGGTCCAGCAACTGGCGTGCGTGCTCGGTCCCGTACGCCACGCAGTCCAGCAGCACGTCGCATCCGTCGCCGATGGCGGCGGCCAGCGCCGCGTCGTCCTCGCGGTCCACCGCGACGGGCCGTACGCCCTCGGGCCAGGGCACATCGCCGCCGCCCCCGCGCGAGGCCGCGCGCACCTCCCAGCCGTCCTCGGCGAGCGCGCGCACCGCCGCCCGCCCGATCTGCCCCGTCGCCCCGATCACGAATGCGCTTCCCGTCGTCATGGGGCGACGCTAAGAGGCCGTGCGGGGCCATGGCCAGGCGGGTTCGCCCTGCGCGGATCCGCCGAGGGCGCAAACGCGGGGCGCGGAAGCGGGGGCGCGGTCCAGCGGCGCGGCCGCGGGGCGGCGGCTCAGGCGCCGCGCCGCAGCCGGGAGCCGACGCCGCGCCCCGGGCCCTGCTGCTCGGCCTTGACGTCCGCGGCGTAGCGGTCGACGTACTCCTGACCGGACAGCTCCAGGATGGCGTACATGATCTCGTCGGTCACGGAGCGCACCACGAACCGCTCGTGGTCCATCCCCTCGAAGCGGGAGAACTCCAGCGGTTCGCCGAAGCGGATGGTCACCGGCTTGATGCGCGGCAGGCGGCGCCCGGCGGGCTGGATCTCGTACGTGCCGATCATCGCGCACGGGATCACCTTGACCTTCGCGCGCAGGGCCATCGTCGCCACGCCCACCTTGCCCTTGTACAGCCGTCCGTCGTGCGAGCGGGTGCCCTCGGGGTAGATGCCGAGCAACTCGTCCCGGGCCAGCACCTTCAGCCCTTCCCGGATCGCCGACTCGCCCGCTTTGCCGCCCGAGCGGTCGACTGGGATCTGTCCCGCGCTCCGGAAGAACGCCGCGGTCAGGCGGCCCTTGACGCCGGGTCCGGTGAAGTACTCCGCCTTGGCCAGGAACGTGATGCGGCGCGGCAGGATCGCCGGCATCAGGAAGTGGTCGGAGAACGACAGGTGGTTCCCGGCGACGATCGCCGCCCCCTCCTCCGGGATGTTCTCCATGCCTTCGATCCGCGGGCGGAACAGCAGTCTGAGGAGCGGGCCGAGGAGCACGTACTTGAGCACGTAGTAGAACACGGTGCGACTCCCAACCGAACTGCTCGACCTCGGGGCAGCGTTCCGCCACGTCGGAAGGCGTGTCGGGGACGGCCAGTGTAGGTCCCCGCCTCGCTGTCCGTCACCGGTCGCGGACGGCCGTCGTGCCGATCTGGCGCGAAGTTGATATGGACATGACCAAGCGGTCAGACCTATGCTCGCGCCGACGTCGTGGATGAGAGCGCTCTCATGAACCGCCTGGTACCCCATCGCACCCCCTGTACGACCTCCTCCCACAACAGTTAGGGGAACCGCCATGAGACGCAGCATCCGTGCGCGCATGGGCTTGTCCGCCCTCCTCGCGCTGGCCGGCCTGGGCGGCACGCTCACCTCGCTCGCGCCCGCCGCCGCCTCGCCCGCCTCCGCCGCCACCGCCCGCACCTCCGCCCGTGCCACCGCGCCCGCCTCCGCGGAGCTGGTCGGGGTCATGGCGCGCGACCTGGGGCTGACCCGCGGTCAGGCCCGCGAGCGACTCCGGGACGAGGCCGCCGCGACGCGCCTGGAGCCGGCGGCCCGGCGCGCGGCCGGCGCCGCGTACGGCGGTTCCTGGTACGACGCGGAAAGCGGCCGGCTCGTCGTCGCCGTCGTGGGCACCCGTGGAGCCGAGGCCGTGCGCGGCACCGGGGCGGCGGTCCGGGTCGTCCGGCACACCGCCAGGGAACTCGACGCGGTCAAGGCCGGGTTGGACCGCACGGCCCGGGCGGCAGCCGCCCCGGCCGGGGTGACGGGGTGGCGCGTCGACCCGCGTGCCAACCGCGTCGTGGTCGACGTCCGGGCCGGAGCGGAGCACGCCGCCGCCACCGAGGCGTTCGTGGCCCGCGCCCGCCGGGCCGCCCCGGGCGCCGGTGTCGTCGTCGTCTCGGTGCGGGCGGCCGACCGGGCCCCGGCGACGTTCGCGGCGGGCACGGTCGGCGGCGACCCGTACTACAGCCACAACATCCGCTGCTCGATCGGCTTCTCCGTCTACGGCGGATTCGTGACCGCGGGCCACTGCGCCCAGCTCGGTGCCGCCGTGTACGGGTGGGACGGATCGTACGTGGGCAACTTCCAGGGCGGTACGTTCCCCGGCAACGACTACGGCTGGGTCAACGTCGGCAGCGGCTGGTGGACGGTCCCGGTGGTGCTGGGCTGGGGCACCGTCCCCGACGCCCTGGTCCGCGGTTCGGCCGAGGCGCCGGTCGGTGCCTCGGTCTGCCGCTCGGGCTCGACGACCCACTGGCACTGCGGCACGGTCCTGGCGAAGAACGAGACCGTCAACTACAGCCAGGGCAGCGTGTTCGGCCTGACCAAGACGAACGTGTGCGCCGAACCGGGCGACTCCGGCGGCTCGTTCATCAGCGGCGACCAGGCGCAGGGCGTCACCTCCGGCGGCTGGGGCAACTGCTCCTCCGGCGGCGAGACCTGGTTCCAGCCCGTGAACCCGATCCTGTCCCGGTACGGTCTGACCCTCCAGACCGCCTGACGCCACGCGGTCAGTGCCCCGTCGCGCCCTCCCGGGCGTGACGGGGCATCAGGAAGGTGGCCGCCAGCGCCGCGACGAAGGCCGCCGCCGCCATGAGCGCCGTCCACTGGGCGGCGTTCACGGTGTCCCCGCCGGCCGCGTACGAGAAGAAGGCCGTGCCGAGCACCGCCACACCGACGGAACCGCCGAGCTGCTGCACGGCGTTGAGGGCGCCGGAGGCCGAGCCGTTCTCGTGCTCCTCGACGTCGGCGAGGGCGATGTCGAAGAACGGCGCCATGACCAGGCCCATCGCGAAGCCGTTCAGCAACAGCGCGGGCAGCAGCTGCCATGTGGTCGCCCCGTGACCGGCCAGGTGCACGGTGAGGGCCAGTGCGGCGACCCCGACGGCGGACAGGGCGAAGCCCGCCTGGATGGTGAGCCGGCCGTACTTCGGGCCGAGTACCGCTCCGGAGAGGACCGCGCCGATCACGGTGCCGGCGGACCAGGGGATCATCGAGGCCCCCGCGTGCAGGGCGCTGTAGCCGAGGCCGACCTGCAGGTGCAGTGTGAGCACGAGCATCAGCCCGCTGATCGCGGCGAAGAAGACGACGCCCACGACGAGCGCGGCGCTGAAGCCGCGGTGCCGGAACAGACCGGGCTCCACCAGCGGTGAACCGCCTCGCGCCACCACCCGGCGCTGGTAGCGGGCGAAGAGCCAGAAGACCGGGACCGCGCCCGCCATCGACAGGTATGTCCACAGCGGCCAGCCCAGGTCGCGGCCCTGCACCAGCGGGTACACGAGCATGAGCACACCGAGGCTGACCAGCGCCGACCCGAGGAGGTCCAGTCGTGGCGCGTGCGGCGCGCGGCCCTCGGGCAGGATGCGCAGCGCGGCGACGAAGGCGACGACGCCGATCGGGACGTTGATCAGGAAGACCGCGCGCCAGCCGGAGCCGAAAAGGTCCGCGTCGGTGAGGAATCCGCCGAGCACCGGGCCCGCGACCGCGGCCAGCCCCATGACCGGCCCGAAGGCGCCGAAGGCCGCTCCTTGCTCCTGCGGCGGGAACATCTGGCGCAGGATGCCGAGACCCTGCGGGACCAGCATCGCTGCGAACGCCCCCTGGGCGGCCCGCCCGCCGATCAGCATCCCGGCCGAGCCCGCGGCCGCGCACAGCGCGGAGCAGACCGTGAACCCGGCGAGTCCGGCCAGGAACATCCGGCGGCGGCCGACGATGTCCCCGAGCCGGGCCCCGGTGATCATCAGCACGGAGAACGTGAGGGTGTAGGCGGCGGTGATCCACTGGATCTGCGTGGAGCTGCCGCCGAAGTCGGCGCGGATCGAGGGTGAGGCGACGCCGACGATCGTGGCGTCGAGCAGATCCATGATCTCGACGGCCAGGACCACGGCGAGCCCGAGCTTGCGCAGCGGGTGGCCGCCGGCCGCGGGGGCCTCGGGCGTCGGCGGGGAAAGGGCTGCTTCGGTGCTCACGAGAGGGGCCTCCTGGCCGGGGTGCGACGGAGATGGGCGAACGGCGTTCGTTCGGTACGAACAGTGTTCTAGAAGGCGAACGGCGTTCGTGTCAAGTACGCTGTTCGTGTTCCGCTCCCGGAGGTACGCAGCCCGTGACATCGGTCCCCACCCCGCCCTGGCGCCCCGAGCGCAAGAAGGTGTCCCGCCGCACGCTCAGCCAGGAGGCGGTCGTCACCGCCGCCCTGCGGATCGTCGACACCGAGGGCCTCGACGCGCTGAGCATGCGCCGGGTCGCCCAGGAGCTGGACACCGGCGCCGCGTCGCTCTATGCGCACGTCGCCAACAAGGAGGAGCTGCTGGAACTCCTCCTGGACCTGATCCAGGCCGATGTGACGCGCCCGGAGCCCGACCCCGAGCGGTGGCAGGAGCAGATCAAGGAGATGGCCCGCGAAGGCCGCCGGGTCCTCGTCACCCACCGCGACCTCTCGCGGGCAGCGTTGGGCCAGGGCATCCCCTCGGGCCCCAACGCTTTGCTCAACGCCGAGGCCATGCTCGGCATCTTCAAGTCCGGCGGCCTGTCCGACCGGGTCTGCTCCTACGGGGTGGACGCCCTGGCGCTGTTCATCACCGCGACCGCCGTGGAGGATTCGCAGCGTGCACAGGGCTTCGGCGCGCCCGAGGTGAGCCTGGAGGAACAGGTGGCCCGCGCCCGCGAGTACTTCGCCGCGCTGCCGCCCGATCGGTTCCCGCACATCACGGGCATGGTCGACGCGCTCACCCGCAGCGAGGGCGACGAGCGCTTCGAGTTCGGCCTCGACCTCCTCGTCTCCGGCCTCGCCCGGCACGCCCCGGCCTGACGGCGCCGCCCCGGTACGGGGCCGCCGTCACCGGGGCGTGCGGATCGCGAACATGCCGATCGTCGAGAGACCGAGTACGACCCAGGCGAACCAGAGCCAGCCGCTCGGCCCGAGGGCCACCGTGTACGCGGTCACGGCCACCAGGCAGGCCACCGTGAGCGCGATCATCGCCTTCGCAGGTGCGGGCATGACGCCCTCCTCCCCGGGCGGCGCACAGCGGCGGCCCGGACACCATGGTCGCCCGGGCATGCCCCCCGGCGCTACCAGTCGCCGTCCGTGACCGTTCCGTCACCTTTGAGTTGCTGCACCTGTCCCGGCGCCGGGGGCACCCAGGGAGACTCGTCCTCGCCCAGCCAGTCCCCGACCGGCTGCACCTGGGTGAGGGTGTCCGGAGCCGCGAGATCCTCGGCGTCGGCGTCGTAGTAGTCGAACCACGGCAGCCCGGCCGCCGTGTAGGCCGCCCGGTTCACCGGGGACGGCGGTGGCTCTTCGCCCGTGATGCGGCGCCACTCGGGAGGGGTCGTCAGATGGACGAAGATCCGGCCCGACGGCTCGTCCCGCCAGTCCGAGGGCTTGCGGTCGTCGCGGTACACCTCCTGCCGCATCCGCCCGCCGGCGCCCAGCCCCATCGCGGGCGCGGACCGCGCCGGCCCGCGCGTCCGCCCGGCGGGCGCCGCCCCCGGGGCGGGTGCCGCCATCGGCGCCATCGGCATCGCGCCCACGGGGCCGCCGTACCCGCCGAAGGCCGCCCGCGGCGGCCCGTCCCGGCGCCGCTGTTCGGCCTGCCAGGCCGCCAGCGGCTCCTCGCCGAGCTCGAAGACCTGGAGCTGCACCCCGCCCCAGACCTCCTCGCCGGTGACCTGGCCCTCGACGGTCGCACCGAGGCCCAGCGGCACGGCGACGAACTGCCGGATCGTGCCGGAGCCGGAGTTGATGCCGTCGAGCCACGGCTGGCGGGGCAGTACGACGTAGTTCTGCGGGTGCTGGGTCAGCCGGTCGTTCCACGGTGTGCCCGACACCGCGCAGACCTTGCCGACGCCCACCTGAAGCGCGGCCGGCACCGCGGCCGAGAAGCTCAGCCACATCGCCTCGCGCTGGTAGACCGGCAGCATGACGCCGCCGCGCGCGAGCCACTGCTCGGGCGCGCGGTCGGGGAAGTCCGCGACGCGGCGCAGCGGGAAGGTGCCGAGCCCTGGTGGCAGGGGGTGCGTGCCCGTCTCGGGCAGCCGCAGCGTGCGCATGAAGCGCACCGTCACACCGCCCGGCAGGAGCAGCGCGTCGCCCGATATCCGTACCTGGTCGCCCATCGAGGGCCTCCCTTCGCGGCGGGCGGCCCCGGTCAGCCGCGACCCCGCGCCTCCAAGGATGCCAAGTAGGCGTTGTACGCGGCCAGTTCCGCGTCACCGTCGCGGTCCGCCGCACGGTCCTTGCGGCGGGCGTGCCGCTGTTCCGAGGTGTACCACTGGATCAGCAGCGCCACCAGCACGAGGACCGAGGGGATCTCGCTGAACGCCCAGGCGATGCCGCCGGCGGCGGTCTGGTCGTCGAGGGCGTCGATCCCCAGCGAGGCCGACGGGTGCTGGAAGGTGCGGATCATGGGCTCGGAGGCCATCATCAGCGCGATGCCGAAGAAGGCGTGGAAGGGCATGCCCGCGAACAGCTCCAGCATTCGCATCACGTACCCCGGCCGGTGCGGCCCGGGGTCGACGCCCATGATCGGCCAGAAGAAGACCAGGCCCACGCCGAGGAAGTGCACCATCATCGCGATGTGCCCGGCCCGGCTGCCCATCAGGGTGTCGAACAGCGGGGTGAAGTAGAGCCCGTACAGGCTGGCGATGAACAGCGGGATGGTGAACGCGGGATGCGTGACCACCCGCATGTAGCGGCTGTGCAGCAGCGCGACCAGCAGCTCCCGCGGCCCCTTGCGGCCGCGCCCGGCCGCGGGCAGCGCGCGCAGCGCCAGCGTCACCGGGGCGCCGAGCAGCAGCAGGATCGGGGCGACCATGGAGAGGACCATGTGCTGCACCATGTGGACGCTGAACATGACCATGCCGTAGTCGTTCAGCCCGGTGCACATCGCCAGCGCGATGGACAGCACCCCGGCGGCGAAGGCGACCGTGCGTCCGGCCGGCCAGCGGTCGCCGCGGCTCCGCAGGCGGACGACGGCGAGGCCGTACAGGGCCAGCGCCACCAGGCAGCCGGCGAGGAACACCGGGTCCCCGCTGAAGGCGAGCCCCCGGCCGAGGGTGAACGGCGGGAGCTCCGTCAGCATGCCGTGTCCGCCGTGGTCCATCCGTCACTCTCCTGTCGTGCCCGTCCGCACGTACCGCGCCGTCGGCAATGTGCCGGTTGGGGCGGGTGCGCCCGCACCAGACTAGAACCGCCCCCGGGCGCGTTCGCGGCCGGGGGCGGTTCCAGGAGGGTGATCAGCGCGTCACAGCACGCACTCGGCCTCGACGTAGCGCTCGGCCGGCACCGTCTTGAGGTGCTCGACGGCCTCCGCCAGCGGGACCAGGGTGATGTCGGTGCCGCGCAGCGCCGTCATCATGCCGAAGTCGTCGTTGTGCGCGGCCTCCACGGCGTGCCAGCCGAAACGGGTGGCCAGCACGCGGTCGTACGCGGTCGGCGTGCCGCCGCGCTGCACGTGGCCGAGGATCACCGGACGGGCCTCCTTGCCCAGCCGCTCCTCCAGCTCGATGGAGAGCCGGGTGGCGATGCCGGTGAAGCGCTCGTGGCCGTAGGCGTCCTTGACGCCGGCCTCGAACTGCATGGTGCCCTCGCGCGGCTTGGCGCCCTCCGAGACCACCACGATCGCGAACTTCTTGCCCGCGGAGAAGCGGTCGCCGACCATCTTGGTCAGCTCCTCGATGTCGAAGGGACGCTCCGGCACCACGATGGCGTGCGCGCCGGCCGCCATGCCGGAGTGCAGCGCGATCCAGCCCGTGTGGCGCCCCATGACCTCGACGATCAGCACGCGCTGGTGCGACTCGGCGGTGGTCTTGAGGCGGTCCAGCGCCTCGGTGGCGACGGTCACGGCGGTGTCGAAGCCGAAGGTGACGTCGGTGGAGGCGATGTCGTTGTCGATGGTCTTGGGCACGCCCACGATCGGCAGCCCGTTGTCCGACAGCAGTCGGGCGGCCTTGAGTGTGCCCTCACCGCCGATCGGGATGATCGCGTCGAGGCCCAGGTCGGCGACGTGTCCCTTGGCCCGCTCCACGCCGTCCCGCAGGTGCTCGGGACGGACCCGGGAGGAGCCGAGGATCGTGCCGCCGCGGGCCAGGATGCCGCCCACCGCGTCGAGGTCGAGCTTGCGGTAGTCGCATTCGAGGAGGCCCTTCCACCCGTCGTGGAAACCTATGACCTCGTCCCCGTGGTCGACGACCGCGCGGTGCACGACCGACCGGATGACGGCGTTCAGGCCGGGGCAGTCGCCGCCGCTCGTCAGCACACCAATACGCATTGCTCGTTACTCCTGGAAGATCGATCCGGGCGCCGGACGCCGTCGTCCGGATGGACCCGCGGCGCGAGCGCCGCAACACCTACGTTATCGAGCCGGGCGCGGACGACGGAAACGCCGCCCGCACTGCGGACACTCCCGGCCCGGGCCCCCGCTCCCGGTACCGCTGCTTCAGGAAGGCTGCGTGGCGGAGGCGATCCGCTCCGCGCGCAGCGCCTCGTACCACTGGTCGTCGACGGGCGGCAGCGCCCTGACGTCCATCGCGAGCTTGATCAGCATGTCCGCGATCTGGGGATTGCGGGCCATGACCGGGCCGTGCATGTAGGTGCCGAAGACGGTGTCGTTGTACGCGCCCTCGGTGCCGTCGCCCGTGCCGTTGCCGTTGCCGAACCGGGTGCGGGCCAGCGGCCGGGCGTGCTCGCCGACGTGCGTGATGCCCTGGTGGTTCTCGAAGCCGGTCAGCGGCGGCAGGCCGAGCGCGGGGTCGATGTCGGCCAGGACGTCGCCGACGCACCGCTCGCCCTCGCCGCGGACGCTGATCACGTCGAGCAGGCCGAGGCCGGGCTCGGGGCGGCCGAGGTCGTTGACGAACTCGTGGCCGAGGATCTGGTAGCCCGCGCAGACCGAGAACACGATGGCACCGTTGTCGACCGCCCGGTTCAGCCCGCCGTCACGGCGCAGCCGCTCGGCGGCCAGCCGCTGCGGCCGGTCCTCGCCTCCGCCGATCAGATAGATGTCGCCGGAGGTCGGGATCGGCTGGTCGGACCGGACGTCGATGCGGGTGACCGGGACCCGGCGCTGTCGCGCCCGGCGCTCGGTGACCAGCACGTTGCCCTGGTCGCCGTAGGTGCTGAGCAGGTCGGGGTAGACCCACACCAGGCGCAGGCTGGAGTCGCTCATGGCGTGTTCTCCTGTCGAAACGGGTCTTCGGTCAGTTGCCGACGCGGCGGCGCAGGTCCTGGAACGCGGTGTAGTTGGCGATGGCCTCGATCCGGCCCTGCGGCGATGTGCGCACCGCCTCGTCGAAGTCCGCGCACACCTGGAACCGCAGCCCGGCGACCTCCAGCCGGACCGCCAGGTCCAGCTTGCGGTCGCCGATCACGCTGATCGGGTGCCCGGCCAGCCGGGTGTAGTCCACGTCCCACAGCCAGGAGGTGTCGGTGCCGTCGGCGCCGCGGGCGTTCACCGAGAGGATCACCGGCGTGGGCGGCCCGTCGATGAGCGAGAAGGTCTCCAGCCAGCCGGCCGGGTTCTTCGCCAGCAGCAGCCGCACGTCGCGGCCCTGGAACTGCACCACGTCGTAGCGTCCGGCCACCGCCTGGACCTTGTACATCCGCTCCAGGGCGACCTTGGGGTCCACGCCGAAGGCGGCCGCCGCGGCGGCCGAGACGGTGGCGTTGGACTTGTTGGCGCGGCCGGGCAGCTGCAGCTGGATCGGCCAGGCCGAGCCGTACGGGTCGATCACGTGGTCGCCGGACAGGGCCCACGTCGGGGTGGGGCGGCGGAAGCCGCACTCGCCGCAGAACCAGTCCTCGGAGGGGCGCTGGAGCACACCGCCGCAGGAGGGGCAGGACCAGGCGTCGTCCTTCCACTCCTGGCCGGCCGCGACCCACACCACGGTCGGGCAGGAGGAGGCCGCCCAGGTGATCAGCGGGTCGTCGGCGTTCGCGATGATGATCGCGTCGGTGCCGGCCAGGCCCTCACGCCACTTCTCGGCCAGCATGCGCGTCTCGGCGGCCCGGTCGAGCTGGTCGCGGGAGAGGTTCAGCAGGGCGATGGCCTTGGGGCGTACGTCCCGGGCGACACCGGCCAGGTACTTCTCGTCGACCTCGATCACGCCGTAGCGGGCCTCGGAGCCGCCCGCCAGGGCCGAGGTGATACCGGCCGGCATGTTGGCGCCGAGCGCGTTGGAGACGACCTCCCCGTTGGCGCGCAGGGCCTCGGCGAGCAGCCGCGTGGTGGTGGTCTTGCCGTTGGTGGCCGAGACGAGCACGACGTCGAGGTGGGTCGCCAACCGGGCCAGCAGGTCCGGGTCGAGTTTGAGCGCCACCCGGCCGCCGATCACCGATCCGCTGCCGCGTCCCGCCGCCCGCGATACCGCCGCCGCGGCCTTGCCCGCCGTCACGGCCAGCTTCGCCCGCGGCGACAGTGGCTCCGCGTTGCCTGCCATCGTCTCCACCATCCTCCTCGCGTCCGGCCCCGGTCGCCCTCCCCGGCGGTCCGCCGGGGCGCGCGCCCCGGCCTTCGCACCGGCCGGAAGGCATCGGTCGCCGATCAGCCTATCCACTTCCCCTACCGGCGCTGAAACGAGCCGCCCCCGTACGCTGGCCCGCATGCCACATGTCACCATCCCCGGCAGCTCCGGGACCGTCCGTCCGATGCGGCTGCTGGGGGATCCCGAGCTTGCCGCGCCCTGTCGCGAGGTGACCGCTTTCGACGCCGAACTCGCCACGCTCGTCGAGGACTTGTTCGCCACGATGTACTCGCACGACGGGGTCGGACTGGCCGCGAACCAGATCGGTGTCCCGGTCCGGGTGTTCGTCTGGGACTGCCCGGACGACGAGGAGACCCGCCACCTCGGCCATGTGGTGAATCCGCGGGTGACGCACATCGGCGGCGTCACCGTGACCGGCCACGAGGGCTGTCTGTCGCTTCCGGGCGTGCACGCGCCCACGCCCCGGCACGACGAGACCGTCGTCGAGGGCTTCGACCTGCACGGCCGGCCGGTGCGCGTGGAGGGCACCGGATTCTTCGCCCGCTGCCTGCAGCACGAGTGCGACCACCTCGACGGCGGCCTCTTCACCGACCGGCTCACCGGCCTGCGCCTCCGGCGGACGCTGCGCGCCGCCCGCCGTGCCCCGTGGGCGGTGTCCCGCTGACGCCGCCGGGGGGCTTAGAGCAGCGGTGCGCCCGGGCGGTCGCCCACCGCGGCCAGCCGGCCCCACAGCAGGTCCGCCAGGTGGCGCACCAGCACATCCCGCGAGCAGGGGCGTTCGCCGAGCCACCAGTCGCCGGCGGCGTGCATCATGCCGACGATGCCGTGGCCCCAGACCCGGGCCGCCACCTGGCCCTCGGGGCCCAGGTCCAGCCGTTCGGCGATGAAGCGGGCGAGCTCCTCGCCCATGCGGCGCAGCACCGGGGCCGAATGGCGGCCGACGTCGAAGCCGCGCTCGCCCTCGCCGGGGTTCTCCGCCGGGTGCATCAGGAAGCGGTAGACCTGGGGCCGGGCCTCGATCGCGCCGAGGTACGCGTGCAGGGTCGCCTCGACCCGGTCGCGGCGCTCGTTGGGCGCGTCCAACGCGGCCCGCAGGTTGGCGAGCAGCGCGTCGGTGTGACGGATGGCCAGGGCACGGTAAAGACCGCTCTTGTCGCCGAAGTGCCGGTACAGAATGGGCTTGGTGATGCCCGCCTCGGCGGCGATCGCGTTCATGGACGCCTCCGGGCCGTCCCGCAGCACGACGCGGTCCGCGGCCTCCAGCAGCTCCCTGCGGCGTTCCTCCGCCGCGGTGGCCGTTCGCTGGTCCTGCCGCTGGCTGGTACCCACCCGAGCCTCCCCGCCCGTTCGATTTCTCCCGTCTGCGCAACGTAACACCCCAGGTCCGGTTGACATTGCTTACCGGCCGGTAACACACTGGCGTTACCGCAAGTAACCAGCACGTGGAGGGGACGATGGGCGAGTTCACGCTCGAACTCAACGACGACCAGAAATCGGTGCGCGACTGGGTCCACGGCTTCGCGGCCGACGTCATGCGCCCGGCTGCGGCGGAGTGGGACGAGCGCGAGGAGACGCCCTGGCCGGTGATCCAGGAAGCCGCGAAGATCGGCCTGTACTCGCTGGACTTCTACGCCCAGCAGTACTTCGACCCCACCGGTCTGGGCATCCCGGTCGCCATGGAGGAGCTCTTCTGGGGCGACGCGGGCATCGGCCTGTCCATCGCCGGTACCGGGCTCGCGGCGGTCGGCGTCCTCGCCAACGGCACCGAGGAGCAGATCGGCACCTGGATCCCGCAGATGTACGGCGACGTCGACGACGTCAAGGTCGCCGCCTTCTGCTCGTCCGAACCGGACGCGGGCTCCGACGTCAGCGCCCTGCGGACCACCGCGGTGTACGACGGGGCCAAGGACGAGTGGGTCATCAACGGCACCAAGACCTGGGCGACCAACGGGGGCATAGCCAACGTCCACGTCGTGGTCGCGGTCGTCGACCCCGCGCTGGGGTCCAAGGGCCACGCCTCCTTCATCATCCCGCCGAACACCCCCGGGCTCTCGCAGGGGCAGAAGTTCAAGAAGCACGGCATCCGCGCCTCCCACACCGCCGAGGTCGTCCTCGACGGCGTCCGCGTCCCCGGGCACTGCCTGCTCGGCGGAAAGGAGCGGCTCGACGAGCGCCTCGCCCGGGCCCGGGAGCGCGCCGCGGGCGGAAAGCGCGTCAAGAACGCCGCCATGGCCACGTTCGAGGCCTCCCGGCCCGCGGTCGGCGCGATGGCGGTGGGCACCGCCCGCGCCGCGTACGAGGTCGCCCTCGACTACGCCACGACCCGCACCCAGTTCGGCCGCCCCATCATCGACAACCAGGGCGTCGCCTTCCAACTCGCCGACATGCGCACGCAGATCGACGCCGCCCGCCTCCTGGTGTGGCGCGCCTCCTGGATGGCGATCGCCGGCAAGCCCTTCACGTCGGCCGAGGGCTCGATGTCCAAGCTCTTCGCCAGCGAGACGGCCAAGAAGGTCACCGGCCAGGCCATCCAGATCCTCGGCGGCAACGGCTACACCCGCGAGTACCCGGTGGAGCGCATGCACCGGGACGCGGCTATTTACACCATCTTCGAGGGCACCAGCGAGATCCAGCGCCTCGTCATCGCCCGCACGCTCTCGGGCGTGCCCATCCGCTGACGAGCCGCTCCGCGGAGGTACCCCGACGCGGCGCTCGGGGGCGTCACCGCGGCCTTCGGTGGCGCCCCGCTGCGCGTAATTTCGCCCGACGCGAGGGTCAGTTGTGGGGTCAACCGGTCGCCGCGGAGGTCAGGACGGGGCGGATGGGCATGACCGTGGTGGCGGTGGGCGCGGTCGTCAGCGGCGCGGGATCGAAGGGCGTCAGCGGTCGTGGCGCGATCGGCGCCCGCCTGCCGCCCGGGATCGCGGCAACGCGTCGCACGCGCCGGCTGCTCTTCTCCGTCCTGTAGGGACGGCGAGCGGCAGGCCGGCGCTTTGGTGCCGTGCCGCCGTTCGCTCCCGCGCCGCAGGCTGTCGCTGTGCCGCCGCGAGCCGTATGCCCGCCTTCCGCCGCCAGTGGCTGACGGCGACGGTCGCCTCGGGTCCCTCGTCGGCCGTATGCCGCGCCTACCGCGGGGTCCGTCGGCGGCGGGCCGGGTGGGGCACCGTGGTGTGGCGGTGGGCGCGGTCGGCGCCCGCCTGCCGCCCGGGATCGTGGCACCGCGTCGACGCGCTTCCGCTGCCCTTGTCCGTCCTGTAGGGGCGGCGAGCGGCAGGCCGGCGCTGGTGCCGTGTCGCTGTGCGTCGCGTACCGGCGCGGGCCTCACCTGGGTCACGCGCCCCTACGGGGCGCTTCGGCGGCGGGACGGGCGGGGGCGGGGGAGGGGGCGGAAGGCGGCTTCGAGGTCGTCGAGGGTTTCGACGAGGAGTTCGGCGCTGCGGCGCACCACGCGGTCCTCCGCCGACGGCGACCAGCGGTCCAGCGCCGTCCGCATGCCGGAGAAGTCCGGCGGGCGCCGGGCGCGGACCGCGGCGGCGCCCTCGGCCGTGGCGTCGCGCAGCGCGGCGGCGAAAGGGACGGCGTCCGGTACCGGGGGAGCGTCCGGCGCGGGGATGTGGGCCTCCATGAGCATCGGGACGCGGCCCAGGGCCGAGAGCGCGGCGTCCGCGGCGTCCGCGGAGCGCCGGGACAGACCGCGGCCGCGGACCGGCTCGGCGTTCGCGCGGGCCACGGCCTGGTCCCACGCGAGGGCGGCGGCACGGGCGTCCAGTAGCGCGGAGCGCACGGCCTCACGGCGGCCGCTCGCCGGAGCGCCGTGCGCGTCGAGGGCCGCGGCGGCGTAGCGCCCGGTCGCCTCGATGCGCTCCGCGAGCCGGTCCCGCAGCCGGGGCGTCTCCCACGCGGGGAAGACCGCGTACCCCGCCATCGCCAGCAGCCCGCCGAGCAGGGTCAGCAGGACCCGCTCCGGCACGGTCTGCGTCCACTGGACGCCGGCCATGCCGAGCAGGAACACCACGTACGAGGAGACCGCCACCTGGGAGACCAGGTAACCCGTGCGCATCAGCAGGTACAGCAGGGCGACCGAGAGCAGCGCCAGGGCCGCGCACAGGTACGTCCCCGGGGAGAACGCCTGCATCACGCCGGTCGCCACGGTCACCCCCGCCAGCGTGCCGACGAAGCGCGCCACGCCGCGCGCGTACGTCTGCGAGAAGTCCGGCCGCATCACCATCACCGAGGTCATCGGCGCCCAGTAGCCGTGGCCGAGCGGCAGCGCGGCTCCCAGGGCGTAGCCGGCCGGGGTGACCGCCGCGAGCCGGATCGCGTGCCGGAGGACGGGGGAGTCCAGGCGCAGCTCCCGGCGTACCGTGCGGACGGTCAGCGGTACGAGTTCCCGCAGCGAGGGGCGCCGCAGGTGCGCGGTGTCCACGCCGACGGAGCCCTCGCGGCCGGTCGCGGAGGACACGGCCTCGCTGAGCAGCGTGATCAGCCGCAGGCCGGTACGCCGGGCGGGCCCGGTGAGCCGATCCTCGGGTCCGGGGTCGACCAGCACCACGGCCTCGGCCTCCGCCGGCACCCGTACCGGCTCGGCCTTGCGCACCGCCCGCGCCACCGCGTCCAGCACATCCGCGGCGGCCGCCAGCAGCTGACGGGCCCGGTCGCGTTCGGGCCCCTCGGCGGCCGCGCCGACCGCCGGGTCCGCCAGCGAGGCCAGGACCGGGCGGATGCGCTCGGCCAGTACGCGTTTGCCCCGCAGCGCCGCCGGCCGGCGGCGGGCCTGGCGGGGCGTCACCGTGGCGGCGCTGCGCGCGGTCATCAGCGGCACGGGATCGAACGGCGCGACCGGGTCGTGCCGCAGCCGGCGTGCGTAGTCCGCCTCCGCCGCGAAGGCATCGGCCAGGGCGTCGCGCTGCGGGCCCCACCGCCGCAGGGGGAAGATGACGATCAGCGCGGCCTGCACCGCGCCGCCGGCCGCGATCACCGCCGCGTGGCCCAGTGCCGACTCCGCCGACGTGGGCAGCGTGATGACGACCAGCATCACCGCGACCGTCAGCGACGACACCAGGCCCGCCGTCGGGCCCAGCGCCCACGCCGTGCCCGACAGGAACGCCCAGACCGCGAGCAGCACCACGAACAGGGCCCAGTGCGCGCCCGCGAGGTAGCCCAGGAAGGTGCTCACCGCCAGCCCGGCACCGGTCACCAGCGCCAGCACCGGCCGCGGGCGCCAGCTGCGCTGGAAGGTCGCCATGCCGGAGGCGAAGGCCCCGAAGGCGGAGGCCGCGGCGACCACCGGCGAGGCCAGCCACAGCGTCACGCCGACCACGACGGCGACGCCCGCCGCGCCGCGCAGGGCGATCAGCGGCTCCAGCCTGGCGCGCTCCGGCCGCAGCCCCGCACGGGCGGCACGGCCCACCGCGCGTAACCAGCTCATGATCCGAAGGATAGGACCGGGAGCGCCGGGTAAGCGCAGCGCAAGATCGGTTCCGGCGAGTCCCGAGGAGGAAGATCTGCCATGACCGCCCTTGCCCGCGCACCCCGCGCGACCGTGCCTCCTGTGCCGTCCCCGAACCCCGTGCCGCCCTTCCCGCCCGATCCGTTGCCGCCCTCGCCACACCCGGTGCCCGGCCCCGCGCCGGACCCGCTGCCCGAGCCGCCGTCGCGGCCGGATCCCGATCCCGCGCCCGAACCGCAGCCGGAGCCTCAGCCGCTGTGACGAAGGGGGCCGAACGGCCGGGGTCGCGTAATCGCGTTCACGGTGGGCGGGGCCCGTGGTTCAATGGTTTGCATGGCCAGCCTCACTGACACCGCGACAGGTCGCAGCGACCTCGAGCCGTTCTGGCCGTCTCGGCAGCAGTATCAGTTCGACCGGGAGTGTTGTCGCGCGGTTCCCGCGCGGACCCCGGCCCACAGCTGACGCCCCCGATCCACGGCTGCCGCCCGCTGTCGGTGTCCCGGTCGTCCCGCGCAAGACGTCGTCCCTGACTCCTTCGCGCGAAAGAACCGAGACCCCATGTCCCTCACTCCTTCCGTTCCCGTGCCGGCACCCGGCCGCCAGCGTCTGCGCGCCGTCCGTCCCGGCGAGGTCCCGCCGCCCGTTCCCGACTTCCTGCCGCCCGGCGCCACCTGGCTGCCCGCCCCGGGGCATGTGATCCCCGAACTGGCTGGGCAGCCCCCGATGGTCGGCTATCTCGTCCTCGTCCCCGCCGAGCAGGTGGTCCCCGCGCCCGAGCCGCCCGCCACGACCACCGCGGCGGCGCCGCTGGTGCGCGTCGACACCGAGCGGCGGGTCGCCCAGGTGCGCGGCCGCACCCTCGACCTCACGTATCTGGAGTTCGAGTTGCTCGCCCACCTGGTCGCCCACCCGCACCGGGTGCACACCCGCGACCAGCTCGTCACCACCGTCTGGGGCTACGGCCATGTGGGTGACGGTCGCACCGTCGACGTGCATATCGCCCGGCTGCGCCGCAAGCTCGGGCCCGGCCACCGCGACAGCATCGTCACCGTGCGCCGGGTCGGCTACAAGTACGCCCCGCCCGCGGCCGGCTGAGGCACCGGGAGCCGCGCGGGCCGGTCCCGCGGCCGGCCCGTGACGCCGCCGGGAGCCCCCGTGGCCCCCGGCGGCGTCCTCTTTTCGCACGCGTAACGTCCGCGGCATGTCACCCCACCGGACTATGGGTACGCTGTCCCCATTTCCGGCGCGGCCCGGCGCGGCGGAGGCGGGTCCGGAGGGCGTGATGGCTGAGTCTCGGGAGTGGGCGCCCCCGGCATCCGGGATACCCGTGCCGGCCGGCTGGCCGGCCTCCGCGGCCACGCACATGGCGCTCAACGGCGTGGGCGGTTTCGACTGGGACCTGGACCGCGACCGGGTGCATCTGGACGCCCAGGCGCTGCGCGTACTCGACGTGCTCCCCGAGGAGTTCGACGGCGGCCCGCGGGCCATGCTGTCCCGGCTGGCGCCGGACGAGGCCGCCGCCGTCGACCGCACGGTCAAGCAGGCGCTCGCCGAGGGCCACGCGTCCTGGGGCGTCTACAGCCGGCTCACCCGGCGTGACGGGTGCCGAGGCTGGATCCGCCTGCGGGGGCGCGTCGTGCGCGACGACGCGGGCCGGGCCGGCCGCGTGATCGGCGTCGTCATCGACGCCACCGACGAACTCGCCCAGGCCGCGGCCTGTCTGCGCGAGGAGGAGGACCGGCCGACCGAGAGCAACCTCGTCGTGGAGGTGACCGCCTCCCTGGCCCGGGCCGTGACCGTCCGCGATGTGACCGCCGCCCTGACCGGCAACCGCAGGATGGACCGCCTCGGCATCGCCAGCCTCTTCCTCGGCCAGGTCGAGGGCGGCCGGGTGCACGTGGTGAGCGACGCCAAGGAGACCAGCTGGGTCCCCGAACTCCAGTACACCCGCATCGACGACGACTACCCGATGAGCGAGGTCGTCCGCACACTGACGCCGCGCTTCATCACCTCGCCCGAGGAATTCGCCCGGCGCTACCCGGGGTTGTGGCCGCACATCGAGCCGCTCGGCCCCTCCGCCGCGGCCTATCTGCCGCTCATCGCGCAGGGCAAGCCGATCGGCGCGCTGGGGCTGCTCTACCGGCACAAGAGCACGTTCTCCCCGCAGGAGCGCGACCTGCTCATCGCACTCGGCGGCAGCATCGCCCAGAGCCTCCAGCGGGCGATGCTGTTCGACCAGGAGCACGACATCGCGCAGGGCCTGCAGACCGCCATGCTGCCGCGCACGATCCCGGACGTCCCGGGCGCCGGGATAGCCGTGCGCTACCGCTCCGCGCGGCTGGCCCGGGACATCGGCGGCGACTGGTACGACGTCGTGGCCGTCCCCGGGGGCAAGGTCGCCGTCGTCATCGGCGACGTCCAAGGGCACGACACCCACGCCGCCGCCGTCATGGGGCAGTTGCGGATAGCGCTGCGCGCCTACGCCGCCGAGGGCCACCCGCCGGCCAGCGTCATGGCCCGCGCCTCCGCCTTCCTGCACGAGCTGGACACCGACCGCTTCGCCACCTGCCTGTACGCCCAGGCCGACCCCGCCACCGGCGCCACCCTCGTGGTCCGCGCCGGGCACATCGACCCGCTCGTGCGGCAGGCCGACGGCTCCGTCCGAGTGCTGCCCACCTCCGGCGGGCTCCCGCTCGGCCTCTCCGCCCAGTTCGGCCTGCCCGAGTACCCGGTGACCGCGGCCGAACTCGCTCCGGGCGAGACGCTTCTGATGTTCAGTGACGGACTCGTCGAGCGGCCCGGCGCCGACCTCGACGACGGTGTGCGGCTGCTGGCCGGGGCGCTGCGCGACGGACCGAGCGGTTTGCAGAACCTCGCCGACCACCTGACCACCGTCATGGGCGAGCCGGCCACCGAGGACGACATGGCGCTGCTCCTGCTGCGCCGGGAGGGCGACGTCGCCCAGCCCCCGGCCCGCCGGCGGCACCAGCACGTCGCCCCCGGGGACCCGCGGGCGCTCGCCGAGGCCCGCGCCATGGTCCGTGACGCCATGGCGGAGTGGGACATGTCCGACCGGGCCGACGAGGCCGAGCTCGCAGCGGACGAACTGATCACCAACGCCCTGGTGCACACCGACGGCGGCGCCGTGCTCACCCTGCGTCTGCTCCCCGACCCCGACCCTGACCCCGACCCGGCCTCGGTCACAGCCCCGGCCGCGGCCCCGGCGCACGACGACGCCGGCCCCACCCGGCGGGTGCGGGTCGAGGTGCACGACCTGGCCGCCAACTGGCCGCGTCGTCGCCGGCCCGGCGACGACGAGCTGTCCGGCCGCGGGCTGCTGCTGGTGGACCGGCTCGCCGATGCCTGGGGCGTGGAACCGCACGGCTCCGGAAAGTCCGTGTGGTGCGAGTTCCACGGCCCGCTGCGGCCCTCGGATACCCCGGCTGGCTGAAAGCACGCCCCGATGTCCTCCCCGAGGACGTTTTGGCCGGTCACGGGCCCCGGATTCACCCGTACGGCTCACCCGCCACGACACGCCGCCGTTTCCGCCGCACGCTGTCGGTGAGGAGCCAAGAGGGAACTGCTCACATGCTGGCCGCGCCGGCACCGGGGAGGTCTGCGATGCCGACGGTGTCTACAAGCGTGATCGTCACCCGAACCGTGGAAGAGGTTTTCGACTTCCTGGCCGACGCTCGCAACCTCCAGGTGTGGAGTTCGGGCGTGGCCGCCGTCTCGACGGAGTGCGTGGCACCGGGGGAGCGGGCCGTCTACCGCTACCACTACCCGGGCCGCCACCGCGAACACCGCCTGGTCTGCTCGGTCTACCAGCCCTGCCGCAAGATCACCTACCGCGGACGGCGGATGTGGAGCCCCCTGGGCACCCAGGTCCCCGAGTACGCCTTTCGCATGCTGCCCCACACACAGGGTTCGTTCGTGCAGCTCAGCGTCACCAGTACGCTCGGTGGGGGCATGTTGCTGCTGGCCCCCTTTCTCGGCTGGGCATGGCGACGCGACCTCCCGGAGGACGCGCGCCGGCTCCGCGAGGCGCTGGGCAGCCCCATGGTGGCGCCCCCGCAGCCGCCCCCGCCGGCCGGGCAGGTACGTGCGGGCGCCCCGCGCGCGCCGGCTGCCGCGGCGGTGCTCCCGGCGGCCGCCCTGCGTCCCGCGCTCCCGCGCGTAGCAGGTCAGGACCGCATAGGTACGGGCACCTGACGGATCCGCCCGAAGTTCCCTCGATCCGGGTACTTCGCTGACAGGCTGGACGCCGTAGGTGCCCCACCCCCGCACGACAGAACAGAGAGGACCCGCAGATGGCGGAGCAGGCCCGCATCGGCGTCACCGGACTGGCGGTCATGGGCCGCAACCTGGCCAGGAACCTCGCGCGGCACGGTCACCCGGTGGCCCTGCACAACCGCACCCCGGCGAGGACGCGGTCCCTGGTCGAGGAGTTCGGCGGCGAGGGCGAATTCCACCCCGCGGAGACCCTCAAGGAGTTCGTCGACTCCCTCGAACGCCCACGGCGCATCATCATCATGGTCAAGGCCGGTGCCCCCACCGACGCCGTGATCGACGAACTGGTGCCGCTGCTCGAACCGGGCGACATGGTCGTCGACGGCGGCAACGCCGACTACCGCGACACCCGGCGCCGGGAGAAGGCGCTGCGCGAGCAGGGTCTGCACTTCGTCGGCACCGGCATCTCCGGCGGCGAGGAGGGCGCGCTCAACGGCCCCTCGATCATGCCGGGCGGTTCGGCCGAGTCGTACGAGTCCCTCGGCCCGATCCTGGAGGACATCGCCGCCAAGGTCGACGGCGTCCCGTGCTGCACGCACGTGGGCCCCGACGGCGCCGGGCACTTCGTGAAGATGGTGCACAACGGCATCGAGTACGCCGACATGCAGCTCATCGCCGAGGCGTACGACCTGCTGCGGCACGCCGCGGGCAAGCGGCCGGGGGAGATCGCGGAGATCTTCCGGACCTGGAACTCCGGGCGTCTGGAGTCGTACCTCGTGGAGATCACCGCCGAAGTGCTGGCGCACACCGACGCGGAGACCGGCAAGCCGTTCGTCGACGTCGTCCTTGACCGCGCCGAGCAGAAGGGCACCGGTCGCTGGACCGTGCAGAACGCGCTCGACTTCGGCGTCCCGGCGTCCGGCATCGCCGAGGCCGTGTTCGCGCGCTCGTTGTCCGGCAGCACCGAACTGCGCGAGGCCAGCGGCGGACTGCCCGGACCGGGCGAGACCTGGCTCGACAGCGCGGCGAGCGACCGCTTCGCCGACGACGTCGAGGAGGCGCTGTACGCCTCGAAGATCGTCGCGTACGCCCAGGGCTTCAACCTCATCCAGGCCGGCAGCGCGGAGTTCGGCTGGGAGGTCGACCCGGGCGCCATGGCCACCATCTGGCGCGGCGGCTGCATCATCCGGGCCCGCTTCCTCAACCGGATCAAGGAGGCGTACGACTCGGAGCCCGGCCGCGCCACGCTGCTGACGGACTCCCACTTCGCCGACGCGCTCGGCTCCGCCCAGGACGCCTGGCGCCGCGTCGTCACCACCGCCGCCCAACTGGGCGTCCCCGCACCCGGGTTCTCCGCCGCGCTCGCGTACTACGACGCGCTGCGCGCGGACCGGCTGCCCGCCGCGCTCGTCCAGGGGCTGCGGGACTTCTTCGGGGCGCACACCTACGGCCGCGTCGACAAGCCGGGCGCGTTCCACACGCTGTGGGGCGGCGACCGCTCGGAGATCTCCGCCGGCTGACCCCCAGCCTGCCGATCGGACCTGCCTGTCCACCCGCCCCCGCGAGGGCGGGTGGACAGGCAGGCCCGGCACAATGGGGGCGTGCGACTGACCCCCGTGAGCTGGGAACGGCTGACCGAAGCGCTGGCCGACCGCGTGGCGCAACTGAAGCCCCAGGACGGGGGAGAACGCCCGCGCGTGGCGGTCGACGGAGCTCCCGCGGCGCGCCCCGAGGCTCTGGCGGAAGCCCTCGCGGACGCCCTGCGGCTGCGCGGGCGCCCCGTGCTGCGGGTCGGCGCGCGCACGTACTGGCGGCCCGCGTCGCAGCGCTACGAGCTCGGGCGCCGGGACCCGGACGCCTACTACGACCGCTGGCTCGACACCGGCGCGCTGTGGCGCGAGGTGTTCGACCCGCTCGCGCCCGGTGGCAGCGGCCGGGTACTGCCCTCGCGCTGGAACCCGGAGACGGACCGCGCGACCCGCGCGGCGTACGAGGAACTGCCGCCCGGCGGCGTGCTGCTCCTGGAGGGCGCGCTGCTCCAGGGGTACGGGTTCCCGTTCGACCTGAGCGTGCACCTGCGGATGTCGCAGGCGGCGCTGGCCCGCCGGACCCCGGAGGAGGAGCGCTGGACGCTCCCGGCGTACGAGCGGTACGAGCGGGAGGCAGCGCCGGGCGAGACCGCGGACATCCTCGTCCATACCGACGACCCCCGGCATCCGGCGTGGACGGGCTGACCGGGCGTCGCTTGCAGCCGCCCCACGGCGACCGTTAGCGTCCCGGAGCACCATGACTGTCGCCATAGCTCCGCTGACCACCGAGCACGTTCCTGAGGCCGCCGCACTGCTGGACCGCTGGTACGGGAAGGCGAGAAGAGGGCTGCCGCTCCAGCCCGGACGGGCCGCGGCCTCGCCGGGCGGCGAGGAACTGCTCGGGAAGATCCTCGCCGGGCCGGGCACGGAGGCGGTCGCCTCGCGCGGCGGCGACGGGGCCATGACCGGGTACCTCGCGGCGACCCCACTGGATCTCGCGGACGACGACCGCGCGGCGCTGCGCGCCTACCCCCGCTCGGCGCTGGTGGGGTACGGCGGGCACGCCCTGCGCGGCGGCCGGGAGGGACAGGGGCTGCGGGACGACGTGCTGCGCGGGCTGTACGCGACGGTGGCGCAGCGGCTGGTCGCGGACCGCCGGTATGTGCACTACGTCGACCTGCCCGCGGACGACGAGGCGGCGCTCGCCTGGTTCCGGTGCGGTTTCGGGCTGGAACGGGTCCGCGGCTTGATGGCGGTGCGGCCCAAGGGCCGCCAACCGCGCGGTGTGGACGCGCTGTCGGTGCGCCGGGCGGGGCCGGGGGACCTGGACCGGATCGGCCGGATGGCGGTCGAGGCGGCCCGCGCCGACCGGGGCTCCGCGGTGTTCCGCCCGCAGCCGGAGCCCGCGCTCGCCACGCTGCGCACCCACTACGCGGGCGCGCTGGCCGATTCCCGCAGCGGCGCGTGGGTCGCGCTCCGGCGGGGCGAGGAGATCGGCATGGTCGTGCTGATCCCGGCGGAGCCGGGCCCGGTGGTGCCGGAGGGCTGCGTCGAGTTGGTCGAGGCGTACGTGACGCACGTCGCCCGCGGCGAGGGCATCAGCCGGGTGCTGCTGGCCACCGCGCTGGCGTGGGCGTACGACCACGGGTACCGGCACATCACGGCGAGCTGGTCCGCGGGATCGCCGGTGTCGGCGGCGAACTGGCCGGCGGTGGGGTTCCGCCCCGTGGGGTACCGGCTGCAGCGGGTGCTCGACCCGAGGATGTGGGCGACCCCACACCGCTGAGGAATTCGGTGGTTCGGGGCACCCTCCTTGACTGTTAAACTATCTTTGGATCGCGCAGCGAGGAGAATCGTTTCCGCTGACGCACCCCCGTGACTGCCCCGGCCAGATCCCCCCGTCCTGGCCGGGGCTTCTCTTTTTGGTCTGGACATGACCAACTCTTCAGAGTAACTTCACTATTGGTCCAGACCAAGTCGGTCCTGCAGGCTCCGCAACTGCTCTCAGAACTCCCCCACGTTCTCCGAGGAGCGAAGCATGCCCAGAAAACTCGGCGCGGCCGTTGTCGGCCTCGCCCTCGCCGGACTGTCCGTCCTGGCCACCGGCAGCGCCTACAGCCACGGCTACACGGATTCCCCGATCAGCCGTCAGAAACTGTGCGCCAACGGCACGGTGACCAACTGCGGCGACATCCAGTGGGAGCCGCAGAGTGTCGAGGGCCCCAAGGGCTTCCCGTCGCTCGGCCCCTCCGACGGCACCATCTGCGCGGGCGGCAACAGCCGGTTCGCCCAGCTCGACAACCCGCGCGGTGGTACCGGCTGGCCCACCACCAAGGTGACGGGCGGCCAGAACTACAGCTTCCGCTGGCAGTTCACCGCCTCGCACGCGACCGCCGACTTCAAGTACTACATCACCAAGCAGGGCTTCGACCCGAGCCGGCCGCTGACCCGCTCCGCGCTCACGCTGACGCCCTTCCTGACGGTCAACTACAACGGGGCCCGTCCCCCGGCGACCGTCACCCACCAGGGCACGATCCCGACCGGCCGCACCGGGCGCCACATCGTGCTCGCGGTGTGGACCATCGCGGACACGGGCAACGCCTTCTACGCCTGCTCCGACGTGCAGTTCTGATCCCCCCACGGTCGCGCCGCCGGGTTCGCCGATCCCCCCTCGGCGGCCCGGCGGCGTCGGTGTTCCCGGGGTCCTGCCGTGCGGAGCACCGGTGACCGGCGCTCCGCACGTTCAGGGGGTCAGCCCAGCGTCCACTTCTGGTTCGCGCCGCCGGTGCACGTCCACAGTTGCAGCCGGGCGCCGTTGGCGGAGCTGTTGCCCGTGACGTCCACGCACTTGTTCGCCTGCGGGTTGACGAGGTCGTGGGCGGCGGACAGGGTCCACTTCTGGTTGGTGCTGCCGGCGCAGTCCCACAACTGGAGCTGGGAACCGTCCGCGGTGCCGAAGTCCTTCACGTCCAGGCACTTGCCGAGGGCTCGCAGGGTGCCGTCCGCGGCGGCCGTCCACTGCTGGGCGGCCGAGCCGTTGCAGTCGTAGAGCTGGACGGGAGTGCCGTTGGCCGGGTTGGCGCCGGCGACGTCGACGCACTTGCCGGCCAGGCCCGTGATGCGCCCGGTGCCGCCGCCGCCTCCGCTGTCCGCGGTGGTGACGCGCACGTAGTCCACGACGAGCTGCTGCGGGAACGAGGTGCTGCCGTCCGGGTCGCCCGGCCAGTAGCCGCCCACCGCGAGGTTGAGGATGACGAAGAACGGCTTGTTGAACACCCACTGCCGGCCACCCAGGTCGGCGGGGGTCCGGCGCTGATAGACGGTGCCGTCGACCGACCAGGTGATGGAGTCGGGGCTCCAGTCGATGGCGAAGGTGTGGAAGGCGTCGGCGAAGGCCTGGCCGCCCGGGAGGGTGTAGCCGGCGCCGATGCCTCCGGACCCGGAGTAGCCGGGGCCGTGGAGCGTGCCGTGGACGGAGCCGGGCTCGAAGCCGACGTTCTCCATGATGTCGATCTCGCCGCTGGCCGGCCAGCCCACGTTGCCGATGTCGTTGCCCAGCATCCAGAACGCGGGCCACATGCCCTGGCCGCGGGGGAGCTTCATCCGGCTCTCGACATGCCCGTACGTGGTGGTGAAGTGGCCGGAGGTGTTCAGCCGGGCCGAGGTGTACTGACAACTGCCGTACCAGCACTGGTATCCGGCGGGGTTCTCCTTGCGGGCGGTGATGACCAGGTGGCCCTGGCCGTCGAGGGCGGCGTTGCGGTTGCCCGCGGTGTAGTACTGCCGCTCGTGGTTGTTGACGTTGTCGCCGGTCTCGGTCTGCCACTTGCCGCCGTCGACGCCGCCTCCCGCCGGGCCGTCGAACTCGTCGGCGAAGGTGGTGACGGCCGCCGCGGCGGCGGGGGCGGGCGCCGGGGCACCGCTCGCGGGGCCCGCGGTGGTGAGGGCGGCGAGGGCGAGGAGGCCGGCGGTGGCGGTGGCGAGCAGGCCGCGGACGCGCGGGCGTCGTCGCGGGCGTGGGGGGAGTGCCTTCACGGGCGCTGCCTTTCGTACTGCTGTGGGGGAGTCATGCACCTGACATGTGAACGGAGGGAGAGGGGCCCGGCCGGGTGGGGCATGGGGGAATGCGGGAGGCCCATCCGCCTTTGTTCAAGGCTTAGTTCACGCCGTGATTGAACTGCCGGGTCAAGAGCCCGTCAAGAGGTCTGGACCAAGAAGAACGGGCCCGCGCGGGAATCCCCGCACGAGCCCGCCGCCCGCCGCTACCATGCCCCGGCGTGCGCCCGCTCTGGTCCGGCGTCCGTCAGGTGCCGGGCTTGCGCCCGTACACGTACACGTCGTCACCGGTCTTGAGCATGCTCCAGTACTTCTTCGCGTCCCCCGAGCGCATGTTCACGCAGCCGTGCGAACCCGGCGGGGACCACACGCTCCCCGCGATCGAGTGGAACGCCTCGCCGCCGTCGAAGAACTGGCTGTACGGCATGGCGACGTGGTAGATCGTCGAATAGTGGTCGATGTGCCGCCAGTAGATCTTCTTCAGGCCGGTCCGCGTCTCGTAGCCGTTGCGGCCCGTGCGGACCGGCACCGGCCCGAACTTGAGGGTCTTGCCGTCCTGTATCCAGCTCAGCTGCCGGGTCAGGTCGACGCAGGCGATGCGCCCCTTGTTCGTCGGGCACTTGCCCGCCTTGTTCGGCGTGTGGCCGGCCGCCTTCTGGGCGTTCATGATCTTCATGACGCCCCAGGTGATCGGCCCCGCGTAGCCCGCGTTCGGGTAGATGCCGTACTTCGTCTGGAAGGCGCGGATCGCCTTGCAGTCCGCCGACGACTGCTTCCCGTCCACGGGACGCCCGAGGAACTTCTCCACTTGCTTCTGGTACGGCCCCTTGCTCGCCGTGCAGGCCGAGGCGGCGTGCGCCGTGCCGCCCCCCGCGACGACCGGAGTCACCGCCATCACGGCCACCGCGAGGGCCGCCCCCGCGCGCCGTCCCGCTGACGCTCCCATTCTCATGGTTCCCCTTCCCCACGTGACCGCCATGCGGCGGCCTCACTCCTTAGGACATCCGGGAGCGGGGGGAGGTTGCGGTGACGGGACGACGTTCCACGTCAACTGCGTTGGGTGCTCAGCGGGTTGGGGTCCCCTCCAGTGCCTCGCGCACCATGCGCACCGCCCGCTCCGTGTCCTCGCGGGTGATGTCCAGATGGAACACGAAGCGCAGCCGCCCCGGGTAGGCGCCGCACAGCACTCCGCGTCGCGCGAGGCGGGCTCGTACCTCGTCGGCGGTCAGCCCCGGCGCGGGCTCGGCGAAGACCATGTTGGTCTGCGCGGGTTCGACGACCAGCCCCGGAACGTCCTTCAGGCCCTCCGCGAACAGTGCGGCGTGCGCGTGGTCGTCGGCCAGTCGCGGCACGTGGTGCTCCAGCGCGTACAGCGCCCCCGCCGCCACGACGCCCGCCTGCCGCATGCCCCCGCCCAGCGCCTTGCGCCAGCGCACGGCGCGCCCGATGAACTCCCGTGAGCCCAGCAGCGTGGAACCGACCGGGGCCCCAAGGCCCTTGCTGAAGCAGACCGAGACGCTGTCGAAGTTCCCCGCGATCAGCCGCGCCTGCTCGAACGGGTCACCGCCCGCGGCCACCGCGGCGTTGAACAGCCGTGCCCCGTCCAGGTGCGTGGACAGCCCGTGGTCCCGCGCGAGGCCGGTGGCCGCCCGCAGGTAGTCCAGCGGGATGGGACGGCCGCCGATGGTGTTCTCCAGGCAGAGGAGGCGGGTGCGCGGGAAGTGGGGGTCGTCCGGCTTGACCGCCGCCGCGATGTCCGCCAGGTCCAGCGTGCCGTCCGCGCGGTGCGCCAGCGGGTTCGGCTGGATGCCGCCCAGCACGGCCGCGCCGCCGCCCTCCCAGCGGTAGACGTGGGCCGACTCCCCGGCGATGTACTCGTCCCCGCGACCGCAGTGGGTCAGCATCGCGATCAGGTTGCTCTGCGTACCGGAGGACACGAACAGCGCGGCCTCGAAGCCCAGGCGTTCGGCGATCCGCTCCTGCAGGGCGTTGACGGTGGGGTCCTCCTTGAAGACGTCGTCGCCCACCGGGGCCTCGGCCATGGCCTGGCGCATCGCGTCGCCCGGCCGGGTGACGGTGTCGCTGCGCAGGTCCACGACCCTGGCGGGGGCATCTCCGCTGAATTCACTGAATTCGCTGACTTCACTCACATCGGTGGCATCGGTGATCGGCATGCGCTCAGCCTGCCATGCCCGTCGCGCAGGTCAGCGGCCGGTCCGGGGCCTGCCCCGGACCGGCCGGAGACCGGCCGGAGACCGGCCAGAGACCGGCCAGGGACTGGCTCGGAGCCGGTACGATCGCCGGGTGAATCCCTACTGGCACGTCGTCCTGCCGCCGCTGTGCGCCTGACCGGGCGCACTCACTGAGGCTTTTGACCCGCGCCCCCGGCAGGCCACGCGCCACCCGGGGCCGCACCGGTGCGCCCGCTGCGAATCCGCTCGTTCCGATTCGTGACGAAAGGCCGCATCCGTGCCTGATCTCCCTTCCACCGTCCCCTCCGCCCCCGCACGCCCGCCCGCGGTCCGGCCGCCCGTCGGCCGTGACCGGTTCACCCAGGGCGTCCTGCCGATCCTGACCGCCGCTCTGCTGTGGGGCACCACCGGGACCGCCGCCTCCTTCGCACCCGCCGGCGCGCCTCCGGCGGCGGTCGGCGGCGCCGGTCTCGTCCTCGGCGGGCTGCTCCTGCCGGCCGGCGCCCGGGGCGTCCCGGCGCTGCTGCGCTCCACCGGGCGCAACCGCCTGCCGCTGCTCGCCGTCGGCGCCCTCGCCGTGGCCGGGTATCCGCTCGCCTTCTACCCCGCGGTCTCCCGCACCGGCGTGGCCGTCGCCACCGTGATCGCGCTCGGCAGCGCTCCGGTCTTCACCGGACTGCTGGCCTGGGCGGCCCGCCTCCACCGCCCGGGCCCGCGATGGACGGCCGCCACCGCGACGGCGGTGCTCGCCTGCGCCCTGCTGGTCCTCGGCGGGAGCGGCGGCACCGATGGCATCGGTGGCGGGGCCACCCGCACCGATGCCGTGGGTGTCGCCCTCGCGGCCCTGGCCGGGCTGTCGTACGCCGTCTACTCACTCGTCGGCGGCCGGCTCATCGGGGCCGGCCAAGCCCCCGGCGCGGTGATGGGCGTCCTCTTCGGCGCGGCGGCGGTCCTCACGCTGCCGGTCGTCCTGGCGTCGGGGGCGATGACGTGGCTGCCGACCATGCGCGGCGCGGCGGTCGTGCTGCACCTCGCGCTGCTCACCACGTTCCTCGCCTACCGCCTCTTCGGCCACGGTCTGCGCCGTACCCCCGTCGCCGCGGCCACCACCCTCACGCTCGCCGAGCCCGCGGTCGCCGCCCTCCTGGGCGTCGCCGTGCTGGGCGAGCGGCTCGGCCCGCTGTCCTGGACGGGCCTCGGTGTGCTCGGCCTGGCCCTGGCGGTGCTCTCCCGCGGGGAAGGATGAGGGCCGGCCGGCGGCGGCGTCAGGAGGAGTGCTGGAGTGCCTGCGGCCCGGCGTACAGCGCCGCGAAGGGGTGGCTCGACGCCGCGCCGCCCGCCTTCCGCGACAGCGGCAGCCACAGGGAGAGGTTCAGGCTCGTCCGGTCGAACACCTTGCGCGCGCCGAGTTCGCCGCCGGCGCGGCCCGCCTCGCCGGCGTCGAGACGTTCCAGCGCGGCGAGGGCGTCGTGCACCGCGGCCTTGGCCGACGTGGAGTCCGCCGTGCCGACGCGGAGCAGTCCCATCTGCCGTTCGTCCGGCTGGTGCAGCAGCCAGACGCTCGCCAGTCCGTGCGCGGAGGACTCCTCCAGGACGGCCGGCCACACACCCTCCAGGACCCGGTCCGCGCCCTCCTGGCCGGGGTACGCCCAGCGTTCCAGCCGGCTCACGTGGTGTGCCGAGGCGAGCGGCCGGAGATCGTGGGCGCCGGCCACCCGCCAGACGTGGCGGTCGACGTGGGAGAAGAACGGCCGGTTCCAGAAGGTGACACCGGGCTCCAGTTCGAGCTCGTCGGTGAAGCGTCCGTACGCGACGGCGTTCTCCCAGGTGTCGAAGAGATAGCGGCCGCCGACCTGGTTGACGCCGAGGGCCTCGTCCGTTCGCAGGGGCAGGTATTTGTGGTGCATGCCGGGGCGGCCGTCCATGGCGGGACGGTCGCCCTCCGCCAAGCCGGCGATCTGCTGGACCGACAGGTCGCCGGGGAGGTCGAAGTCGGACGTGAAGGCGGCTTCGGCGGCGATCCGTCCGGTGGGGTAGTCGCGTATGTCCACGAGTGTCCTTTCGCGTCCCGCCGGGCGTGACGGCCGCGGACCGCATGGCGCGCCTGTCCGCCCGTGCGGGCGGGTCACTCGGGCCTTCGGTACGGGCGGTCCTTCAGGCGCCGCCGCGCCTCACTCCGGCGTCGGCGGGAGATCGTCCTCCACGCGTTCGCCCTCCGCCTGGGAAGGGGTGGTGTGGGGGACGTCGGGGTGGATTTCCATCGTGCTGCGTTCAGCGGGGTCGTACTCCCGCTCGCCCTCCGCCTGGGAGGGGGTCTGCAGGTAGACGCGGGGATCGGTTTCGGAAGTCCCGGAGCTCATGGCGCTCCTCCTTCTCCGGATCCCTCCATCGTGCTCCTTCAGGCGCGGCGGGGCGAAACCAGCAGGAAGGAGGCCCGGCCGCCGCGGTCGCGGTGGAGCGTGCACTGCCACCCATGGCGTTCCAGCGGCACGCGGCACCCCTCCAGCGCGGCCTCGGCGGGGTCGTCGCCGGGGGAGGGCCAGGAGACCTCGGCGACACCGTCCTGCGCGGCGGCGGGGGTCACGGCGTAGCCGGGCCGCGCCGGGCGGCCGGAGTCGTCGCGGGCCGCCGGCGGGAGGCCGGCGGCCTCCAGGGCGAGGGCGACGGCGTGGACGTACCGGTCGCGTTCCCAGGGCGCCGGGCGGCCGGTGTCCCCGTCCAGCAGGACGCGCCGGATCTCCAGCAGGCCGGACCAGGCCGCCGCGACCTCGGCGGCGCGCCCGGGGCCGCCGGTGCCGGGCCTGCCGGTCCCGGGACCGAGTCCGTCGTCGGCGGTGAAGCCGGACGGCGCGGCCCCTTGTTCGCGTTGTTCGCGCGGTTCGTGTTGTTCGTGTGCCGGGCCGCCGGCCTCCTGCACGGGCCGCGCCGCCGGGAGTTCGGTGCGGGCCAGTCCGGCGCGGACGCGCAGGCCCTCCGGGGTGAGGTAGTGGCCGCCGGTGCGCCCGTACCGGACGGCGAGGCCCTGCTTGGCCAGTGCCTCGCAGGTGGCCTCCCGCGCGTCCAGCAGCCCGGTGTTCGGGTCGGACTCCAGGAGGGCTCTGCGCTGCGCGGCGGTCAGGGGCATGAACCGCAGCCTATGTGCCTCACATAGGCCCCTGGAATGCCCTACACTCGAAATTCGAGCAGACGTTCGAACGGAACGGTGGAGGCGGGCGCGACCATGGTCGAACCGGAGCGGTACCAGGACCAGGACCCGGGGCCCTGCGTGCTCTACATCCGCTGCGGCGGCACGGACCCCGCGACGCTCACCGCACTGGCCGGGCTGGTCGGCCAGTTCACCCCGATCGTGCGCGTCGAGCGGCCGGACGCGGTCGTGGCCGATGTGCGCCCCGCGGTGGGCTTCTACGGGCTGCTGCCGGAACAGCTCGCCCTCATGATCAGCACCCGCGCCTCCGCGCTGTACGACGGGGGTCTCACGATCGGCGTCGCAGGCAGCCGCACCGTGGCGTACATGGCCGCGTACGCCATCCTGACCGGCCGCATCCGTGCCGTGGGCGCCGATCCCGGGGCCGTCGCCGACTTCCTGCGCCCCCAGCCCGTCGCGGCCCTTCCCGGGATCACCGCCGACACCGTCCGCGCCCTGGTCGCGGCCGGGCTGGGCACCGTCGGCCGGGTGGCCGCCGCCCCGCTGCCCGAGGTGCAGCGGATCCTCGGCGCCGGCCCCGGGCGCGCGGTGTGGGACCGCGCCCACGGCGTCGACGAGGGCCCCCTCACCCCGGAGTCGCCGCCCGGCTCGCTCGCCGCCGACCGCCTCTTCACGGCCGACGCCACCGACCGGGGCGCGCTCAGCCGGGCCGTCATCGAACTCGGCCTCGGCCTCGGCGACCGGCTGCGCGGCACCGGCCGTACGGCGACCGGCCTCACCCTCACCGTCCGGCTGGGCGGCGGGTCCTCGGTCAGCCGCAGCCGTACCCTGCCCGCCCCTACCTCGGACCCTGGCGAGCTGGCG
This sequence comes from Streptomyces sp. NPDC058691, assembly GCF_042714775.1. NCBI lineage: Bacteria > Bacillati > Actinomycetota > Actinomycetes > Kitasatosporales > Streptomycetaceae > Streptomyces > Streptomyces sp. NPDC058691. The sequence goes on along the minus strand of NZ_JBHXSO010000004.1, from coordinate 71,400 downwards.
GAGGCCGCCTTCGCGATGCACGAGGCACTCGGCGCGCACCAGGGTCCCGTGCGCGCGGTGGCACTGCGGGCGGAAGGGCTGTCGGCCGACGGGGCCGCGCCCGCCCGTCCCGTGCCCGCGGGCGCCGCACGGGGCCGTGCCGTCCTGCCGTCCGCCTTCGCGGTGCACCCCGGTCAGGAGGAGCGCCGGATGTCCTCCTGAACCGCCGCCTCCAGGAGGGCGGCCATCAACTCGCGGCCGTCCAGCGGCCTCGGCTGCGGGGACCGCCGGGCCCTCGCCATGTCCGCGAAGCACGGGTCGCAGACGGCGAGCGGGACGTGCGGGATGCCGCAGTCACGGACGGTGTCGTCCCCCCGCCCGCAGACATCGCAACGCCAAAATGCCGCCACATGTTCGATGGTGCCCCGTCGGGACGCTTCGCAACAGTGCGCGACCGGCCCGCGACGCGACGTCAACCGCCTTAGCATCGCGGGCCGTTGGCCTCCGCGGTGTCATGCCGCGCTATTCGTCACCGATCACCCGCAGCGTGTGCGCCCGCAGCGCGCAGGCCACCATCCCGTCGGGCGTGTGCCGCAGTTGCGGTTCGGTGGCCGGGTGGTGCCCGGAGATCAGGTCGACGATGCGGTAGGCGGCCTCCTCGTCCTCCGCCGCTATGCACACCAGCACCGTGCCGTGCCCCGCACCGGGCGTGGCGTCCGTTCCCTGTGCCATGCGTCCCCTCCGTCCGTCTCGGTCCGTCGCCGTCACGGTGGACGCGTCGGAAGACAGCGGCGCCGGTGCCCCGGTTCTCCTGCCGCGGGCCGTTCACCCACACGAAGCACCGTGCGGTGCGCGGGGCTTACGATGAGTGGCCGCAGCCGTACCCGGAGAGGAAGCCTTGGCCAAGCAACGGATTCCGGTCGTCGTCCTCGCGGGATTCCTGGGTTCGGGAAAGACCACGCTCCTCAACCACCTGCTGCGCACCAGCGGCGGGACCCGCATCGGCGCGATCGTCAACGACTTCGGCAGCATCAACATCGACGCCCTGTCGGTGGCGGGCCAGGTGGACTCCATGGTCGCCCTCGACAACGGCTGTCTGTGCTGCGCGGTCGACGCGACCGAGATGGACGACATGCTCGCCCGGCTCGCCCGCCCCCAGGCCCGGATCGACGTCATCGTCATCGAGGCCAGCGGGCTCGCCGAACCCCAGGGCATGATCCGGCTGCTCCTGGCCAGCACGAACACCGCCATCACCTACGGCGGCCTCGTGGAGGTCGTCGACGCCGCCGAGTTCGAGGCCGTCCGGGCCCGCCATCCCGAACTCGACCGCCATGTGCGCGCGGCCGACCTCGTCGTCCTCAACAAGACCGACCGCGTGGACGCGGAGGCGCTCGGCCGGGTCCGCGACACCCTCACCGCGCTCGCCCCTGACACCCCGCTGGTCGAGGCCGCCCACGGCCGCGTCGAACCGGACCTGCTCTTCGACCCGCGGCCGCGCCCGGCGGACGACGCGCCCGCGCGTCAGCTCTCCTTCGAGGAGCTGTCCGCCGACCACCACCCGGGCGGCGACCACGAGGGACACCTCCACGCCGCCTACGAGAGCGTCGAGTTCACCTCCGAGGCGCCGCTGCACCCGCGCCGCCTGACGGAGTTCCTCGACAGCCGCCCCGCCGGACTGTTCCGGATGAAGGGCTTCATCCGCTTCGCCGCGGCCGGTCACCCGCAGAAGTTCACCCTGCACGCCGTGGGCGGCTTCCTGCGTTTCACGTCCTCCGCGTGGACCCGCGGGGAGCCCCGGGCCACCCGCATCGTCATGATCGGTTCCGGGCTGGACGCGGGCAGCCTGCGCGAGCGGCTCGACGCCTGTGTCGCCGACCCGGCGACCGAGGTCCCCGAGGACGCCATGCTCGGCGTGCTGCGCTACGTCCGTCCTTGAGGCGGCGGCCGCCGCAGCGCCTCCCGGCACGCCATGCGGGCGCACAGCGCGGCGCCCGTGAGCGGCAGCAGCGTGAGGAAGACCCCGGTCGCCCAGGTCATGACGCTGTGATTGGTGGCCTCGTGGGTACCCCACCAGGTGCGCACCACGGACACCACCTGTCCCGGCTTGCCCGGATACCGCACCGACACCGGATCGTGGGCCGAGGCCGGGGGCGCCGCCGGCCCGATCGGCCGGCCGGTGCACGCGGCCGGCGACCGCCCTCGCTCCCCGTTGCGCTTCTCGCACTCCAGAAGCACGACGCGCTCCTCCCGGCCCAGCGCCCCGGACTCGAACGCCCCATGGGCGGCCGTGAAGGCCGTCACCGCCAGCAGCAGCGCGGTGAGCAGCGACCACACCAGGCAGACGTTCATTGTGCTGCCACGCCTGCGCCGCTTCACGAGCACACCATCAGCGTAGGCCGTGTGCCCGGGCCTGGCCCGGGTCACAGGAACCCGGCGGAGGTGCGCACCCCGCACAGCGGGCCGAAGGCCGCGTAGTCCCGCCCGTCAGCGGCCGCGCAGGGCACCGGCCGTCGTGCCCGCGCGTTCGCGCAGGAGTACGCGCAGGGTGTTGGCGTGCTCGTAGCCGACGCGGCGTGCGACGGCCTCCACGGGGAGGTCGGTGGTGCGCAGGAGGTGGGAGGCCTGTTCCACGCGGAGGTCCTGGACGAAGCGGACGGGGGAGACGCCGAGCACGCGGCGCACCGCGCGCTGGAGGGTGCGTTCACCGACGCCGAGGGCCCGCGCGGCCTCGGCGATGCCGATCGGCTCGCCGAGCCGGTCCCGCACCCAGCGCTCGAAGGCGGCGACGGTCGGGTCGCTCTGGGCCAGCGCGCTCGGGATGATGTACGCGGACTGGGACGGCCGGTGGTCGACGACGAGGTAGCGGGCGACCAGGTCGGCGAGGGCCGGGCTGCTCATGCGGACGACGGCGAGGGCCAGGTCGACATGGCCGAAGGCGGCGCCCGCGGTGGTCACGCCCTCGCATGTGGTGACCATGCGGGTCTCGTCGACGGTGACGGCGGGGTAGCGCTGCCGGAAGACCGGCGCGAGCCACCAGCTGGTGGTCGCGCGCAGCCCGTCCAGGACGCCGGACTCGGCCAGCAGGAAGGTCCCCGTGCACGCCGAGGCGATCGGCCGGCCCTCCTGCCGGGTACGGGCCACCAGCCGCCGCACCGGGGCCGTCCCGCTCCCCGACACGCGCTCCAGCAGGGCGTCCGGGCGGCGCTCCGCGAGGGCCGGTACGAGCAGCAGGTCCGCCCCCGCGGCCGCCGCGAGCGGTGCCGCGGCGACGGCGTGCCCGGCCCCGGTGCGCACCCGGCGGCGGAAGCCGACGGTCGTCACGTTCCACTCCGGCGGGGGCTGGGGCAGCTCCCCGCGCATGGCGTTGGCCGCCTGCAGCACGTCGAGGATCGCGGAGAGCCCCGAGTCGAAGACCCCGTCGTAGGCCACCACTGCTATGTCCATGACGGGAATGCTATCGAACACGCCGTTTCCGACACTGGGGGAGAACGGCCCGGCGCCCTAGCGTTCTCGGTGTCCGGACGCACGCCTTCCCCACGGAACCGCAGGAATCGGAGCACGTGATGACGAAGATCGGATTGCTGGTCCGCATCGAGGCCAGGCCCGAGCATGCCGGTGAGGTCGAGGCGATGCTGCGCGGCGCCCTGGAGCTCGCGCAGGCGGAGGAGGGGACCGTCACCTGGTTCTCGTTCCGCGAGAGCCCCACCGTCTTCGGGGTCTTCGACTCCTTCGCGGACGAGACCGGCCGCACCGCCCACCTCCAGGGACGTATCGCCGAGGCGCTGAAGGAGGCGACGGGCACGATGCTCGCGTCCCCGCCCGACATCCGCCGGGTGGACGTGCTCGCGGCCAAGCTGCCCTGACGCCATGACCGGAACCACGGTCGTCAATCTCAAGGGCCACCGCGACGACCCCGACTACGCGGACGTCGTCTACGTCGGCCGCCCGGCCCACCGCGGCGGCTGGCATCTGCCGGGCTCTCCGCTGGCCAGCCCGTTCCGGCCGGGGCCGGACGGCACCCGTGAGGAGGTCCTCGACATGTATCGGGACTACCTGCTCTCGCGGCCGGAGCTGCTCGCGATGCTGCCCGACTTGCGCGGCCGGCGACTGGGCTGCTGGTGCGTGCCCGAGCCGTGCCACGCCCAGGTCATCGCCGAACTGGCCGACCGCGGCTGACGGTTGGCGCGGGCGCGCCGGCGATGTCCCGATCCGTGGGTCATGTGTCCCCACGAGCCCGGGCCGGCGCGCCCCGCGCGACGCAGACTGGACCTGTCGGTGCCCCGGGCCCCCGCCGGGGCGACACCACGAACCCCCTGGAGACACGCCATGGCCGAGATCATCGCGGACGTCGAGGTGCCCGAGACCAAGCTGGTGCACGAGGCCACCGAACTCGTACGGGACGCGGCGTCGCCGGTCGTCTTCCACCACTCGCGCCGCGTCTATTTCTGGGCCTCGATGCGCGGCCGCCTGCGCGGCTGGGACTACGACCCCGAACTGCTCTACGTCGGCGCCCTCTTCCACGACCTCGGGCTGACCGAGCGCTTCGCCAGGACGGACCAGCGCTTCGAGATCGACGGTGCCGACGAGGCCCGCCGCTTCCTGCTGGAGCACGGTGCCGGCGAGGACCGCGCCCGCCTGGTGTGGGAGGGGATCGCCCTGCACACCACGCCGGAGATCCCCTGGCACATGGCGCCGGAGATCGCCCTGGTCACCTCCGGGGTCGAGGTGGACGTCCTCGGCATCGGCTACGACGAGATCCCGGCGGAGCAGCGGGAGGCGGTCGTCGCCGTCCACCCGCGGCCGGACTTCAAGAACAACATCCTGAAGGAGTTCACCCACGGCATCGCGCCCCGCCCTGACACCACCTTCGGCAATGTCAAGGCCGACGTCCTGGAGCGCTTCGTGCCCGGCTACGTCCGCGGCAACTTCGTGGACACCATCCTGGAGTCGCCCTGGCCGGAGTGAGCCGAAAGCCTGGTGCCCTTCCCCGCTCAACCCCGGTTGGGCGAGGCCCCGTTGGGGTGGGTCGTACGGAAACGCTCCCGGTACGCTCCCGGGCTGACGCCCAGCCTGCGGCGGAAGGCACGCCGCATGGTCTCCTCCGACCGGAACCCGCTGCGCCGGGCGACGGTGTCCAGGGCGTCGGCGCCCGCCTCCAGCAGGGCCTGGGCGGCCTCCACGCGGACGCGCTCCACGTACTCCGCGGCGGTTCCGCCGGTCTCGTTGCGGAACAGCCGGGTCAGGTGACGCGGCGACACCCCCGCCCGCGCGGCGAGCGCCGGGAGGCTGTGGTCGCCCACCGGATCGGCCGCCACCTCGTCCAGCACGTCGCGCAGCACCGAGTGCGCGGCGTGCCTCGACGTCTGGCGCACGCTGAACTGCGACTGCCCGCCGGGCCGCGCCATGAAGACCACCAGGTACTTGGCGGCGGCGCGGGCGACCTCCGCCCCGTGGTCGGACTCCACGAGCGCCAGCGTCAGGTCGATGCCGGCGCTGATCCCCGCCGAGGTGATGAAGCGGCCGTCGCGCACGAAGATCGCGTCGGAGTCCACCGTGACGGCGGGGTAGCGGGCGGCCAGGTCGGCGGCGAGCCGCCAGTGCGTCGCGGCCCGGCGCCCGTCCAGCAGCCCGGTCGCCGCCAGCGGGAACGCCCCCGCGCACACGGCGGCGACGGTGCGGGCGCGCACCGCGAGCCGGGTGACGGCCTCGATGAGCGGAGTGTCGGAGACCGCCGCCCACCAGTCCGAACGCCCGGGGACCACGAGGGTGTCCACGGCGAAGTCCACGGCGTCCAGCGCCATGTCGGGCATCAGCGGCAGTCCGGCCGTGCTGGTCACCGGCTTGCCGTCGAGCGAGGCCGTGTACGTCCGGTACGCCGCGCCGTACTCGTTGGCGGCGGTGTAGACCTCCAGGGGCCCGGCGACGTCCATCAGCTGCACCCCGTCGAAGAGCACGACCAGGACGCGGTGCGGTGCCGTCCGGCCGGGGGACGTGGTGCCGGTGTTCACGCCGAATGCCTCTCCGTCGGTCGCTCCGGGGCCGGCCGTGCCGGACCGGAAAAGGTCCCGGCCATCATCACCCCGTGGCCGGACCGCCGATGAGGGCGGTGCGTGTCACACCGGCTGGGCGGACCCGGCCGGCGTGACGGGCCGGTGGAGCGGCGCCAGGCACCGCGTGGTCACGACCCGGTGGGTGTGCTCGTCGTCGTGGATGGCGGTCGAACCGGCGAGCCGCCGCACGATGTCCAGACCGCGCCCGTGCTCGTCCGGCGGGGTGCCGTCGACCTGCCCGGGCGACTCCGCCTTGACGTCACCGGTGTCGGTCACGGTGATCACCAGGCCCCGCCCGCAGATGGTCAGCCGCACCGACATCTCGGCGCGGCCGTACCGCGCCGCGTTGGCGGCGAGTTCATCGACGATCAGCTCGGCGCAGTCCCGGTCCTCCCTGGCCAGCCCCCACATCACCAGCATCTCGGAGGTGAAGTGCCGGGCGGTGCTCACATTGGCGGGCTCGGCCGGCTGCACCAGTTCCGCCGATTGTGTGGAGAGGATGTCTGCGGACATGACCCCGGCCCTTCAGCGATGAGATCCGCGCGTCCCGCGACAGCGGGGACGCGCCGCCCACACCATGCGCGTGTCGAGCCCCGGCGTCCCCGGCCGGTTAGCGTGGACGGGTGCGTCTACTTGTGATGTCCGATACGCACGTGCCCAAACGTGCCAAGGAGCTGCCGTCCGAACTCGTGGCTCTGATCGCCCACGCGGACGTCGTCCTCCACGCGGGCGACTGGGTCGACGAGGCCACCCTCGATCTGCTCCTGGCGCGCGCCCGGCGCGTGATCGGCGTCCACGGGAACAACGACGGCCCCGGGCTGCGGGCCCGGCTGCCCGAGGTCGCGCACGCGGAGCTCGGCGGCCTGCGCTTCGCCGTCGTCCACGAGACCGGGCCGGCGCAGGGGCGGGAGCGGCGCTGCGAGGAGCGCTTCCCGGGCGTGGACGTGCTCGTCTTCGGCCACAGTCACATCCCCTGGGACTCCACGGCGCCCGGCGGCATGCGGCTGCTCAACCCCGGTTCGCCGACCGACCGCAGGCGGCAGCCGTACTGCACCTATCTGACCGCGGTGGTGGCGGGCGGCGCGCTGACGCAGGTCGTCCTGCACCGGCTGCCGCCGCGCCGCTGACGTCGTACGCCTCGCGGCCGGGCGGCCGTCAGTGCTCCAGCGCCGGTCCGCCGGCCGGCCGCAGGTGCGCCCCGGCGGGGGCGTCCGGCACCGCCGGGGCGTCCTTGACGAAGGCGACGGCGGCCGTGGGCAGCAGGGACAGCACCGCCTGCCGGTGGGCGTCGCTGGTCTCCTCGTCGTACGGGTCCGGCGTGGCGGGCACCTGCATGCGCAGCACCGGACCCGAGCCCAGCCGCGCGTAGCCGCGTCCCGCGGGGACCTGCGCGGCGGACGTCGTGCTCTGGGGCGCGCCGAGCACCGCCTGCGTCTGGTCGGCGGTCACCGCCCCCAGCAGCACCCGTGCCCTGGTGTGCGCGACGACCATCTGGGACAGCGAGTCGGCGGTGTCCAGTTGGTCGGCGACGGCCACGGTGACCCCGGCCCCGCGGCCGTGGCGCAGCGGCACCTCCAGCAGATCCTGCGGATCGGGCCGGCCCTCGGCGTGCGCGAGCTGGGTCAGGGCGGTGGGCCCGTCGACCAGGATCCACAGCGGCCGCCGCACGTCGTCCGGCGCGCCCCGGCCGGCCTGCCGGGCCCGGTTGACGGCGATGAGGCGCCGCTCGGTCTCGTGCGCGGCCCACTCCAGGGTGGCCAGCGCGCCGGCGAGTCCGCTCTCCACCGCCAGTACGCCCGGCCGCCCGCTCAGGCACGCGTACTCACCGGTTCCGCTGCCGTCGATGACCACGAGGTCGCCGTCCGGCAGGGCCTGGAGCGCGATGGACCGCAGGAGCGTGGTGGTGCCCGTGCCCGGCTGGCCGAGCGCGAGCAGGTGCGGTTCGGTCGAACGCGGCCCGGTGCGCCAGACCACCGGCGGCGCGTCGTGGACCTCCTCGCCGTCGGTGACGGGCACGGTGCGCTGCACGGCCTCGGCGTCGGTGAAGCCGAGCACGGTCTCGCCGGGCGCGGTGACGAAGCGCTGGGCGGCGATGCCGGTGGGGAGCGGGGGGAGGGCGCTGAGGGTGAGGTGGTTCTCCTCCTCGTTCCAGTCGAAGCGGTACTCCCGGCCGCGCCCGGCCTTGGCGTGCAGGACGTGTTCGACGCGGGCCCGGGACACGGCCTCCCCGTCGGTGAAGTACGCGGGGTACTTCAGGTGCAGCCGGGTCAGCCGCCCGTCCTCGAACTCGTAGTCGCCGAAGACGTTCTCCCAGCTCCCGTCGTGCGCGTAGAGCGGGCTGGGGTCGCCCGCGTCCGACAGGTAGGGCACCAGCGACTCGTACAGCGCGGTCAGCCGGTCGTTCTCCGCGCCGCTGGGACCGCTCGGCGCCGGGGTACGGTCCCGGCCCATCCACGCCGCCGAGCCCATGAGCGCGGCGACGGCCAGGTAGGCGCCGTACGGCAGGAGCACCAGGAGCAGGAAGCCCGCCCCGACCGAGGCCATCAGGGCGGGGCCGCGGCGGTCCTGCGGGGTCTTGCCCCACCAGGCGCGCAGCCAGCCGAGCTGGCGGCGCATCCCGCGGGAGATCACGATCAGCGGATGGAGCACATCGGTGGCGCTGTCGGCGACGCCGCGCGCCATGTCGCGCCCGCGCGCGAGCGAGAGGCGGCTGCTCAGCAGGGTGGGGAGGGGGCGCCGGACCACGAGGAGCTCCAGAGGATGGTTGCGGGACGGGAACGGAGACGGGCCCGGTGCGAAGGCGCGCCGGGCCCGGTGCGTGGACCGTGCGGTGACGGCCCGGCTAGAACTTGATCCCGCCCAGCAGGCTCGCCAGGCTCGCCCCTCCGGCCTTGATGCTCGGGGCGATGGCGGTGCCCGCGAGGTAGAAACCGAAGAGGGCGCAGACGAGTGCGTGGGAGGCCTTGAGGCCGTCCTTGCGGAAGAACAGGAAGACGATGATGCCGAGCAGGACGACGCCTGAAATGGACAGGATCATGGGGCTACTCCTGTGTGATGGGGACTGTCACCATGAGTTGTTCCAGAATTACAGAAAGTAATAAGATCTGAAAACCAGCAAATGGGTGATTTGCTGGAGAATTCGCCTGATCGGCCCTGGGGGACGGTTTCTCCGGCGAGATCCTTGCCGGTCGCCCGGCGTGTCATGTGGCAGGCCCCGCCGACGGAGCAGCGAAGTCCCCCGAACGAGTGATCGTCACCCTTGTCGGGATTCGGCCATGGGTTCTCATGCGGTCGCCGCCGGGGAACCGTGCCGGCACCGGGCATGCGGCGGGTGTGAAGGTGGTTGACGCTGCATAAGGTGGATCCCACGGACCCCGCACAGCCCCCGTCCATTCGAGTGAGGAACGATGAGCGAGCCGACCCCGCAGGCCGAACCGGCGCACGACCCCGAGGTGCTGCAGCTGGCGGCCAAGGTCTTCGACCTCGCCCGCGAGGGCGGGACGGAGACCCTGGTGGCCTACGTGGACGCCGGCGTGCCCGCCAACCTCACCAACGACCGGGGCGACACGCTGGTGATGCTCGCCGCGTACCACGGCCACGCCGCCACCGTGGCCGCCCTGCTGCGGCACGGCGCCGACCCCGACCGTCCCAACGACCGCGGCCAGACCCCTCTGGCCGGTGCCGTGTTCAAGGGTGAGGACGAGGTCGTCCGGGCCCTGATCGACGCCGGCGCCGACCCGGCCGCCGGCACCCCCTCGGCCATCGACACCGCCCGCATGTTCGGCAAGACCGAGCTGCTCGAACTCTTCGGCGCCGCGTGATGCCGCGCGCCACGACGACCCGACGTACCGCGAAGAGAAGTGGACCCATGACGGAAACCGACAGCTGGATCAATCCGCTGCGCGATCCATCCGACCGGCGGCTGCCCCGCATCGCGGGCCCCTCCGGCCTGGTGATCTTCGGTGTGACCGGTGACCTGTCCCGCAAGAAACTGATGCCCGCCGTCTACGACCTCGCCAACCGCGGACTGCTGCCGCCGGGCTTCTCACTGGTCGGCTTCGCCCGCCGCGACTGGGCCCATCAGGACTTCGTCCAAGTCGTGCACGACGCCGTCAAGGAGCACGCCCGCACCCCCTTCCGTGAGGAGGTGTGGCAGGAGCTCTCGGCCGGTATGCGCTTCGTACCCGGTGACTTCGGTGACGACGAGGCGTTCGAGAAGCTCCGTGTCACCGTGGACGAGCTGGACAAGGCCCGTGGCACGAGCGGCAACTTCGCCTTCTACCTCTCCGTGCCGCCGAAGTTCTTCCCCCAGGTCGTACAGCAGTTGAAGAAGCACGGGCTGGCCGACGCGCCCGAGGGCTCCTGGCGGCGCGCCGTCATCGAGAAGCCCTTCGGGCACGACCTGGCCAGCGCGCAGGAGCTCAACCGCGTCGTCCACGAGGTCTTCCCGCCCGCCCAGGTGTTCCGGATCGACCACTACCTGGGCAAGGAGACGGTCCAGAACATCCTGGCGCTGCGCTTCGCCAACACGATGTTCGAGCCGCTGTGGAACCGGTCGTTCGTCGACCATGTGCAGATCACGATGGCCGAGGACATCGGCATCGGCGGCCGTGCCGGGTACTACGACGGGATCGGCGCCGCACGCGACGTCATCCAGAACCACTTGCTGCAACTCCTGGCGCTGACCACGATGGAGGAGCCCGCGGGCTTTGACGCCAAGGCCCTCCTCCGGGAGAAGCTCAAGGTGCTGCAGGCCGTCCGGCTCCCGGACGACCTGGGCGCCCACACGGTGCGCGGGCAGTACGCGCACGGCTGGCAGGGCGGCGAGGAGGTGCTCGGCTACCTGGAGGAGGAGGGCATCGACCCCAAGTCCAAGACCGACACCTACGCCGCCGTCAAGCTCGGCATCGACAACCGCCGTTGGGCGGGCGTGCCCTTCTACCTGCGCACCGGCAAGCGGCTCGGGCGCCGGGTCACGGAGATCGCGGTGGTCTTCCAGCGCGCCCCGCACCTGCCGTTCAGCCGTACCGACACCCAGGAGCTGGGGCAGAACGCCCTGGTCATCCGCGTGCAGCCGGACGAGGGCGTGACCGTGCGCTTCGGCTCGAAGGTGCCGGGCACCTCGATGGAGATCCGGGACGTGTCGATGGACTTCGCCTACGGCGAGTCCTTCACCGAGTCCAGCCCGGAGGCCTACGAGCGGCTCATCCTGGACGTGCTGCTCGGCGACGCGAACCTCTTCCCCCGCCCCCAGGAGGTCGAGGAGTCCTGGCGCATCCTCGACCCGGTCGAGGAGCACTGGGACAAGCACGGCAAGCCCGAGCAGTACACCGCCGGGACCTGGGGTCCCAAGGCGGCGGACGAGATGCTCGCACGAGACGGCAGGAGCTGGCGCCGGCCATGAACATCGACCTCACCAACACCACCTCGGCCAAGATCAATTCGGCCCTGGTGCGCGCCCGCAGGAGCGTGGGCAGCCCGGCCGTCGGCATGGTGCTGACCCTCGTCATCGTCACCGACGAGGGCAATCACTACGACGCCCTCAAGGCGGCCTCCGACGCCTCGCGCGAGCACCCCTCCCGCAACCTGGTGGTCATCAAGCGGCCCGGCCGCTCCCCGCGCGAGCGCAAGGACGCCCGGCTGGACGCCGAGGTGCGGGTCGGCGGCGAGTCCGGCACCGGTGAGACCGTGCTGCTGCGGCTGCACGGCGAACTCGCCGACCACGCCCACAGCGTGGTGCTGCCCCTGCTGCTGCCCGACGCGCCCGTCGTCGTCTGGTGGCCGGTCGACGCCCCCGAGCGCCCGGCCGAGGACCCGCTGGGCGCGCTGGCGCAGCGCCGCATCACCGACGCGTACGCCGTCGAGCGGCCCCTGCAGCAGATCGACGCCCGCGCCGCCTCCTACGCCCCCGGCGACACCGACCTGGCTTGGACCCGGCTGACGCCCTGGCGGTCCATGCTGGCCGCCGCGCTCGACCAGGCCCGCACCACGGTCACGTCCGCCGCGGTGGAGAGCGAGGCCGACAACCCCAGCGCCGAACTCCTCGCCCGCTGGCTCGGCAACCGCCTGCGGGTGCCGGTGGACCGCGTCGTCACCGACGGGCCGGTGGTCACGGCCGTACGGCTGCGCACCGCCGGCGGCGACATCCACATCGACCGTCCCGAGGGCCCGCTGGCCACCCTCTCCATCCCCGGGCAGCCGAGCCGGCACCTGGCGCTGAAGGTGCGCACCACGGCCGAGCTCATCGCCGAGGAACTGCGCCGCCTCGACCCGGACGAGATGTACGCCTCGGCCCTGCGCCACACCGAGGACGCCGAGCCGCCGCGCCCCGCGAAGACCACCGCCCGCAGCACCGCGAAGCGCGCGACCCCGGCGGCACCGGAGGCCGCCAAGTAGACCGACTGCCGCACGAGCACGCCGGGTGCCGTGCACACCGCCGCAAGCGCGAGCATCGCGGCCGTGGTGAACAGCCAGCACACCACGACCGTCAGCGCCGACTGCGCGTGTGCCCGCCACCCGGCGCGCCCGCTTCTGAAGGTGAACCGCGCGTGCAGTTCCGTCGCCAGCACGGTGGAGACCGCCGTCACCGCCGCGTTCGCGACCACGAAGTCCATCGGGCCGGACAGCAGTTCCAGCACCCCGGAGGATGCCAGGGCCACCGTCCCGCCGCTCAGGGTGAACCGTGCGAAGTCGCGCAGCGCGCCCGGCGCGCCGGCGCCGGCCTTCGGGCGCCGGCTGTGGCGGGTCAGGTCCCGGCTCATGGTGTCCATGCCCGGAAGGCTGCCCGTACCCGCTGACAGGGCGCTGACCGCGCGCTGACACGCCCCCGCCGCGCGCCGGTGCGCCCGCGCCTCAGGCCCCGTCCGCCAGCAGTCCGTGCAGCGCGGCGAGGGCGACGGCCTCGGCCTGCTCCTCGTCCAGCGGGGCGTGACCGGTCATCAGCCGGAAGACGAGAGGCCCGAAGAGCAGGTCCGTCGCGGTGCCGGCGGTGACCCCGGGCCGGGCCCTGCCCTCGGCGACGAGACGGTCCCACAGTTCGGCGACGGCTTCACGGCGGGCCTGCAGGAAGTAAGCGCGGAAATAGGGTGCCCCCCCGGCGTCGGTGGCGCACGCGGCCAGCAGCTGGCGGAAGACCCGGCCGCTGTCGCCGGCGAAGAACCCGCTGACGCGGCGCACCTGTTCGCGCAGATCGGCCACCGCGTCCCCGCTGTCGGGCAGCGGGATCGCGTCCGCCATCCGCCGGCCGAAGGCCTCGGCGGCGACGGCGGTGCGCGAGGGCCAGTGCTTGTAGATGGTCATCTTGCTGACGCCCGAGCGGGCGCTGACGGCGTCGACCGTGGCCGCCGCGAGCCCGCCCTCGGCGAGCAGGTCGGCGGCCGCGGACAGGACCGCCTCCCGCGCCCGCACGCTGCGCGGGTGCACCGAGGGGGCGGGGACGGCGCGGTGGGGGTGCGGCTCAGCCGGTGGCAGCGACATCGTCGTAGTCCGTGCCGGTGGCCACCGGGCGCCACCGTTCCAGCTCGTCCGTCATCGACCGCAGCTTGGCCTCGATCCGTTCCACGCTGTCCGCCCCCAACTGCAGCCGCAGCGGCGCCTTTTCGCTGCCGCCGAGGCCGACGATGATGCGGGCGGCCTTCACGGGGTCGCCGGGCTGGGTGTGGTTGTGCTCGGAGATCGCGTCGCGCGTGCCGCCGGCGGTGGGTGCGTAGTCCTCGATCAGCTTCGCCTCGGTGTGCAGGCTGGTGCTGTCGAGGAAGTCCGTCCGGAACCGGCCCGGTTCCACGATCGTCACCTGGATGCCCAGCGGCCCGACCTCGCCGGCCAGCGCCTCGGACAGGCCCTCCACGGCGAACTTCGTGGAGGCGTAGACACCCCAGCCCGGCGAGCCGGTGAAGCCGCCGACCGAACTGATGTTGACGATGTGCCCCGAGCGGCGTGCGCGCATCCCGGGCAGGGCCGCGCGCAGCACATTCAGGGTGCCGAACACATTGGTCTCGTAGACCGCCTTGGCCGCCGCGTCCGAGACCTCCTCCACCGCGCCGAGCACGCCCCGGCCCGCATTGTTGACCAGGACGTCGATGCCGCCGAAGCGGGTGGCCGCCGCCTCGACGGCCGTTCGCGCCTGCTCCTCGTCGGTGACGTCGAGCGGCAGCGCGAGGAGCGCGTCGCCCGCGTCGGGGAAGAGTGCCCGGACGGCCCGCGGATCGCGCGCGGTGGCCGCGACGACATGTCCCGCCTCCAGGGCGGCGCGGGTGATCTCCGCGCCGAAACCCCGCGAGGCGCCGGTGATGAACCAACTGCTCATGGGTTCCCGCTCTCTGGGCCGCGAGCGTCAGACGGCCGCGGTCAGTGCGTCGAACTGCGCATCGGTCAGGGTGAGTCCGGCCGCCGCGATGTTGTCCTCCAGATGGGCGACGCTGGACGTGCCCGGGATCGGCAGCATGTTGGGGGAGCGCTTGAGCAGCCACGCGAGCGCGAGCTGCGACGCGGACGCGCCCTGGTCGGCGGCGATCCGCTCCAGGGGGCCGCCCGGCTTGGCGAGTTCGCCGGTGGCGAGCGGGAACCAGGGGATGAAGGCCATGTCGTGCCGCTCCGCGTACGCGAGCACGTCCTCGGCGGCGCGGTCGGCCAGGTTGAAGCGGTTCTGCACGGACACGATCCGTGCCGTCCGAGCGGCCTCATCGATGTCGCCGGTGCTCACCTCGCTGAGCCCGATGTGCCGGATCTTGCCCTCCTGCTGGAGCGCGGCGAGCTCGCCGACCTGGTCGGCGACGGGGACCTCCGGGTCGATGCGGTGCAGCTGGAGCACGTCGATCCGCTCCACGCCGAGGTGGCGCAGGCTGAGCTCCACCTGCTGCCGCAGGTACGCGGGCCGGCCGACCGGGACCCACGCGCCCGGGCCGGTCCGCACGAACCCGACCTTCGTGGCGATCACCAGGTCCTCGGGGTAGGGGTGCAGCGCCTTGCGCAGCAGCAGGTCGGCGGTGAACGGCCCGTAGGCGTCCGCGGTGTCGATGAACGTGACGCCGAGTTCCACCGCGCGCCGCAGGACCCGCACGGCCTCCCCCGGGTCGCGCGGGTCGCCCCAGACCCCTTCGCCGGTGAGCTGCATGGTGCCGTACCCCAGGCGGTGCACCGGCAGGTCGCCGCCGATGCTGAAGGTGCCGGAGTCGCGGGCGCTGGTGTCCGCGCTGATCGATGTCATGAGGAACCTCCTGTGCGAACTATACGTACAGTATGGATCCGTGCCCCAGGTTCCGCGACGCTTGACGAGCCCGCCTTCGCCCGCATCAGGGAAGTGCGGGCGCAGGCCGTCCACCACGCCCGCCTCGCCAACCGGTTGCCGGCCGTCCCCGCCTCCTGAGGCCTCAGGCGCCGGGCGCGGCGTCCGCCAGGGACTTGAAGAAGAACGTCGTCGGGCGCGGCACCCCCGCGGGGTCGGTGGCGTGGCCCGGTACGACGCCGTAGGACGTCCAGCCCGCCGAGCGGTACAGGTGCTCGGCGGGGCTGCCGGTCTCCGTGTCGAGCAGCAGCAGGGTCGCGCCGCCCGCGGCCGCGGCCCGTTCGGCTGCGCCGAGCAGCGTGCGGCCGAGGCCCCGGCCGCGGGCCCGGCGGTGCACCATCAGCTTGACGACCTCCGCGCGGTGCCGGCCGTTCGCCTTCTCCTCGCGGAAGAGGCTCACCGTCCCGGTCACGCCTTCCGCGTCCCGGGCCGCCCAGACCGTCAGCCGGCCCTCCGCGACGGCGGTGCCGCGGCCGAGCCACCAGCGCAGCGCCTCCTCCTGGCCGAAGGGCGCGAGGAAGCCCAGCGAGGCGCCGCCGGCCACGGCGTCCACCAGCAGCGCCGCGAGGCCGGGCGCGGCGCCGGCCAACTGCCCTGCGGAGAGTGGGGCTATCGCGTCCACGGCGATCGCCTCCTTCACGGCAGTACGACGACGACGGCGTAACGGGCGGACTCCGGGCCCGGGCAGCGGTAGCGCGAGGGGCCCCAGAGCCGGAAGCGCAGGCAGTCCCCGGGACCGAGCGCATGGGCGCGGTCCTGCACGGTGACCTCCAGGGCGCCCTCGCGTACCCAGACGTGATGCTCCAGGCCCGCCACCGGCGGGTGCTCGTACGCGATGTCGGCGCCCGGCCGCAGCACCCCCTCGATCACCTCGGCGCGCATCCCGGGGTGCGGCGGCGAGACGGAGCGGCGCACGAAGCCGGTGGGGCCGTCGGTCCACACCTGCTGCTCGGTGGCGCGGACCACCTGTGCGGGCTCGCCCTCGACCTCGGCCAGCAGCCGGGACATGGTGCGTTCGTACGCCGCGCCGAGCCGGCCGAGGAGCGCGGCGGTAGGGCTGATCTCGCCGCGTTCGAGCCGGGAGAGCGTCGAGCGGCTGATGCCGGTGCGCGCGGCGAGCTCCTCCAGCGACCAGCCGCGCTCCGCCCGCAGCCTGGCGAGGCGGGCGGCGAGCCGGGCGTCGATGGAGTCGGGATCGGGATCCATCTCTCTCATATCCGGGAATATATCCCGGATGCGGGACAGGGAAGCAGGGGGGTGCCTGAGCCGGGTGCCGGATCGCTCGGCAGGCGCGCCCCCGCCCGGTCGGCGACAATCGCCGACAGTGACCGGTCGACCGCGGGACGAGAGGACGGACGCCATGGATCAGATGCCTGCCACCCTGCGGCACATCAGTGACCGCGAGAAGGAGCTGTCCCGCGGGGCGAGCATCTACCACGACACCCCCGTGCGGCACACGATGGAGTTCACGTGGCAGCAGCCCGACGGATCCGGTCACGAGGTGCTGGCCGTCATGGGCTGCAGCGGGGTGATCCCGATCCCGGAGGCCGGTCAGGAGATCGCCGTGCACGACCGCGATGTGCGGGTCGTCTCGGTGCGCACCACGTACACGCGCACCCCGGACGAGGGCACGCCCATGCTGCACACCAGGGTCTGCATCACCTCGGGCGCCTGAACCGCGGCGCGCGTGGAATTCCCGCCGGTCAGTGGTCCGGGCGCGGGAATCCCATGGGCGTGTTGTACGGCGTGATGACCTGGATGGGTGAGGGCCACGCGTGCGCGGCGCCGGGCAGCGCCCGGTGCGCCTGCATGACGATCTGGCAGGCGTGCCGCATGTCCTGGCGCAGGTCGTGGTGGAGCACCGCGGACAGGCGGCCCTCGCGCAGTAGCCGCGTGTTGTCGTGGTCGAGGTCGTGCGCGACGAACACCCGGCAGTCGCGGCCGAGGGCGTCGAAGGCCTCCACGGTGGCGACGTTGCCGCCGCCGATCGAGTAGACCGCGCGGATCTGCGGATCGCGGCGCAGCGCGCCGAGCACCAGCTCGCGCAGCGTGTCGTCCAGCCCGTCGCTGTCGGTGATCTCCACCAGCGCGCGCTGCGGCCGCAGGGCCCGCAGCGTCGCCCGGAACCCCATCTCGCGCTCCTCCTCGCCGCGGAAGAAGCCACGGCTGATGGTCACCAGCACATTGCCGGGCCGGTCGCCGAGCCACTGCCCGATCAGATACGCGGCGGTGGCGCCCGCCGCCCGGTTGTCGATGCCGACGTACGCCAGCCGCCCGCTCGCCGGAAGGTCCGTCACCAGCGTCACCACCGGGATGCCGGCCGCGACGAGCCGGCCGACGGCGGCCGTCACCTCGGGCACGTCCGGCGCCTTGAGCAGCACGCCCTGCGAGCCCCGCTCGGCGATCCGGTCCAGGACGGCGACCAGTCCCGCGACCGGCCCGGACTCCCGGAAGTGGAAGCGCGAGCGCATCACCGCGGGCCGCAGGGAGGGAAGTTCGGCCTCCAGCGCGCCGCGCACGGCCGTGGAGAAGCGCTCCGGTGCCTGCATCACGATGTCGATCATGAAGGTGCGGCCGCCCAGGCGGATCTGCGCGTGCTGCCGCCGCAGGTCGGCGACGGCCTGGTGGACCTCGCGCGCGGTGCTCTCGCGGACCCCGCCGCGCCCGTTGAGTACGCGGTCGACGGTGGCCTCGCTGAGACCGGCCTGGCGGGCGATCTCGCGGATCGGGAAAGGGTGGCCCATGGGCTGGTTCCTGAGGGTTTTTTGATGGATTTCTGCGGTTGATTGACGGACTGCCGTTCCTAGACTTTCAGGAAATCCCCTCCCGACCCAGCCCGCTGAAAGGACCCCCGATGTCCTTCACGTCCCTCACCGCCGCGGGACCCCGGATGTGGCTGTCCGAGGACGACTGCGACCTCGACGCCCTGCGCGCCCTGACCGAGCGGCCCGGCGATCCGCGCGACCACCCGCACGCCGAGGCCGTCGAGCACGGCGTCCCGCTGTACGACAGCGAGCGGCTGCTCGCCCTGGCGGCCACTCCGGCCGGCCGCCGCGAGGCCCAGGCCGAGCTGGCCAGGGCCCTGATGGACGGTCCGGGGATCGTCGTGCTCCGGGGGGCCTACCCCGACGCGGACGTCGTCGACCGGGCCACCGAGGCCTTCGAAGGGCTCATCCGCGACCAGCGCGCCGCGGGCACCGGCGCCGGCGACCACTTCGCCCGGCCCGGCGCCAACGACCGGGTCTGGAACGCCATGGAGAAGCTGGCACTGGCCGCCCCCGCGGTCTTCGCCGCGTACTACGCCAACGAGGCCGTCGCCCTGGCCGCCACGGCCTGGCTGGGCCCGGACCACCAGATCACCTCGCAGATCAACGTGGTGAACCCCGGCGGCGCCGCGCAGACCGTGCACCGCGACTACCACCTCGGCTTCCTGCCGGGCGAGGTCGCCGCCCGCTTTCCCGCCCACGTCCACCGGCTGTCGCCCGTCCTGACCCTCCAGGGCGCCGTCGCGCACTGCGACATGCCCGTGGAGAGCGGGCCGACCCTCTACCTGCCGCACTCCCAGAAGTACGAGCCCGGCTATCTGGCCTGGCGGCTGCCGGAGTTCCAGGCGTACTTCGAGGAGCACCACGTCCAATTGCCGCTGGCCAAGGGCGATGCCGTCTTCTTCAACCCCGCGCTGTTCCACGCCGCCGGCCACAACCGCTCGGCGGACATCCGGCGGATGGCCAACCTGCTCCAGATCTCCTCCGCCTTCGGGCGTGCCATGGAGAGCGTCGACCGCGAGGCCATGGTGAACGCCGTCTATCCGGAACTGCTGCGGATGAAGGCCGCGGGCGCCGCCGGGACCGCGCTCGACGCGGTGGTGGCGGCCTGCGCCGAGGGCTACCCCTTCCCCACCAACCTCGACCGCGACCCGCCGGTGGACGGCCTCGCCCCGCCCTCGCAGGCCGACACGGTGCGCCGCGCGCTCGGCGAGCAGTGGAGCCCGGACGCCCTGGGCACCGCGCTGCGGGCGGCCGCCGAGCGCCGCACGAGCCGATAGGAGGCAGGCATGGGACTGCTCCAGGACAAGATCGTCCTGATCAACGGCGGCACCCAGGGCGTCGGCGCCGCCGTCGCCCGGGCCGCCGCCCGCGAGGGCGCCGTCGTGACCGTCACCGGACGCCGCCCCGGCCCCGGGGAGGCGCTGGCGGCCGAACTGGCGGACGCCGGGGCCAAGGCCGCGTACCTGCGCTGCGACCTGGCCGACGCCGGCCAGGCACGCGGCGCCGTGGAGGCCGTCGTGGCCGCCCACGGCCGCATCGACTGCCTGGTCAACGCCGCGGGACTCACCTCGCGCGGCACCCTGCTCGACACCACCCCGGAACTCTTCGACGCGCATGTGGCGGTCAACCTGCGCGGCCCGTTCTTCGCGATGCAGGCCGCCGTCGCCGACATGGTCGCCCGCTCGGCGCCGGGCACGATCGTCAACGTGATCTCCTCCTCCGCCCACGGCGGGCAGCCCTTCCTCGCCCCGTATGTGGCGGCGAAGGCGGGCCTGGCCGGACTCACCCGCAACGCGGCGCACGCCCACCGGTGGGACCGCGTCAGGATCAACGGGCTCAACATCGGCTGGACCGACACCGAGGGCGAGGACGCCACCCAGCGCGCCTTCCACGGCGCGGGCGACGACTGGCGCGAGGAAGCCGGCCGCCGGCTCCCGATGGGCAGGCTCGGACAGGCCGACGAGATCGCCGACTTCGTCGTCCTGCTGCTGTCCGACCGCAGCGGCGTGGTCACCGGCTCGGTCGTCGACTGGGACCAGAACGTCCTCGGCGGCCTGGACTGACCCCCCGCTTCTCCACGACCCGCCCACGACCCGCCCGCAACGCAACGCACCCAAGGAGCAACCACCCATGCGCATCGGCCTGATGGGCCTCGGCCGGATCGGGGCCCTCCACGCGGAGACCCTGGCCGCGCTGCCCGCCGTGGAGTCCCTGGTCGTCACCGATCCGGTCGCCGCCGCGGCCGAGGCCGCGGCCACCCGGCACGGCGCCGAGGTCGCCGCCTCTCCGGAGGACGTGCTCGCCTCGGGCGTCGACGGGATCGTCGTCGCCGCCGCGACGGACGCCCACCCCCAGCTCATCCTGGCGGCGGTCAAGGCCGGGGTGCCCGTCTTCTGCGAGAAGCCGGTCGCCCGCACGATCGGGGAGAGCGTCGAGGTGCTGCGCGCCGTCCAGGACAGCGGCGTCCCCGTGCAGATCGGCTACAACCGGCGCTTCGATCCGGGCTTCGCCGCCGCGCGGGAGGCCGTCGCCGCCGGTGAGCTCGGCCTCCTGCACACCGTCCGCTCCACCACCCTCGACCCCGAGCCGCCGCCGGCCGCCTATGTCGCCGTCTCCGGCGGCATCTTCCGCGACTGCTCGGTCCACGACTTCGACATCGTGCGCTGGGTGACCGGCCGTGAGGTCGCCGAGGTGTACGCGGCGGGCGGAAACCGCGGCGCCGAGTACATCGCCGCCGCCGGCGACGCCGACACCGCGGCGGCCGTGCTCACGCTCGACGACGGCACGCTCGTCCTGATCTCCAACAGCCGCCACAACCCGCGCGGTTACGACGTCCGGATGGAGCTGCACGGCACCAAGGACAGCATCGCGGTGGGCCTGGAGGACGGGCTGCCGCTGCGCTCCGTCGAGCCCGGCGCGCGCTTCCCCGCCGGACCGCCGCACCACTTCTTCATGGACCGCTTCCGCGCCGCCTACCGGGCCGAGCTCGCCGCTTTCACCGAGGTGGTCGCGGGGCGCCGGCCGTCGCCGTGTAGCGTCGCGGACGCGGTCGAGGCGGGCTGGATCGCCGAGGCCTGCACGTTGTCACTGCGCGACCGCCGACCCGTACGGATGGAAGAGGTACGAACCGCATGAGCACCGAACCCCTGCGCATCGGGGTGCTCGGCGCCGCCCGCATCGCCGAGCGCGCCATCGTCGACCCCGCCCGCATCACCGGACACCGCCTGGTCGCCGTCGCCGCCCGCGACCGCGGCCGCGCCGAGGAGTACGCCGCCGCCCACGGCGTCGAGCGTGTCCACGACTCCTACGCCGACCTGCTCGCCGACCCCGAGATCGAGGCGGTCTACAACCCGCTCGCCAACGGCCTGCACGGACCGTGGAACCTCGCCGCCATCGCGGCGGGCAAGCACGTCCTCACCGAGAAGCCCTCCGCAAGCAATCTCGAAGAGGCGATCGAGGTCCGGGACGCCGCCGCCAAGGCGGGCGTCGCCTTCATGGAGGCGTTCCACTACCTCTACCACCCCGTCCTCCGGCGCCTGCACGAGCTGCTGGAGAGCGGCGAGCTCGGCGAGCTGCGGCACGTCGAGGCCACGACGAACATCCCCGCCCCGCCGGACTCCGACCCCCGCTGGTCGCTGGAGCTGGCCGGCGGAGCGATGATGGACCTCGGCTGCTACGCCCTGCACGCGCAGCGCGCGCTGGCCCCCTGGGGCGGCGGGGCGCCGCGCCTGACGGGCGCCCGGGGCGGGGAGCACGCCGGTATGCCCGGCGTGGACGAGTGGCTGGAGGCCGACCTGGTCTTCCCCGGCGGCGCCACCGGTACGGCGCGCTGCAACATGGCGTCCGACGCCGAGGACCTGAGCCTGCGGGTCGTCGGCAGCCTGGGCGAGGTCACCGCGCCCAACTTCGTCCTGCCGCACCTCGATGCCCGGCTGCTCGTCCGGACGCCGGAGGGCGAGCGGGTGGAGGAGCTGGAGCGGCGTACCTCGTACACCTACCAGCTGGAGGCCTTCGCCGGCCTGGTGCGGGACGGTATCAAGGTGCCCACCGACGCCGATGACGCGGTCGAGTCGATGCGGCTGATCGACGACGCCTACCGCGCCGCCGGTTTCGCCCCGCGCCCGCGCACCGTCGTCACACCACCAGCGGCTGGTCCGTCGGCGTGATCGGCGCCGGCAGGCAGGTCGCACCGCGCAGCGCCCGGTCCACGGCCGCCGCCGCCGAGCGGCCCTCGGCGATGGCCCAGACGATCAGGGACTGACCGCGCCCGGCGTCGCCCGCGACGTAGACCTTCTCCACGGTGGTGGCGAAGGCGGCGTCGCGGGCGATCCGGCCGCGCGCGTCCAGTTCCAGGCCGAGTTGCGGGACGACGCCGGTGTCCCGCTCGGGGCCCGAGAAGCCCAGGGCGAGCAGCACCAGCTGGGCCGGGACGACCCGCTCGGTGCCAGCCCGGGGCCGCCGTCCGGCCGGCTCCACGCCGACGAGGTGCAGGGAGGCGACATGCCCGTCGTCGTCCCCCTCGAAGCGGAACGTGGAGGCGGAGAAGACCCGGATGTCGCCCTGCGGGCCGGGCAGCGGGACGCAGCCGTGCTCGGCGGTGTCCCAGTGGTCGCGGCGGCCCAGCAGCCGGGCCTCCTCGTGGGCGGGGGAGATCCGGAAGACCCGGGGGTACACCGGCCAGGGCTCGTGCTCGGGGCGGTCCCAGCCCGGCAGGGGGTTGATGTCCAGCTGGACCACGGAGGCGGCGTGCTGACGCAGCACGGTCCCCAGGCAGTCCGCACCGGTGTCGCCGCCGCCGACGATCACCACGTCCTTGCCCTCCGCGCTGACCGGTGACGAGACGAGATCGCCCTCGCACACCCGGTTGGCCAGCGTCAGATAGTCCATGGCCTGATGGATGCCTGCCAACTCCCGCCCGGGTACGGGCAGTTCCCGCCAGGCGCGGGCACCCACCGCGAGCAGCACCGCGTCGTGCTCGGCGATCACCCGGTGCGCCTCGAGGTCCCCGCCGACCTCGGTGCCGGTGCGGAAGCGGGTGCCCTCGGCCCGCATCTGGCACAGCCGCCGGTCGAGGTGGTGCTTCTCCATCTTGAACTCCGGTATCCCGTACCGGAGCAGGCCGCCCGGCCGGTCGTCCCGCTCGTACACCGTGACCGTGTGCCCGGCCCGGGTGAGCTGCTGCGCGGCGGCCAGCCCCGCCGGCCCCGAGCCGACCACCGCCACGGTGCGGCCGGTGTGCCGTTCCGGGGGGTGGGGGACGGCCAGGCCCTCGCTCCAGGCCCGGTCGGCGATCGCCACCTCCACGTTCTTGATCGTGACGGGGTCGGCGTTGATCGTGAGGACGCAGGCGCTCTCGCAGGGCGCAGGGCAGAGCCGTCCGGTGAACTCGGGGAAGTTGTTGGTGGCGTGCAGCCGCTCGGACGCCGCCACCCAGTCCTCGCGGAAGACCAGGTCGTTCCAGTCCGGGATCATGTTCCCGAGCGGGCAGGCGGCGTGGCAGAAGGGAATGCCGCAGTCCATGCACCGGCCCGCCTGCGCGGAGACGATCGGCAGCAGGCTCTGGCCCGTGTACACCTCCTGCCAGTCCTGCACCCGTTCGTCCACCGGGCGCCTGTCGGGAGTGCGGCGCGGGGTGGTGAGAAAGCCCTTGGGATCCGCCATGGCCGCCTCCGGCGCGCCTGGGTGACGATCATGAAGAGCACGGTGGCCGCGTCCCCCGGCGAACTACACCGTCTGGCCACCATACGTCCGCTTTCGACGTATTTCGATGGCGTGGGGGACGCGGCCGCCTCACGGGCCGTCGCAGTACGGGTCAGGCGGCGGCCCCCACCTCCGCGGACCGCGGGTTGATCAGCACGATGTCGCAGGTCGCGTGACGCATCAGCTCCTGTCCGGCGCTCGCGTCCATCAGCGTGGAGAGCCCGCCGTGCGTCGGGGCGCCGACGACGATGGCGCGTGCCCCGGCGGCCTCGGCGTGCTCGGCGATGAGGCGGCCGACATCGCCGTGGCCAATGGCGTGCCGCAGCACGTGCCCCACCGCCGGGATGCCCCGCGCGGTGAGCCGCTCCAGGTGTTCGCGCACCGCGGCGAGGGCGGACTCCAGGTCCTCGCCCTCGGTGGCCGACACCCCGGTGACGACGGCCTCCTCGGCGTGGACCACGTACACCGTGCGGCCGTTGATCGTCGAGAGCCGGCCGGCGGCGTCGGCGACCCGCTCGGCGAGCGGGGAGCCGTCGACGGCGGCGACGATCGCGCCCTTGGCGGCATCGCTCGCCACGGCCGCGTCGTGCTCGACCGGCAGCAGCGACGGCGCGGTGGCCGTCGCCGCCTCCGGCGCCGCGGTCCCGTCCGGCACGACCTGCTCGGCCTGGAGCCGCTCGGCCTGGCCCAGCAGTCCGTGCGCCGTCGAGAGGATGACGATGCCGAGCACCAGGGCGCCCGCGCCGATGTAGAACGGCACGTGGACGTTGAAGGCCTCCACCAGCTTGCCCGCGGCGAAGGGCGCCAGGCCGCCGCCGATGAAACGGACGAAGCCGTACGCGGCCGAGGCGACACCGCGGTCCACCGGCGAGACGGTCATCACGGCCTGCGTGGTGACGGTGTTGTTGACGCCGATGAAGACACCGGCGACGATCACGCAGACGATCAGCACGGCCGGGTGGTCGGTCCAGATCGCGATGGCCAGCACGGTCAGGGCGAACAGCGCCAGGTTGGCGTACAGCGTCTTGGCGATGCCGAGGCGGGCCTGCAGCCGGGGCGCGCCGAAGACGGCGAAGAGCGCGACGAGGGCACCCCAGCCGGTGAAGACCAGGCCGAGCTGGATGGCGCCGAGCCCCATCGGGAACGGGGCGTAGCCGAGCACGGTGAAGAACGCCCAGTTGTAGCAGAGCGCGGTGAGCGACATGGTCAGCAGACCGCGGTGGCGCAGTGCCTTCAGCGGCTCGCTCAGCCCGGTCTTGCGGGCCGGCAGTGGCATCGGCTCGACGAGCACGGCGGTGGCGATCAGGGCGATGGCCATCAGCACGGCGACCCCGAAGAACGGGCCGCGCCAGCTGATTTCACCCAGCACGCCGCCGAGCAGCGGGCCCACCGCGATGCCGACGCCCAGCGCGGTCTCGTAGAGGATGATCGCCCCGACGAAGCCGCCGCTCGCCGACGCGACGATCACCGCGAGGGAGGTGGCGATGAAGAGCGCGTTGCCGATGCCCCAGCCGGCCCGGAAGCCGACGATGCCGCCGATGCTCCCCGACGTACCGGCCAGTGCGGCGAACACCACGATCAGGGCGAGGCCCGCGATCAGCGTCCGCTTCGCCCCCACCCGGCTGGAGACCCAGCCGGTGATCAGCATGGCGACCGCGGTGACCACCAGATAACTGGTGAACAGCAGCGTCACCTGGCTGGGGGAGGCGTTCAGTTGGTCCGATATCGCGGGCAGGATCGGGTCGACCAGGCCGATCCCCATGAACGAGACCACACAGGCGAAGGCGACCGCGAAGACGGCCTTCGGCTGTTTGAACGGATTCACGGAACTGGACGATGACGCGTGCGCGGTCATGAAGGTGCTCCGATGTCGAAAGTGATTCCTGATCAATCGGTGGAGCGCTGAGCCGTGGGCGGGCCGGCCGGGAGACCCAGCCGGGTCAGGGCCTCGATGGCCGGCAGCGCGGCGCTCAGGGCCGCCCGCTCGTCCGCGCTCAGCTGCTCCAGCAACTCCCCGAGACGCTCGGCCCGTACCGCACGGCGCCGGGCGATCGCGGCCCGGCCGGCGTCGGTGATGTGGACGAGTACGACCCGGCCGTCCGCCGGGTCCGGCATGCGCACCGCGAGTCCCGACTCCTGCAGTCGCGAGACCACCTGCGTCATCGCGGGCTGGGTGACCCCTTCCAGGGCCGCCAGCTCGGTCAGCCGGAAGGGCCCGGACTGCTCCAGGGTCGACAGCGTCGCCACCGTGGTGAGCGACAGCTCGCTCGGCTGGGTGAGCCTGCGCAGCATGCGGTACAGCCGCTCCAGGGCCCTGGCCGCGCCGATCGCCTCTGCATGGACCGCGTCGTCACCGGAAAGATGCATAAGGAATTTATATCACTCGCTTATGTATCTCGACAGAGGGCGTCCGGCGGCGTTCCGGCGACGCCCTGGCGGGTACGGCGAAGCCCCCGTGCGCGCCGGGCGCACGAGGGCTTCAGGGGGTTGGGGGGGCGGCGAGGGGCCGCGCCGGAAGGGCTACAGCCCGTACCGCTCGCGGGCCTCCTCGACCGCCTCCCGCTTGACCTCGCCGCGCGCGGCCAGTGCCGCGAGCGCCGCCACGACCACCGACTGCGGATCGACGCCGAAGTGCCGCCGGGCGGCCTCACGGGTGTCGGAGAGGCCGAAACCGTCGGTGCCGAGGGAGTACCAGTCCTGCGGCACCCACTGGCTGATCTGGTCCGGGACCGCGCGCATCCAGTCGCTGACGGCGAGCACCGGACCGGGCGCGCCCTCCAGGACCCGCGTGACGTGCGGCAGCGGCGGTTCCTCACCGCGCAGCCGGGCCGCGTCGTACGCCAGACCACCGCGGCGCAGCTCGGTCCACGAGGGCGCCGACCAGACGTCCGCCGCCACGCCCCACTCGGCGGCCAGCAACCGCTGGGCCTCCAGCGCCCAGTGGATCGCGGTGCCCGACGCGAGCAGTTGCAGACGCGGCGCGTCTCCGGCCAGTCCGGCGGTGCCGGCCTCGCGGAAGCGGTACAGCCCGTTGACGATCCCCTCCTCGACGCCGGGGGCGTCGGGCATCGGCGGCTGCGCCTTGGTCTCGTTGTAGACCGTGAGGTAGTAGAAGACGTCCTCGGAGTCCGGCCCGAACATGCGCCGCAGGCCGTCGCGGACGATCACGCCCACCTCGTACGCGAACGCCGGGTCGTAGGCGACCGCCGCCGGGTTGGTGGAGGCGATCAGATGCGAGTGGCCGTCCGCGTGCTGCAGGCCCTCGCCGGTCATGGTGGTGCGCCCGGCGGTCGCGCCGATCAGGAAGCCGCGGCCGAGCTGGTCGCCCAGGGCCCACATCTGGTCGGCGGTGCGCTGCCAGCCGAACATCGAGTAGAAGATGTACAGCGGGATCATCGGCTCGCCGTGTGTGGCGTACGCGGTCGCCGCGGCCGTGAACTCGGCCATCGAACCGGCCTCTGTGATCCCCTCGTTGAGGACCTGGCCGTCCTTGGCCTCCTTGTAGTACATCAGCATGTCGCGGTCGACCGGGTCGTAGGTCTGGCCGAGCGGCGAGTAGATGCCGGCGCTCGGGAAGAGCGACTCCATGCCGAACGTGCGCGCCTCGTCCGGGACGATCGGCACCCAGCGGCGGCCGGTCTCCTTGTCCCGCATCAGGTCCTTCACCAGCCGGACCAGGGCCATGGTGGTCGCGATCTCCTGGCCGCCGGAGCCCTTGGCCAGGGTCTCGAAGGCCTTGGCCGGCGGCTCGGGCAGCGCCACGGGGTGCACGGTACGGGCCGGGGCGGGGCCGCCGAGGGCGGCGCGGCGCTCCTGGAGGTAGCGCACCTCGGGCGAGTTCGCGCCCGGGTGGACGTAGGGCACCACGTCGGTGTCGAGGACGCTGTCCGGGATGGGCAGCTCCAGCAGGTCCCGCATCGCGCGGAACTGCTCGCCGGAGAGCTTCTTCATCTGGTGGTTGGCGTTGCGCGACTCGAAGCCGGGACCGAGGGTCCAGCCCTTCACCGTCTGCGCGAGGATCACGGTGGGCGCGCCCTTGTGCTCGACCGCCGCCCGGTAGGCGGCGTACACCTTGCGCGGCTCGTGTCCGCCGCGGGAGGTGTGGAAGCACTCGGCGATCTTCGCGTCGGTCAGCAGCCGGGCCATCGCCACGAGCGCCGGGTCGGCGCCGAAGAAGTGCTCGCGGATGTACGCGGCGTCGCGGGTGGCGTAGGTCTGGAACTGGCCGTCCGGCACCTCGCGCAGCCGCCGTACCAGGGCGCCGGTGGTGTCGAGCGCGAACAGCTCGTCCCAGGCCGAGCCCCACAGCGACTTGACGACGTTCCAGCCGGCCGCGCGGAACTGCGCCTCCAGCTCCTGCACGATCTTGAAGTTGGCGCGCACCGGGCCGTCGAGCCGCTGCAGGTTGCAGTTGATGACGAAGGTGAGGTTGTCCAGCCCCTCGCGGCCGGCCAGCGCCAGGGCCGCGGTCGACTCGGGCTCGTCCATCTCGCCGTCGCCGAGGAACGCCCACACATGGGAGGCCGACGTGTCCTTGATGCCGCGGTGGTGGAGGTAGCGGTTGAAGCGCGCCTGGTGGATGGCGCTCAGCGGGCCCAGGCCCATCGAGACGGTGGGGAACTCCCACAGCCACGGCAGCCGGCGGGGGTGCGGATACGAGGGCAGCCCGCCACCGGCCGATTCCTGGCGGAAGCGGTCCAGGTCGGCCTCGGTGAGCCGGCCGTCGAGGAAGGCGCGGGCGTAGATGCCGGGGGAGGCGTGGCCCTGGATGTAGAGCTGGTCGCCGGACTCCGGCTTCGAACTCCCGGCCAGAGCGGCACCCGGCGCCTGCTTGCCGTGGAAGAAGTGGTTGAAGCCCGTCTCGTACAGCCAGGCCGCCGAGGCGAAGGTCGCGATGTGCCCGCCGAGGCCGAGCCGGCTGCCGCGGGTCACCATCGCCGCCGCGTTCCACCGGTTCCAGCCGGCGATGCGGCGCTCCATCTCCTCGTCGCCCGGCAGTTCCGGCTCGGCGGCGGTCGCGATGGTGTTGACGTACGCCGTCTCCAGGGGACCGGGCACGTCCAGCCCCGTGGCCCGGGCGTGGTCCAGCGTGCGGCGCATCAGGTACGCGGCGCGGTGCGGACCGGCGGCATGGCTGACCGCGTCCAGGGAGGCGGCCCACTCGCCGGTCTCCTCGGGGTCGGGGTCGGGCAGGTGAGCGGGCATGCTCGGCGTGGCGTCGGTCATCGGTGACCGCCTTCCAGCTGGTTCGGGGCGGGGGCCGCTTTCAGCATAGTTATGATCGATGATCGATCAAATAGATGTGACGCGTGTCACAGAAGTATGCATCCGGAGGGACGCGCTCAGCGGTGCCTCAGGTGCGTGGCGCGCACCCGAGCACGTGTTCCTTCACCAGCTCGCCCACCCGCGGGTCGCCGCGCCGGAAGACCTCGACGACCGCCTGGTGCTCCTGCGCGTACGCCTGCTGACGGGTCCCGAGCCAGCGGATCGACAGTGCCGTCCAGACCTCGATGCCCAGCGACTCCCAGGTGTGCAGCAGCACGCTGTTGCCGGACGCGCGCACCAGCTCCCGGTGGAAGGCGACCGTGTGGCGCACCTGGGCCTGGGCGTCACCGTCCCGGTCGGCGGCGCGCAGCAGGGCGACCTCGGCCTCCAGGACCGACAGATCCGCCCGCAGCCGGGGCGCCGCCAGTTCGGCGGCGATCTGCTCCAGGCCGGCCCGCACCGGGTAGATCTCCTCCAGGTCCGCCGCCGTCAGATTGCGCACCCGCACGCCCTTGTTCGGCGCCGACTCGATGAGCCGCATGACCTCCAGCTCGCGCAGCGCCTCGCGCACCGGCGTCTGGCTCACCTCCAGCTCGACCGCGATCCCGCGCTCGACGATCCGCTCGCCCGGCTTCCAGCGCCCGCTGACGATGCCCTCCACGATGTACTCGCGGATCTGCTCGCGCAGCGAGTGGACGACGGGGGGCGCCATGCGGACTCCTCGGATGCGACGGCAGATGCCTAGACGATACGGCCGTCGCCCGCCGCGCCGCTCCGCCCGCTGCGTACGCCCGGGCGCGGCCCGCTACGCGGGGGCGTAGACGACCGTGACCGGGGCGTGGTCCGACCAGCGCTCGGGGTGGGTGGCCGCGCGCTCCACGCGGGCCGTCGTGGCGCGGGCGGCGAGGCCGCGGGTGGCCACGTGCAGGTCGATGCGCCAGCCGCTGTCGTTGTCGAAGGCCCGGCCGCGGTACGACCACCAGCTGTAGGGGCCCTCGCCCTCCGGGTGGAGCCGGCGGACGACATCGGTCCAGCCCGCCTCGTCGTACAGCCGCGACAGCCAGGCGCGCTCCTCCGGCAGGAAACCGGCGTTCTTCTGGTTGGCACGCCAGTTGCGCAGGTCGCGCTCGGTGTGCGCGATGTTCCAGTCGCCGCAGACCAGTGCCTCGCGGCCGCCGGCGGCGGCCTTCTCGCGGAGCGTGACCAGGTGGGCGAGGAACTCCTCCATGAAGCGTTCCTTCTCCGTCTGCCGCTCCGTGCCGACCTCGCCGGAGGGCAGGTAGAGGCTGGCGACCGTGGTCCCCGGCAGATCGATCTCGGCGTAACGGCCTGAGCCGTCGAACTCGTGCGAGCCGAAGCCGATCCGCACCGCCTCGGGTTCCTGCCGCGAGTAGACCGAGACCCCGGCCCGCCCCTTCGCCGCCGCGGGGGCGTGCACCACGTGCCAGCCCCGCGGCGCGCGGACCTCCTCCGGCAGCTGGCCGGGCTCCGCGCGCACCTCCTGGAGGCACACCACGTCGGCGGAGGTGGCCTCCAGCCAGGGCAGGAAGCCCTTCTTGGCCGCGGCGCGCAGCCCGTTCACATTCACGGTCGTCACGGTGAGCATGACGGGGACGATACCCGTCGGTGCGGCCGCTCCCGCCGGGGTGCGTTCCGCGCGCACGTACGATATCCGGGTGCAGATCCGGAAGACGCGTTACGACCACCCCGACGCCGTACTGCTGACCGCGCGGGTCCAGCAGGAGTACGTGGAGCGCTACGGCGGCCCCGACGAGACCCCGTTGGACGCCGCCCATTTCGACGCCCCGTACGGCAGGTTCCTGCTCGGCCACCTCGACGGCGTCCCCGTCGCGACCGGCGGCTGGCGTGCGCAGGACGCCTCCACGGAGGGCTTCCAGGACGGCGACGCCGAGCTCAAGCGCATGTACGTCGTCCCGGAGGCCCGCGGCAAGGGCCTGGCCCGCCGCATGCTCGCGGAACTGGAGCACGACGCGGCCGCCGCCGGCCGCAGCCGCATGGTGCTGGAGACCGGCACGATGCAGCCCGAGGCGATCGCCCTGTACACCTCCTGCGGCTATACGCCGGTGACCAAGTTCGGCCACTACAAGGACAGTCCGCTCAGCGTGTGCCTCGGCAAGTCCCTCCTCGCCGTTGGCCCGGCCTCTGCCGCGGAGGCGCTGCCCGCGTAGCCTGGGGGCATGATCGAGGACAGCGGGACCGACCGCCTCGCCGCGGGGAAGTACCTTCTGGTCACCACCTATCGCCGGGACGGCCGGACCGTGCCGACCCCGGTGTGGGTGGTGCGCGACGGCGACGCCCTGGGGGCGTGGACGGCCGCCGACTCCGGCAAGGTCAAGCGGATCCGCAACCGGGCCGACGTCCTGGTCGGCCCGTGCGATCAGCGCGGCAATCCGACGGGTGATCAAGTACCCGCCCACGCCGAGATCGTGGGGGCGCAGGACACCGAGCGCTATCGCTCGCTGGTCGCCCGCAAGTACGGGCTGATGGGCCGGCTCATCCTCTTCGGCAGCCGGCTGCGCAGGGGCCGCGAGGGCACGGTGGGTGTGCGGATCACCCTCGCGTGAACGCGGCGTCCGCCCGGTCCGCCCGGTCCGTCCCGTCGGTCCGTCGCGGCGTCTGCACGGTGAGCGTCTGCCGTGACTGCTGCTGCGGCACGGAGAAGGTGCCCGGGGTCGACCACGCGGCGCAGTTGGCCGGTCTCGAGGACGCGCTCGGCGGGGTGTGCCGGGTGCGGGTCACCGACTGCCTCGACGTGTGCGAGCAGGCCAATGTCGTGGTCGTCCAGCCGTCGCCCCAGGGGCGCGCGGCGGGCGGCCGTCCCGTCTGGCTCGGACTGGTCAACGACCCCGGCGCCGTGGAGGACATCACCGCATGGGTGCGCGCCGGGGGCCCTGGGCTCGCGGCGCCGCCGGCGGTGCTGGAGTTGTACGCCATCAGGCCGCCGAACGGCCCGGGCGGCGGGTGAACCGGCCTTCGCGGTGCACGGAAGGGCCGCACGGGCGTCGTTGCCCGTACGGCCCCGGAACCAGACCTGGCGAAGAGTCAGTCGATGCTGCGCAGGATGTGCAGCTCGTTCAGATCGTCCTCGTACCCGGCGAGCCGGATCGGCGCGGACCTGGCCCAGACGTCCAGGTTGCGCACCTCCCGCTGCGGGCTGGGCTGATCGTCAGGCTCCTTGGGGAGCTGGTTCCGCTTTGACTTCTCGGGTGTCACCGCGCACTCCTTCGTGTCGGGTGAGCCGGACGCCGGGCCCGGCCGCTGCCGGACGCCTACGCCCGGTCGGGCTGATGGGCTGAGCGGACGCGGTGGCGCCGGTTGCGGAACCGGGCGGGGGCCGCGGTGGGCGGCTCCTCCCGGGGCGGAGGCCGTGGGTGGGTGGTGCTCGCCCAGGGGCCGTTCCGTCGAAGCCCAGCGTAAGCCCGCCCGGAGGGCGCCACCATCCAATCGGTCACGACGCGACCGGATTGCGGGCCGGACCCCCGCGTCAGCCGGTGCGCCGGGAGGCCCCACCGCGCGCGCAGGCAAGGGTCGCCCATACGGCGCGGCCCGTACCGCGAGTGGGCGGTTTGACACCCCAGCCTTCGGCCAAATGGGCGACGAGCATGAGTCCGCGGCCGTTCTCGTCGGCGTCCGCCGCGCGGCGGCTCAGCGGGCCGCCGTCACCGCGGCCCTCGTCGATGATCTCCACGTGCAGCAGGCCGCCCGCGGTCCACAGCACACAGGCGACATGGTCGCTCCCACTGTGCAGTACCGCGTTGGTGAACAGCTCCGTGACGACGAGCCCGGCGTCGTCGCCCAGTGCCTCCAGGCCCCAGTGACCCAGCGTCGACCGCACCTGGCGGCGGGCGATCCCGACCGACGAGGGCTGCGCCGGGAGGCGAAGCCGGAAGGTGTCCCGGGCGCTGAGGGCATGAAGCACACCGGTAACTATGGCCAGAGCTTGCACAGAAGGCAAGGGTCATTCTGTAAATTGCACAATCGCCAATACAGGGTGTCGGTTCCATTCCTGACATGGCACACTGCTGCCATGGGAGAGAGGGATCGTGGCTGAGGCCAGGGCCGGTGGAGCGCCGACCGTCCTGCGCGTCATCCTCGGCAAACGCCTCCACCACCTGCGGGAGAAGGCCGGGTTCTCGTACGAGCAGGCCGCGCGGGCCCTCGACGTCACGCACGCCACCGTCCGCCGCATGGAGAAGGCCGAGGTCGGCCTCCGTATCCCGTACGTCGAGAAACTGCTCGGCCTCTACGGGGTGCCGCAGGCCGAGGCCGACGCCTTCGTCGACCTCGCCCGGGAGGGCAACCAGCCCGGCTGGTGGCACCGTTACCGGGACGTCCTGCCCTCCTGGTTCAGCGCGTTCGTCAGTCTGGAGGCCGAGGCGGGCACGATCCGCGCCTACGAGCCGCACTACGTCCCCGGCCTGCTGCAGACCGAGGAGTACGCCCGCGCCGTGCTGCGGGCCGGCAGCCCGCACGCGTCGGCCGCCGAGACCGAACGCGCCGTCGCCCTGCGGCTGGAGCGCCAGGCGCTGCTGTGCCGCCCCGGCGCGCCGCTGCTGTGGGTGGTCATGGACGAGACCGTGCTGCGGCGTCCCATCGGCGGCGCCGACGTCATGCGCGCCCAGCTCGAACGACTCGTGGCGGCCTGCGAACTCCCTTACGTACGGCTGCAGATCATGCCCTTCACCGCCGGCCCGCACCCGGCGATGTACGGGCCCTTCCACATCTTCCGGTTCCAGATCCAGGAACTGCCGGACGTCGTCTTCACCGAGAGCCTGGTCGGCGCCGCCTACCTGGACGACCGTGACGACGTGTCCGTCTTCCTCGAGGCCCTGGACCGGATGTGCGCGCAAGCCTCGCCCGCACACAGCACCGCAGCCATCCTCGATGGCATCCGCAAGGAGATCTGACACACATGGACGACCGCATATACAACGGCATGCGTGCCCAGGACCTCGGAACCGAGGGCTGGCACAAGCCGTGGAGCGGCGGCAACGGGGGAAGTTGCGTGGAAGCCATGAAACTGGCGGACGGCAGAGTCGCGTTGCGGCAGTCCACCGACCCCGACGGGCCGGCGCTCATCTACACGGACCTCGAGATCAAGATGTTCATCCAGGGCGCGAAGGACGGAAAGGCGGACTTCCTGCTGTCCTGACCCTCCCGGATGACGACTTCGAGTGAAAACGGCCCGCGCGGGCAACCGCGGCGACCAACGGGCCGTCTCCGGCGGTGATCCGCCGGACGGACGGGACAAGGGGAGCATCACCATGGCCGAGGACCTCGGACCGCTGTACGAGCCGGGCGTCGCCTATGTGCGCATCGCCGCGGCAGACGCGGCGACCGCCCACCGCGTCGCCGATCTCATCGCCTCCCGCTACCCCGGCACCCGCCCGGCCAGCGTGACCACCAGCGCCGACGGGCTGGTGGAGTTCGCCCTGTTCACCCACACACTGGAGTCGAGCCCCACCCACCCGTACGACAACTGAGCGGCACAAGCGGCGGCGCCCTCAGCGCCCCGCGGCGTACCGCCAGAAGTCGCGCATCAGCTCGGGCGTGGTGGGCCCGGCCAGCTCCCGCTGGGTGAGGAGCACCGTGACCGCGCCCGTCGACGGCACGATGTGCGCCGCCGTGCCGGTGCCGCCGACCCATCCGTAGCGGCCCGGTACGTTCCACGGCTCGACGGACGCGACGTCCACCGATCCGCCGAAGCCCCAGCTCTGGCCTTCCAGGAACAGGGGGCTCTCCTCCCGCTGGGCGGGCGTCAGACGGTCGGTCGTCATCAGACGCACCGACTCCGCCGACAGCACCCGCCGGCCGCCCGCGCTGCCATCGATGCCGCCGCCGAGCAGCATGCGGGCGAAGGCGAGCAGGTCGTCCGCGGTCGACACGAGTCCTCCGGCGCCCGAGGGGAACGCGGGCTCGGCACTCCACTGCCCGTCCGGCGCGTCGACGAGCTGCAGCCCGCCCGGCTGGTCGGCCCGGTAGTAGCCGGTGAAACGGCCGAGGTCGCCCGGGGGCACCGCGAAGCCGGTGTCCCGCATGCCGAGCGGTTCGAAGATCCGCTCCGCCAGGAACTCCGGCAGCGACCGCCCGGCCACCCGGGCGATCAGCACCCCCTGGATGTCGGAGGTGGTGTTGTAGAGCCAGGCCTCGCCCGGCTGCCGCAGCAGCGGGATGCGCGCGAGGGTCGCCATCCACGTGTCCGGCTCCGGGACGTGCTGGGGCATCGGCGGCCCCTGCTTCAGCTCGGCGAACAGCGGCGCGACCGCCGGGAGCGAGAAGTCGGAGGGGAAGCCGTAGCCGGCCCGGGCGTCCAGCAGATCGGCCACGGTGATCGGGCGTTCGGCCGGGACCACGTCGTCCACCGGGCTCTGCGGGGTCCGGACGACCACCGGCGACGCCAGTTCCGGCAGCCACTTGACCACCGGGTCGTCCAGCGTGAGCCGCCCGTCGTCCACCAGCGTCATGACGGCCGCGGCCGTCATCGGCTTGGAGACCGAGGCGATGCGGAAGATCGAGTCCCGGGCCATCGGGGCGAGGGCCGGGACCGCGCCGGCGATGCCGGCCGAGCCGACGGCCGCCACCTCGGTCCGGTCGCCGCGGGCCACCAGGCCCACCGCTCCCGGCACGGTTCCGTCGGCGACGTACGCGTTGAGGATGTCGTGCAGATCGGTCATCGGTCCACCTTCGGGAAAGTACGGTCGGAAAGGCAGACCGCCCGGGGACGGAGAACTCATCGGCGGCGGCCACGGCGATCACCCCGGACGCCGCCAACCACCGCGGTTCCCGGGCCCGTTGACACCGCCCGGCCCCTGCCGTCCATCGCAAGGCGGCGAGCCGCCCCCGCCGGCTACGGCAGTGCCGCGCCCGCGCCCGCGCCCGTGCCCGCGGGCCGCCGGTCCGCTCCGAGGCCGGTCACCCGGGCCAGCCGGCGGTGCGAGTCCAGCAGCGCCGCGCGGTCGTACCCGGCCGTGCTGACCAGGACCTCGTCCGCCCCGGTGCGTGCGACCAGCGCCGCGAGCGCCGCCCCGGCCTCCGCCTCCGTGCCGTGGATGCCGCCGGCCAGCGACTCCTCGAAGTGGCCGCGTTCGCGGGCGCTCATCGGGCCCGCCAGGATCTCCTCCGGCGGCCCCAGCGGCGGGAACTCCCCGTGGTTGCGGGAGTACGCGGCCGACCAGGCCTCGGAGACCAGCAGCCGGCGTGCCTCCTCGGTGGTCGCCGCGACCGCGACCGGCGCGGAGACCACCACGTACGGCCGTGCCGCCCACGCCGAGGGCCGGAAGCCGGCGCGGTACCGGTCGATCGCCGCCCGCATCCGCTCCTCGTCGCGGCCCGCGATCACCAGCGGCAGCCCGAAGGCCGCGGCCTGCGCCGCCCCCGAGCCCGTGGCCAGGACGAACGTCGGTATGCGCAGCCCCTCCGGCGGGCGGGCGTGCACGGCGGTGCCCCCGCCCGGGCTGCCGGTGAAGTACCCCAGCAGTTCGGTCAGCAGCCCCGCGAAGTCGTCCGCCGCGTCCGTGTCCCTGCCCAGTGCGCGCCGCACGCCGTCGGTGAAGCCCACCGAGCGGCCCAGCCCCATGTCGATCCGCCCGGGGAACAGCGACTCCAGCACCCCGAACTGCTCGGCCACCACCAGCGGCCGGTGGTTCGGCAGCATCACCCCGCCGGTGCCCACCCTGATCCGGGACGTCGCCCCCGCGATCGCCGCGGCCAGCACGGTGGGCGCCGACCCCGCCAGTCCCGGCACCCCGTGGTGTTCGGACACCCAGAAACGGTGGTATCCGAGCTCCTCGGCCCGCTGCGCCAGCCACACGGTGTCGCGCAGCGCCTGCGCGGGCTCCTGCCCCTTGCGCACCGGGGACCGGTCGAGGAGCGAGAGCCGGAAGGACGGCGGGAGTACGGGAAGCGGCGGCGAGGTCACGTCTTCTTCAACACCCCCCGCGGCTCCGGATTCCCATGCCCCGCGATCTTCGTACGCCACGCGAGCACGGCACTGCCGGGGTAGCCTCGGGGAAGACCAGCGGGGACGGCCGGAGGCTGCGATGACGGAAGCCGCGCGCGCGACGGGGCGGGGCGGTGGGCTGACGCTCGGGGAAGCGGCGGGACGGTGGGTGCTGGTCGCCGTCGTGCTCGGTTCGGGCATGACCTTCCTCGACAGCACGGTCGTCAACGTCGCGCTCCCCACCATCGGCCGTGATCTCGGCGCCTCCCTGGAGGGGCTCCAGTGGACGGTCAACGCCTACACCCTCACCCTGGCCGCGCTCATCCTGCTCGGCGGCTCCCTCGGGGACCGCTTCGGGCGGCGCAAGATCTTCATGATCGGCACGGTGTGGTTCGCGCTGGCCTCGCTGATGTGCGGCCTGGCGCCCGACATCCACGTGCTGATCACCGCCCGCGCCCTCCAGGGCATCGGCGGCGCGCTGCTGACGCCGGGGTCTCTCGCGCTGATCCAGTCGTCCTTCGCCTCCGAGGACAGGGCCCGCGCGATCGGCGTGTGGTCCGGCCTCGGCGGCATCGCCGGGGCGCTGGGACCGCTGCTGGGCGGCTGGCTGGTCGACGCCGTCAGCTGGCGCTGGGTCTTCTTCATCAACCTGCCGATGGCCGCGCTCGTGCTCGCGGTGTCGTCCCGGCACGTCCCGGAGAGCCGGGACGAGGCCGCCACCGGCGACTTCGACGTGGCGGGCGCCGTGCTCGGCGCCGTGGGACTCGCCGGCATCACGTACGCGCTGATCGGCGCGGGCGGGCGCCAGGCCGACCTGGCCGGCGTCGCGGTCTCCGGCTTCCTGGGCCTGGCGGCGCTGGCCGGCTTCGTGTGGACCGAACGGCGCAGCAGCCACCCCATGCTGCCGCCCGGCCTCTTCGCCAACCGGCAGTTCACCGCCGCGAACCTGGTGACCTTCGCCGTCTACGCCGCGCTCGGAGGCGTCTTCTTCTTCCTGGTGCTGGAGTTGCAGACCGAGGCCCGGTTCTCCCCGCTGGCCTCCGGGTCGGCGCTGCTGCCGATCACGATCATCATGCTGGCGCTGTCCGAGCGCTCCGGGCGGCTCGCCGAGCGGATCGGCCCGCGCATCCCCATGACCGTCGGCCCCGCGGTCTCCGCCGTGGGACTGCTGCTGATGCTGCGGATCGGCGCCGACGCCTCGTACGTGGCCGACGTCCTCCCGGCGGTGTGCGTCTTCGGGCTCGGCCTCGCCTGCACGGTGGCCCCGCTGACCGCGACCGTCCTCGGGGCGGCCGACGTGCGGCACGCGGGCACCGCCTCCGGTGTGAACAACGCCGTCGCCCGGGCGGCCGGCCTGCTGTCGGTGGCCGCACTGCCGCTGCTGGTGGGGCTGTCCGGTGACGACTACGAGAACCCGGCCGCCTTCGGTCACGGCTTCCGCCTCGCCGTTCTGATCTGCGCCGGGCTGCTCGTGGTGGGATCCGTGCTGGCGTGGACCTTCATCTCCTCCGACGTGCTGAAGGAGGCCCCGGAGGAGCCGGACTCGGTCGCCAAGGAGTTGCCGCCCCTCCACCACCACTGCGCGATCGTGGCTCCGCCGCTTCAGTGCAACGCGGAAGGCGCGGACCGGAAAGCCTGCGGGCCCGCCGCACCGGGCCCGCCGCCCCCGTCCTCCCGAAGGGACTCCTGAACGTCAGCGCGTCGGGCGCGTGAGGGAGAGAGCAAGCCGTGACCGGGGGCGGCCGGCGGCCCGGCCGGCGCCACCCGTCGGCGCCCGCGAGGATCAGTACTCGTCGGCGCCCCGCACCAGGTGCATCGCGGCCTCCTCGGCGGAGGCGGCGGCGCCGTCGACACCGATGTCATAGGCGACCATGCCCTCGGTCTCGTAGTGCGCGCCCTCGTCGGGGGCGACCAGCCGGCCCGCGCGCGCCCCGCCGACCTCGTCGTCGATCAGCTCGCCGTCGGTGTCCCAGGCGTCGCCGATGCCGTCACCGGTGGGGACGGCCAGGTCCGGCAGCTCCTCGGACAGCCGCTCGTCCAGGGTCTCCCCCCGCAGGCGACCCTCCGCGGTGGTGGCCGCCTTGTTCACCGCCCAGGGCCGCTCCGGCGGTGAGTAGCCCTCGTCGAGCACCTGGTCCACGCCGTGGTAGTCCAGCGTGTCCTCGGGCTCCAGCAACCCGGCGTCGTCCTGCACCTCGGAGCCGTCCGGCTGGTAGACCTCATCACCCATGTCGTTGTCGCTCATGTCCGTCTCCTCGCTCACGCGCCGCCACCACCGACGTCGGCGCGCCGCCTTGCGGGCCGCGTGCCCCCTCTGCCTCCAAGACTCTTCCGTTCGGACGCCGAACGCCACCCGAAAGCGGGAAAAAGCCCGGTCGCGGCGGTGTTCCCCGGACATTCACCCGGCGGACCGGTGCCCGCCGCCGCGAACCCCTGGTCCGCCGCGCCGCCCGGCGGCACCCTTGCCTGCGATCACACGCACCTGACGTCGAGTCGACAAGGATCGGTGGGATGACGGGTATCAGTCGCCGGAAGTTCGTGGCACTCTCCGCAGGGGCCGCCGCCGGAGCCGCCGTCACGCAGACGGGCGGGGCGGCCGCCGTGCCGCAGCAGCAGGCGGCAGCCGCCGCCGGGACCATCGCCGATGTACGGCACGTGGTCGTGCTGATGCAGGAGAACCGCAGTTTCGACCACTACTTCGGGACGCTCAAGGGCGTGCGCGGCTTCGGCGACCGGGCCACGATCACCCTGCCCGGCGGCCAGTCGGTCTTCAACCAGCCGAACGGCGCCGGACGCCAGTACCCCTGGCGGCTCAGCGCCACGCCCGCCGCCGGCGGCGCCGACCCCGAGACGCTCGCCCAGTGCAACGGCGACCTGCCGCACAGCTGGTCCTCCCAGCACGCCGCGTGGAACAAGGGCGCCCTGGACTCCTGGGTCTCCGGCGTCGGCAACGTGCGCTCCCTCGGCCACCTCTCCCGGGGCGACATCCCCTTCCACTACGCCCTCGCGGACGCCTACACCATCTGCGACGCCTACTACTGCTCCACGCTGAGCGCGACCGGGCCCAACCGGACGTACCTGTGGAGCGGGAAGGTCGACTCCTCCAGCCACGACGGCGGCGACGAGTCCGGCCTGACCTGGCAGACGTACGCCGAGGCCCTGCAGAACGCCGGGGTGAGCTGGCGGGTCTACCAGAACGCCGACGACAACTACGGCGACAACGGCCTGGCGTACTTCAAGCAGTTCACCCAGGCCGCCGCCGGCACCCCGCTGCACGACCGCGGCATGGCCTCCGTCCCGCGCGTGACCGGCTCCACGCCGGACGACATCGTGGCCGCCATCAAGACCGACGTCCTGGCCGGCACGCTGCCCCAGGTCTCGTGGATCGTCCCCAACCAGGCCTTCTCCGAGCACCCCTACGCCCCGCCCGGCGACGGCGCGCACTTCGTGCACCAGGTGCTCCAGGCCCTGAGCGCGAACCCGGCGGTCTTCGACTCGACCGTGCTCTTCCTCAACTACGACGAGAACGACGGCTACTTCGACCACGTCCCGCCGCCGTCACCGCCCGCCGGCACGGCCGGGGAGTTCCTGAGCGGCACCTCGTACGGGCTGGGCTTCCGCGTCCCGATGATCGTCGTCTCGCCCTGGACACGCGGTGGATGGGTGTCCTCCGAGGTGTACGACCACACCTCCGTCATCCGCTTCATGGAGCGCTGGACCGCCGCCCTCGGCACGCCCGCCACCAGCCCCAACATCAGCGCCTGGCGCCGCAAGGTGACCGGCGACCTGACCCGCTGCTTCGACTTCACCTCGCCGGTGAGCGGCCTGCCCGCCCTGCCCGCGACCTCCGTCATCGGCATCAACACCTGCGCGCCGCTGCCCAACCCCAAGCCCACCACCAACGCGCTGCCCGTCCAGGAGGCGGGCACCCGGCCCGCCCGTGCCCTGCCCTACCAGCCCAACGGGTACCTGGACCGGCTCGAGTTCGGCAGCGGCGGCACGATCCTCGCCTGGATCGCCATGAGCAACCAGGGTGCCCAGGCCACCGGCGCCGCGCACTTCTCCATCCACCCCAACGCCTACCGCAGCCGCGTGCCCTGGCAGTACACGATCGACGCGGGCGGCACCGGCAGCGACTACTTCAACATCGGCTCCGGCTACGGCGACGGCAAGTACGACCTGACCCTCGTCGGCCCCAACCGCTTCCTGCGCCGCTTCACCGGCGACGCCAAGGCCGCGGGCAAGGCCTGCGAGGTCGTCCCGTCGTACGCCGCCGCCCCCGACACGGGCAAGCAGGCGGTGTGGTTCCGCATGACCAACACCTCGGCCGCCGCCGTCACCTTCACCATCAAGGCGAACCAGTACCGCACCGACGGCCCCTGGACCTACACGGTGCCCGCGGGCGGCAGCACCGACGACTGGTTCAACGCCGTCGCGTACTCCTCCGGCTGGTACGACTTCACGGTCGCGATCGGTTCCGACGCGTCCTGGTCGCGCCGCTTCACCGGCCACCTGGAGACCGGCGCCGCGAGCGTCAGCGGCTGACCCATCCCCGGGGCCCGTCACGCCTCCTCGTGGATGCCGATCACCTTGCGCAGCGCGTCACGCGCCTCGTGCGAGCTGCCGCCCTGCTCCAGCAGGGCGGCGGCGATCGCGTCCAGCTTGGTCTGCAGGGCGTGCTCCGCCCGGCGTTCGGTGTTCTTCAGCAGTGCCAGCAGGAGCAGGGTGACGGCCGTCATCAGGTCCGCCGCGAACAACTGCCAGTTCAGCGGCAGCCCGAGGACGTGGACGACGACGAAGGCGGCCACCATGACTACGCACAGCCCGTAGAAGACGGGGGAGGCGGTGAAGTTCGATGCCCACTCCGCCAGCTGCTCGAAGCGGCCGCCGCGGCCGCGTTCGTCGGTTCGTTCCACCGGGTGCTGGAAGGTCATGGTGTTCTCCTCGGGCGTCGGGTGCGGCGGGGCCGCGTCCTGCATCCCTGCTGCCCCGGACGGCCGGGCGCACCCCTGCCGGCGGGCATGGCCGG
This sequence comes from Streptomyces sp. NPDC058691, assembly GCF_042714775.1. NCBI lineage: Bacteria > Bacillati > Actinomycetota > Actinomycetes > Kitasatosporales > Streptomycetaceae > Streptomyces > Streptomyces sp. NPDC058691. The sequence continues at coordinate 29,366 of NZ_JBHXSO010000004.1, read as the reverse complement.
GAGCAGGGGTGCGCCCGCGTCCCGGCCGCGCCCGTGAACGGTCAGCAGATCCGGGGCAGTTGCTCGCCCAGCGGCAGGTCGACGACCCGGGTGCCGCCGAGCCCGGTGCGCGCGACGACCATGCCCGCGTGGTCCTCCACGCACTCGCCGATCACCGCCGCCCGCGTCCCCAGCGGATGCGCGCGCAGGGCGGCCAGCACCCCGTCCGCGTGGGCCCGGGGGACGAAGGCGACGAGCTTGCCCTCGTTGGCCGCGTACCACGGGTCCAGGCCGAGCACCGCGCACGCGTTGGCGACCGGGGAGGGCACGGGCACCGCGCGCTCCTCGACGACGACGCCGACCCCGGAGGCGGCGGCGATCTCGTTGAGCGCCGCCGCGAGCCCGCCCCGGGTGGGGTCGCGCAGCACGTGGAGATCGGTCGTCACCGCGAGCATCGCCTCGACGAGACCGTTCAGCGGGGCGCAGTCGCTCTCGATCTCGACGTCGAACTCCAGCCCCTCGCGCACGCTCATGACGGCGACGCCGTGCGCCCCGATCTCCCCGCTGACGATGACGACATCGCCCGGCACCGCGCGCTGCGGCCGGATGTCGACGCCTTCGGGGACCAGCCCGATGCCCGCGGTGTTGATGTAGATCCCGTCGCCGTGGCCGGACTCGACGACCTTGGTGTCCCCGGTGACGATCTCGACCCCGGCGGTCCGGGCGGCCGCGCCGATCGCCTCGGCGACCCGGGCGACCAGCGGCATCTCGACGCCCTCCTCCAGGATGAATCCGCAGGACAGGAAGGCCGGCCGGGCGCCGCTCATCGCGAGGTCGTTGACCGTGCCGTTGACGGCCAGGTCGCCGATGCTGCCGCCGGGGAAGAACAGCGGGCGCACCACGTACGAGTCCGTGGAGAACGCCAGCCGCGCGCCGCCGAGCGCGACCACCGCCGAGTCGGCGAGCTGGGCCAGCACGGTCCCGCCGAAGGCCGGGGCGAAGACGTGCCGGACGAGCTCCGCCGACAGCGTTCCGCCGCCGCCGTGCCCCATCACCACGCGGGGCTGGTCGCGCAGCGGGGCGGGGCAGGTCCAGCCGGAGAAGTCCGGCGCGGCAAGGGTGTCAGCGATCTCAGCCAACGGGGCTCGCCTCCAGAGGTGCGCTGGTGCCGCCGAGCCGGCGGTAGAGGTAGTAGGCGGCACAGGCCCCTTCGCTGGAGACCATCGTGGCGCCCAGCGGATTGCGGGGGGTGCAGGCGGTGCCGAACGCCTCGCACTCGTGCGGCTTGAGCAGGCCCTGCAACACCTCGCCACTGCGGCAGGCGGCCGGCTCGCGGGTGGTGATGCCGGTGACCTCGAAGCGGTGCTCCGCGTCGAACTCCCGGTAGCGCGGGGAGAGCCGCCAGCCGCTGTCCGCGATGACGCCGATGCCGCGCCACGCGCGGTCGGTGACCTCGAAGACGTCCGCGAGCATCGCCTTGGCCGCCGCGTTGCCCTCGGGACGGACGGCGCGCGGGTAGGCGTTCTCGACGGAGTGCTCGCCGCGCTCCAGTTGGCGCACCGTGCGGCGCACCCCTTCCAGGATGTCCAGCGGCTCGAAGCCGGTGACGACGATCGGCACGCCGAAGCCGTCCGCCAGCTCCGGGTACTCCTCCGTCCCCATCACGCTGCACACGTGCCCGGCGGCCAGGAACGCCTGCACCCGCACCTGCGGCGACCGCATGATCGCCTCGATCGCGGGGGGCACCCGGACGTGCGAGACCAGCAGGCTGAAGTTGCGGATGCCGAGCCTGCGGGCCTGATACACCGTCATGGCGTTGGGCGGGGCGGTGGTCTCGAAGCCGATGCCGAAGAACACCACCTGGCGGTCGGGGTTCTCCCGGGCGATCCGCAGCGCGTCGAGCGGGGAGTAGACCACGCGCACGTCGCCGCCCTCACTGCGCACCCGAAACAGGTCGCGGCCGGTGCCGGGCACGCGCAGCATGTCGCCGAAGGAGCAGAAGATCACCTCGGGCCGGGAGGCGATCTCCAGGGCCTTGTCGATGACCTCCAGCGGCGTCACGCAGACCGGGCAGCCGGGCCCGTGGATGAGCTCGACCTCCGGGGGCAGCAACTGGTCGATGCCGTGCCGGATGATGGTGTGGGTCTGGCCGCCGCACACCTCCATCAGCGCCCAGGGGCGGGTCACGGTCGCGCGGATGTCGTCCAGCAGCCGCTTCGCCAGTTCGGGGTCCTGGAACTCCTCGATGTACTTCACCGGTCCGCCTCCGCCGCACCGGCCGGTGCGGGGCCCGCCTCGGCCGCCGCCTGCTGCCAGGGGTCGCCGAACTCCTCATCCAGCAGGCCCAGGTTGCCGAACAGGGCGAGCGTCTGCCGCGCCGACTCCTCGTCCAGACGCTGCAGCGCGAAGCCGACGTGGACGATGGCGTACTCGCCGACCTGCAGGTCGGGCAGGTACTCCAGGCACACGTCCTTGATCACGCCGCCGAAGTCGACGGTCGCCATCCTGGTCCCGTCACGTTCCTCGATCTCCAGCACCTTGCCGGGTACCGCCAGGCACATCAGCTGTCTCCTCGCTCTGGGTGGGGGGTCCGGGTCCGGGTCCGCGGGGCGTCGACGCGGGCCGCGGCGACGAGCTGGCCGAGCGCCAGGCCGCCGTCGTTCGGCGGCACCAGGCGGTGGCGCAGTACCTCGAAGCCGTCCGCGCGCAGCGCGCCCGCGCAGGCGGTGGACAGCAGCGCGTTGGCGAAGACGCCGCCGCTCAGGGCGACCGTCACGACCCCGTCACGTTCGCGTACCGCGGCGCACACCCGGCGCACCAGGTCGGCCACCGCCCGGTGGAAGCGGCCCGCGACGACGCCGGCCGGCACGCCGCGGCGCAGGTCCGCCACGACGCCCGCCAGCACCGGGCCCGCGTCGCAGGCGGTGGCGCCGTCCACGCCGCCGCCGTCCCGCAGCGCGAACGCGTAGGTCCCTTCCGGCAGTTCGCCGGCGGCCACCGCGGCGGCCTCGAGTTCCACGGCGGCCTGCGCCTCGTACCCGGCCTCCTGGCACACGCCGGCCAGCGCGGCGACGGCGTCGAAGAGGCGGCCCATGCTGGAGGTGGGGACACAGTGCAGTCCGCGCGCCAATTGCGTCTCCAGCACGCGGAGTTCCTCCTCCGGGCAGGCCGCGACGCACGGCAGGTCGGCATCCCAGGGCAGACCCGCCGCCCGCAGATGCGCCAGCGCCATGCGATAGGGCCGGCGTACCGCGGCGTCCCCGCCGGGCAGCGGAACGTAGGCGAGATGGGCCGCGCGCCGGAAGCCGTCGTAGTCCGCGAGCAGGAACTCCCCGCCCCAGACGGCGCCGTCGTCGCCGTGGCCGGTGCCGTCGAAGGCGACGCCGAGCACCGGCGCGGTGCCGTCCAGCCCCGCCTCGGCCATCGCGGCTGCGATGTGCGCGTGGTGGTGCTGCACCTGCCGCAGCGGACGGTCCCCGGCCGCGCGCCGCGCCCAGGCCACCGACCGATAGCCCGGGTGCCGGTCGGCGGCCAGCAGGGCCGGCCGCACCCCGGTGATGTCCTCCAACTGCCGCTCCGCGGCGCCGAAGGCGGTCAGCGTCGCCAGGTCGTCCATGTCCCCGACGTGCGCCGACATCCAGGCGTGCCGTCCCTCGCCCACACAGAAGGTGTTCTTCAGGTCGCCGCCGACGGCCAGCGCCGGGACCACCGGCACCGGCAGCGGCACGGGGAAGGGCGCGTAGCCGCGCGAGCGCCGCACGGGCAGTTCGCCGCCGTCGCAGATCCGCACCACCGAGTCGTCGCAGGGCACATGGATCGGCCGGTCGTGCGTCAGCCACGCGTCGGCGAGCCCCGCCAGCCGCCGCAGCGCCTCCTGGTCGTCCGTGACGATCGGCTCGCCGCCCAGATTGCCGCTGGTCATCACCAGCAGTGGGGGGCCCGGCAGGTCTCCCGGCAGTCCCAGCAGCAGATGGTGCACCGGGGTGTACGGCAGCATGACGCCGAGGTCGGCGACCCGCGGCGCGACGGCCGGCGCCACCCCGTCCTCATCGGGGCGCCGCCGCAGCAGCACGATGGGCCGCCGCGCTCCGGCCAGCAACTCCCGTTCCGCGGCGTCCACATGGGCCAGCCGCGCCACGTCCGCGAGGCCCCGGGCCATCAGGGCGAAAGGCTTGTCACCCCGGTTCTTGCGCTTCCGCAGCAGCCGTACGCTCTCGTCGTTCCCCGCGTCGCACGCCAGGTGGTAGCCGCCGAGCCCCTTCACGGCGACGATCGCGCCGTCCGCCAGCAGCCGCCGCGCGCCCCCCAGCGGATCGGGCGCCGCCGCCTCCACTGTGCCGCGTCCGCGCCGCACCAGCAGCCGCAGCCGCGGCCCGCAGTCGTGGCAGGAGACCGGCTGCGCGTGGAAGCGCCGGTCGCCCGGGTCCTCGTACTCGCCCCGGCAGGCCCCGCACATCGGGAACCGGGCCATTGTGGTGTTGGCCCGGTCATAGGGCAGTCCGGTCACGATGGTGAAGCGCGGCCCGCAGTGCGTGCAGGTGATGAACGGATGGCGGAAGCGGCGGTCGCCCCGGTCGCGCAGCTCCGCCAGGCACGCCCCGCAGGTCGCGGTGTCGGGGGAGACCAGCGTCCGGGCGGCTCCCTCGCCCGCCTTCGACGCGGCGATGGCGAAGCCCCAGCCACCGGCGAGCGGTACCGCGGCGTGCGAGACGGACTCGACCACCGCCAGCGGAGGGGCGTCGGTGCCGATGCGGACGCAGAACGCCGCGACCGCCGCGGGGGCGCCCTCGACCTCCGCGACCACGCCCTCACCGGTGTTGCCGACGTGCCCCGACAGACCGAGCTCCCGGGCCAGTCCGAAGACGAACGGCCGGAAGCCGACCCCCTGCACCACGCCCCGCACCAGCACCCTGCGGCGCTGCGCGGCGGCGTCGGCCGCCGGGGCCGGCCGGCCGGCCATCAGTGCGCGTGCCCCACGGCGGTGCGCGCCATCACGGGCCGGTGGACGGCGGCCCCGGCACGCACCGCGAGCGCCCGCTCCAGCAGCACGCCCATGCCCTCGCCGCCCCGCGCGGAGGTGCGGACCACCTCGACACCGGGGTTCACCTGGGCGACGCCGGCGAGGAACGCCGTCTCGTCGAAGTCCACGGCCGCCGCGAGGTCGTACTTGGTGATCACGACCAGCTGCGCCAGACCGAAGGCACTGGGGTACTTCAGCGGCTTGTCCTCGCCCTCGGTGACCGAGGCCAGCACCACGCGCAGCGACTCGCCGAGGTCGTAGGAGGCCGGGCACACCAGGTTGCCGACGTTCTCCACGAACAGCAGGTGGGTGTCCTCGGGCAGCCAGGCTTCGACGTGCGAGCGCACCATCCCGGACTCCAGGTGGCACAGCCCGTCGGTCAGCACCTGCCGCACCGGCACGCCCGAACGGCCCAGGCGCATCGCGTCGTTCTCGGTGGCGAGGTCGGCGGTGAGCGCGGCGACCGGCACGCCGCGCTGCCGGGCCAGGCCCAGTTCCGCCTCCAGCAGGGCGGTCTTCCCGCTGCCGGGGCTGGACAGGAGGTTCACCATCACGGTCCCGCGCGCGGCCAGTTCCTCGCGCAGGTGCTGCGCGCCGTGGTCGTTCCTGGCGAGCACGGCCTGCTGCAGGTCGGTGACTTTGCACATGGCGGTCAGCGCTCCTCGGCGAGTGGTGCGGACAGCGGGACGGGCGGGCCGGGTGGGATGGGCAGGCCGGGTGGGTCGGGTAGGACGGGGTCCGCCCAGCGCACTTCGGTGATGCGCAGTTCGCGGCCGGACAGCAGTTCCGACGCGCCCGAGCCGCAGCGGGGGCAGCCCAGCTGCGGGGGCAGCCCGGTCGGCCACTCGTGGTCGCAGGGGGCGCATCGGGCCCGGCCCGGCACGGTCTCGGCCGACAGGGACGAACCCTCCAGCACGGTGCCGGAGCAGGCGAGGTCGAAGCAGAAGGACAGCGAGTCGGGCAGCACCCCGGCGAGTTCGCCGACCTCCAGCCGGACCTCCCGCACGGCGGGCGGGGCGGCGCCGCCGTCCGCCAGGCGGGCGGCGGCCTCCTCGACCTGCTCCACCACCGCCATCGCGATGGACATCTCGTGCATCGGTCTCTTCTCCGGTGTGGGGTGCCGGCGTGGGGTGCCGGCCGGGCCCCGGCTGCCGCCGGGCGGTACCCCCGGCTCGCGCGGCTCCATTAGAGGCCGGTCGTGGCGAGCCCCCGGCCCGCCACGCCGCCGGCCCGGCGGCGGGTACCCGTTCGGCCTCACATGGACCGGATGTGCATGTAGCGCTTCACGTCGGGCAGGACGCGCGACATGGCGAGGACGGCCGCGGCCGCCCCCACCGCGCCGAGGGCGATCTTCCACATGGCGGGGTGCTCCTTTCTGTTGTGTCGTCTGCTCTGTCGGATCCGCTCACCGCGGACGGGCCGCGGGACCCGCCTCCGCGTGCGGACTCCCTGCCCCGGCGCACTCCTCGCCGACGACCCGCAGCACGAGACCCACGGCCTCGTCCACGGCGGCGGCGACGGGCGCGCTCAGGCCGATGCCCTCGTCCAGACAGGCGGGTTCGCAGCCCACGACCAGGACGCGCGCGGGCCGGCTGCCCGCGCCCGTACCGACGCTGAGGGTGTCCAGCAGTGCCAGCACGGCGTCCGGGGTCATACGGTGGCCGTCGACGACCGGCGGCTCCGCCGGGTCGCCGGCCGGCCGCGGCGGCACCTCGATCAGCCGCAGGGTGCCGGGCGGCTCACCCCCCGGCACTGCGTCGACCAGGACCACGCAGCGGTAGCCGTCCAGCAACTGGTAGGCCAGATGCACTCCGCGGACGCCGGTGTCGGTGACCTCGGCGCCCTCGGGCAGCGGGTGACCGGCCAGCCGCCGTACGACCTCGACGCCGAAGCCGTCGTCGCCCAGGAAGATGTTGCCGATGCCGGCGACCAGCACGCGCCCGCCGTTCACGAGTCCTCCGCCGGGGCCAGTTCGTCGGGCTGGAAGTACAGGAAACGCCCCTGCTCACGGCGGATCTCGGCGCCCGGGTCGCCGTCCACGGTGACCGCGAGGTGCACACCGCCGTCCACGTCGTGCAGCACCGCCTCCACCAGTGCCCCCCGCCCGTGCAGGAACAGGTCCTGGGCGTCGGTGCGCCGCTTGCCGGGGCGCAGCACGACCCGGCTGCCCGCGCCGACGGACGTGCCCTCGATCACCACACGGTCGCGGCCCGGGTCCACCGAGGCGTCGGCGCCCGGGTCCCACCAGGGCGTGTCCGGCGCGGTCACGGCCGGGGCCGGCACCGGGTCCGGCCCGGTGACCTCGCGCAGCGCCCGTACGGCACCGTGCAGACGCTCCATCACCTCCGGCGGCATGGTCTCCGCCAGGTCGATGACGGCGGCGGCCCGGTCGTCGGTGCCCCTGGCGTGCCGTTTCTCCTCGTCGGTGAGGGCGGCGGTGCGCAGGGCCAGGATCTCGTCGATCTCGGTGGCGTCGTACATCGCGCCGGCGCTCTCCGGGGCGATGCGCGGATGGTCCTCCAGGATGATGGGGGAGGACAGCACCACGTCGGCGGCCCCGTCGTCGCCGGCCAGCACCGGCCATGTGTGCTCGTTGCGGCACTCCGCGACCGCCTCGCGGGCCCATTGCGGCGGATCGGTCATGGAGACGAACGAGCCCGCGGTCAGTCCCAGCATCAGGTGCGCCGACACCAGCGAGTGCGGGAGCGCGTCCTCGCGCCTGGTGGCGGTGCCCGCGCCGGTGTTCTCGACGACGGCCGTCAGCCGCAGGACCCGGTAGGGGCCGGGGAGTTCCTCCGCGGCGATCCGTAGGACACCTTCCAGGGCCTCCCGGCGCCGCACGATCTCGCCCTTGTGCGCACCGCCCTCGCCCTTGACCGGTTCGGTGTTCTCGGCCGCGGGCAGGGTGAACGGGAGCGTGAGACCGCCGCTGGTCAACTCGGCCAGTGACGCGGTCAGTTCGACACGTTCCTCGATCCCCTCGTCCCAGGGCACCAGGACCCGGTCGGGCAGCTCCAGCTCCTCCACCGGCTCGTACGACCCGTCGGGCAGCAGGCGCCGGACGGTGCGCCGCTGGGCGTGCAGGAAGCGCACCTCCGCGTGGAGCACGGCGTCCGCGCGCGGCTCCATGAGCAACTGGGTTCGCTGCACGGCGGGTTCGCCCGACGCGGCCGCCCACGCGGGGGGCACCAGCACACCGAACTGCCAGCGCATGCGGTTCTTCGCCGACGACGCCCGGTACGGGTAGAGGACGTAACCCTCGAAGAGCACGGCGTCGGCCACCTTGCGGGCGGTGTCGAAGCGTTCGGCCGTCTCCACTGTCTCCGGTTTCTCCGCTGTCTCCAGTGTCCCGGCTGGTCCCGCCGCCTCCGCGGCGCCCGCCGTCACCGTGCCGCTCCGGCGAGCAGGGCCTCGACGGTGGCCTCCCAGGACGGCAGCGCGTGCCGGCTGCGGAAGGACCGCAACGCGTCCATGGAGCCGCGCGGCAGCCGGATCCAGCCGCAGCCGGGGAAGTGCGCGTCGATCGTCTCCCGCCACACCGCCACCGGCAGGCGGCACGTGGCCTCCTTGTGCCAGGGCACGGGCAGCACCTGGAATCCGCCGGGTCCGAGGAAGGCGGTGCCGGAGAACAGCATCAGCAGCGGCGCCTCACCCTCCCGCAGCGCGTCGAAGTACTTGGCGGAGGCGATGTCCATGTCGTAGGTGCACGGCACCGGCAGGTCCACCTCGATCTCACCGGTGAAGCCGGTCACCATCACCGACACCTGGGCGAACTGGAGCGGTTGCAGCGTGCTGCCCCAGCGTTCCGGCGCGCCGAACAGGTCGTCCAGGCCCTCGGCCTCGGCCGGCGCGTAGGCGCGCTGCGCCGGCTCGATGCGCAACTGGCAGCGCAGCGCCAGCGCGTGCACCCGCTCCCCGCCGGAGGCGGTGATCCGCAGCCGGAAGACGAGCGTCGGTCCGGCGGCGTACGGATCGGCCCGTACGCCCGTGCACGTGAAGCCCAGCTCGGTCACGACCGGTTCCCTTCCCGCGGCACGGGGGCCGCCCGCTGTCGTAGGTCGTCGAAGAAGGCCGCGAGCTCGGCGCGCGCGCCGGGCCCGCCGTCGAAGCCCTGCCAGGTCAGCCGCAGCCGGCCGACCAGTTCGTACGCGCGGTCGACCGGCGTCAGATAGCACTCGCCGCCGTCGCCCTCGCGGCGCACCAGCAGCGTCTCCACGTCCGGCCGCAACGCGCGGGCCAGCGGCGAGTCGCCGAAGACGGCCTCCCAGGTGCCCGGGTCCACGTCGCTCTCGGTGGCGCCCGCCGGGCTCGGGTAGAGCACGACGGGGCGTTCGAGGGAGGCGTTGTGGAAGAAGAAGGCCACCGACACCGGGATGCGCAGCCGCTGCCAGGCGACTGCGTCCGGCACCGAATTGGGGTCGGCGAGGTAGCGGTCGGGTACGGCGGCGAAGCGCCCGCCGCCGGCGCCCGGCCGGTCGAAGAGCAGTGAGCAGGGCGTGCAGGCGCAGGCCAGCGCGCGCTGGTCGACGTCCACCAGGTGCCGGTGAGGACCCGTCAGCGTCGCCCCGCACAGCTCGCACCGCTCGGGCGCGGCCGGGCGCGGGGCGACGAAGCGGCGCAGCCCGGCCGCGGCGGGGGACTGCGGGCTCACAGTGCCCCCGGCGGGCGGGTGCCGATCTGCAGCAACGCGGGCTCGCGCACGGCCGGACCGGCCTGCGGCAGCTCCACCGTCGTCACCTCGGGCGCCCAGCACGACAGCGCGGCCTCGATGCGCTGCCGGGTGGCGTCCATGGTGCTGGGACATCCGCAGCCGCCGCCCTCGCGGGCGGCCAGCCGCAGGGTGCCGCTGTCGGGGTCGAAGTGCTCGATGTCCACCGACGTGCCGGCCCGGGCGGCGTGGACCGCGCGGCCGGCCCGCGTGAGGGTGTCCTCGGGGTGCAAGTCGTGCAGGACGAGCAGGCCCGCCACCACCTCGTCCGCCAGCAGCGCGGCCATGGGGTCGGCGCCGCGCTTCTCCAGGAGCTCCACGGCGCGGGCCAGGCCCGCGCCGTAGAACTCCATGAGGGTGCGCACCAGTTCCTCGGCGGCGGCCGCGGCCTCGCGGTCGCCGGAGGCGGCGAGACCGTCCAGGATCTCCTCGATCCGCCGCGCGGTACGCTCCGCGCTCATCCGGCCATGCCGCTCAGGCCGGTGGGGACGTGCAGCTTCTGGACCGTGCGGCCGCCGCCGACGTACATGTGGACACCGCACGGCAGACAGGGGTCGAAGCTCCGCACGGCGCGCATGATGTCGATGCCCTTGAAGTTCTCCGGGGAGTTCTCCTCGAAGATCGGGGTGTTCTGCACCGCGTCCTCGTAGGGGCCGGGCGTGCCGAAGGTGTCGCGCACACTCGCGTTCCACGGGGTCGGCGGGTAAGGGTGGTAGTTGGCGATCTTGCCGCCGCGGATCACCATGTGGTGCGAGAGCACGCCGCGCACCGCCTCGGTGAAGCCCACGCCGATGCTCTCCTCCGGGACCTCGAACTTCTCCCAGGTCTGGGTGCGGCCCGCGCGGACCTCCGCCAGCGCCTTCTCCGTGAAGTGCAGGGCGCACGCGGCGGCGTACGCCTGGAAGTAGGTGCGTGCCCGGTTGCGCTCCAGTGCGTTGCTCCACTGCGGGATCTTCCACTCGAAGGTGGTCTCCGGCTTGGTGAGCGACTTGGGCAGGTTGATGATCACGCTGTGCCCGGTGGCCTTCACATAGCCGATGTCGACCAGCCCGTTGAGCGCCGTCGACCACAGACGGGCCAGCGGGCCGCCGCCGGTGTCGAGGGCCAGGTGCTCCTGGCCGTCGAACCAGCGCGGCGACATGACCCAGCTGTACTTGTCGTCGAAGTCCCGCTTCTGCGGCGCCGGGATGGTGTGCTGGTTCCACGGGTGACGCGGGTCGACGGGGTTGCCGAGCGGGTCGTGCGTGACGAACTGCTCCTGGCCCTCCCAGTCCTGGTAGTACGAGCTGCCCAGGAGGATGCGGATGCCGAGGTTGATGTTCGTCAGGTCGTTGGTGACCAGCTTGCCGTCCACGACGATGCCGGGCGAGACGAACATCCGCCGGCCCCAGTCGGTCATGTTGGCGTACGTGAAGTCGCAGTACTCCGGGTCGTTGAACGCGCCCCAGCAGCCCAGCATGATGCGGCGGCGGCCGACCTCCTCGTAGCCCGGCAGGGCCTCGTAGAAGAAGTCGAAGAGGTCGTCGTGGAGCGGCACGACCCGCTTCATGAACTCCACGTACCGCATCAGCCGGGTGAGGTAGTCGGTGAACAGCTGCACCGACGCGATGGTGCCGACGCCGCCCGCGTAGAGCGTGGAGGGGTGGACGTGCCGGCCCTCCATCAGGCAGAACATCTCCCGCGTGTAACGGCTCACTTGGAGCGCCTCGCGGTAGAACTCGCCCTCCAGCGGGTTGAGCGAGCGCATGATGTCGGCGATGGTGCGGTAGCCGTGCTCCGCGGCGTGCGGTGCCTCGGTGCGCTCCGCCAGCTCCAGGACGCCCGGGTTGGTCTCGCGGACCATCTTCTCGCAGTAGTCGACCCCGACCAGGTTCTCCTGGAAGATGTTGTGGTCGAACATGAACTCCGCGGCCTCGCCGAGGTTGATGATCCACTCGCCGAGGTGCGGCGGCTTGACGCCGTACGCCATGTTCTGCGCGTACACCGAGCACGTGGCGTGGTTGTCCCCGCAGATGCCGCAGATGCGGCTGGTGATGAAGTGCGCGTCGCGCGGGTCCTTGCCGCGCATGAAGACGCTGTAGCCGCGGAAGACCGACGAGGTGCTGTAGCACTCGGCGACCCGCTTCTGCTTGAAGTCGATCTTCGTGTGGATGCCGAGGCTGCCTACGATCCGGGTGATCGGATCCCAGGACATCTCCATCAGGCCACTGCCGTCTCCGGCCGTCTTCGTCTTCGGAGCCATGGTGTCTGCGTGCCCTTCGTCAAGCGGGGGAGGCCGGGGTCGGCGGCCGTGGTCAGTGGCCGGGGTCAGTGGCCGGTGGGGTGTCCCGGGGTCACCAGGGCGCCTTGTAGCCGGTGGTGAGCTTGCGGCCGGTGTGGCGCCACTTGGGCTCGTGGTCGACGGTCTTGGCCGTCATGGAGCGGAGCCTGCGGATCGCGGCGCCGTACACGCCGCTGGCGGTGCTGGACAGCCGTGCACCGGGCGGTTCGTCCATGAACGGCATGAACATGTCCGGGAAGCCCGGCATGGTGCACGCGATGCAGATGCCGCCGACGTTGGGGCAGCCGCCGATGCCGTCCATCCACCCGCGCTTGGGGACGTTGCACTTGACCACCGGGCCCCAGCAGCCGATCTTCACCAGGCACTGCGGGGAGTCGTAGCGGTCGGCGAACTGGCCCTGCTCGTAGTAGCCGGCTCGGTCGCAGCCCTCGTGGACGGTGGCGCCGAACAGCCAGGCCGGGCGCAGTTTGTCGTCCAGCGGGATCATCGGCGCGGAGCCGGCTGCCTGGTAGAGCAGGTACGTCAGTGTCTCCGCGAAGTTGTCCGGCTGGATCGGGCAGCCCGGGACGCAGACGATGGGGATGCCGGCCTTGGACTTCCACTCCCAGCCCAGGTAGTCGGGCACGCCCATGGCGCCGGTCGGGTTGCCCTCCATGGCGTGGATGCCGCCGTACGTGGCGCAGGTGCCGATGGCGACCACGGCCAGGGCCTTGGGCGCGAGGCGGTCGATCCACTCGCTGGTGGTGATCGGCTGGCCGGTCGCCGGGTCGTCGCCGAAGCCGCACCAGTAGCCCTCGGCCTTGATCGACTCGTTGGGGATCGACCCCTCGACGACCAGCACGAAGGGCTCGATCTCGCCGCGCTCGGCCTTGAAGAACCACTCGATGAAGGTGTCCGCGCCCTGGACCGGACCGCATTCGAAGTCGATCAGCGGCCAGTGCACGGCGATCTTAGGCAGGCCTGGGAGGCCGCCGAGGGCGATCTCCTCGATGCTGGGCAGCGTCGCGGCGGTGAGCGACACCGAGTCGCCGTCGCAGCTGAGCCCGGCGTTGATCCAGAGAATGTGGATCGGCGCCTCGTCGTCGGCCGGGGTGGGGGCGGCGGCGTTCGCGGTCGAAGCAGTCGCATCCATGGGGATGCCTCCTCAGAGAGCGTCAAATGCCACATAACGGCATCTCCTCCCCTTGATAGCGACTGGCTCGCCGGAGCGGGATGTTGAAGGGGGCCAATCCGGTGATCTGCTTTTCAGTCTGGGTCCCGGGCCGGCGCTCGCGAACGCTTGTGCGGACGGGTCGGGGGCTGTCCGCGCCCGCGTCGAGGCGATCGTGAGGCGCCCCGGGCGCGGTTGCGGCCCGGCGGGGTTTGTGGACGCCCGTCCTTACGAGGCGGATGTCGGCGGCCCGAAACCGTCCGCGCCCACCAGCGAGAAGACCCAGCCGGGCAGAGCTGGGGGTCTTTGACATCCGGATGTACACCACACCCACTGCTACCTCAAGAAGCGCGGCCAAGGCCCTCGCCCGACGGCGAGTCGACGTCCTGTGGGCACTCCTACGCGACAACAGGCCCTTCACCTCAGCCCCGCCAGAGTCCGCAGCTGCTTGACTCAGTCATTGAAACTCCAGCCCAGAGCCGCTCCGCCGACCTTGAGACTTACGGCGCTGGCATCGATCATCGACCGGTGACCGAAGCCGAAATCGTGGAACGGATCAGGGCCTACGCACAAGCCCATGAGCTGCCGCCACCCGCGCCTCCGGAGGCGGCCGACGAGCTCGAAGGCATCGTGGGATACCCCATGCCGCCGTTGCTGCGGCGCCTGTACCTGGAGGTCGCCAATGGGGGCTTCGGCCCCGACGGCGTCCTGTCCCTGACCGACACCGGCAAGTGGTACAGCGAGGAGGAGTCCCTGCTCCAACTCGCGCGCAAGTTCGGGCCGACCCTCGAGCCGGAGGTTCCGCAGCTGCTCCATTCGCCGCCGCTGATGACACTGGGCTGCGCGATCTGGTGGCACGTCGACTTCAGCACACCGGAGGGCCGCATGTGGGGGTGGGACCCGAACGCACTCTGTGAGCGTCACCGGTTCTTCATCGAGCGGTTCACTCTGGCCCAGTGGCTGGAGGACTGGCTTGAGGGCAACCGCGCCTTTCCTCAGCCGCCGCCCGTGGTGGACTGCCCCGACTGCTGACAGACCCGTGCTACTCCCGTGCCAGAACCAACCGGCACCTCTGGTGGAAGTGGGTCGACCGGCCGGACGAGCCATGGGAGGTCTGTCCGTGGCCGAAGCTGTTTAGCTGACATCCGCGGCTGACAGCAACGTCGCCGCACGACGGCGGAACACGCCGAGCAAACGGCGACGCATCTGTCTCATCAGCCTGCAGCGGCGTCGGTGAGGATTGCCTGAAGGCGTGCTCGGCATTCGGCGACGAAGGCGGGGAAGGTGTGCCAGTAGTAGGAGATTCCACTGACGCCCACCGCGATAGCCCAGGCGCGGGCGCGGGTCCAGGTCAGATCGTCGAGGTTCAAGGTGGCCCAGTAGGCCTGCCGTGCCTGTGGAGGCAGGTCCCAGAGTGTGGAGTGTTCGGCGTCGGGAAAGCCGACCGAGAGGCCTCCGAAGTCGATGACTGCGTGAAGCTTGCCTTCCCGGACCAAGAGGTTGGTCGGTTTCAGGTCGCCGTGGAGCCACACGTGAGGTCCGGAGTGCTCGGGCAGTGCGAGCGCGGCTCGCCACAACCGTTCCAGAGTGTCGACGTCGAGCTCAGAGCCCACGGTGGTCCGGCACTCGTCGAGACACCTGCTGATCCACTGGTGGCATGGCTCCAGGCTGCCTCCGCGGTACCAGCTGAGGCCGTTTGTGCGCGTGGCTCCCATGAGGTCGATGCCGTGGAGTTCCCTCACGACCGCCGCCAGGTCGGCTCCGAAAGCAGCCCAGTCCCGGACGGTGTCCGGGCCGGCTTCGTCACCGTCAATCCAGCGGTAGACCGACCAGACCAGTGGGAACGCCTCCGTGGGCGTCCCGGAGTGGACGGGCTCGGGAATCGGACAGGAAAGGAGGGGTGCGAGACGAGGAAGCCATTCCTGCTCCTTCTCGACGGACTGTCCCTTGTCTGCGGTTCGTGGAAGTCGCACGAGCAGGTCGTCGCCCAGCCGATACATGGAGTTGTCAGTGCCCGCGCCTGCGGGCGACAACGGTCGGTCAGCCCACTCTGGGCGCTGTGCCTTCAGTAGTGACCGGACCAGCGTCTCGTCGACTGGGATCTCATTCTCGTGAAGCGTCACGTCGGAAGTCTCACCGCTGGAGTGAACGGGAAGCCCGTGACTTTCGTCGGCGGTCGTGTTGATCCTCGAAGATCTCGGGGCTGATGACGGCGAGGGCCGCTGCCACTGGAGCAGCTTCGCTGAGAGGTGGACGCGCCGACCGGGAGGTCGAGCAGGCCACAGAGCGGATCACGTGAGGCGGCATGAGACGGGATATGCGTCACGGATACCTACGCGACGCATCTGGCCCAGTTCACCGCCCACCCGGTCAGGGCCAAAGTCGGTACGCCGACAACGCGGTACGGTGCGGGCATCACTCGGCACGGGAGGGCACAGTCAGCGACACATGGCGCGTCATGCGTGGCAATGAGTTGGTCGGCACGCTCGCGGTGTACGGCGTGGACATGCCTGCCTACCTCTGCGACTTCTTCCCCGGTGCAGGTTGGGAACCCGTCCGGCCGCTTTTCGAGGCCGATGCCGAGGTGACGGGGCCGGACCCCGATGGCAGCCGAACAGCAGCAGTACTCAAGCCGATCGTTGGCCTTGGACTCGTCCTTGTGCCGGTTGCCGGAGGCAAGCCGATCGACCGCTTCATCCTGCGGATCTACGGGGACAAGGCCCGCTTGAGATACTGAGACCTGCGCTGCGCGCGACCAGGAGACTGGATGGTGTGTTCGAGCTGGTCTTCCAGATTGGCGCCGTACAGCAGTGGAGTACATCAACCTCCGAGCCCGCGGTAGATCGCCACCGACCCCAGGCGACCGGCCGACATGCCCAGCAGACCTGAGCGACCGTCGTGCCCATAGTTCGTATCGAGGGGCGTTGACCTTCGGACGTCGACTCTCGTGACAGAAGGGACGGGGCCTCACGGGGAATCGGATCGCCCTCCACGAGTTCAACGGACTTTCAGACCTGCAAGATCGATCACGGGGGACGATGGCTGGGGCCGGCGCCCATCGGGCTTGTCGCGGCCGGCGTAAGGCAACAGGCCATGCCCGGCCCCGGCCCGGGT
Organism: Streptomyces sp. NPDC058691; assembly: GCF_042714775.1. NCBI lineage: Bacteria > Bacillati > Actinomycetota > Actinomycetes > Kitasatosporales > Streptomycetaceae > Streptomyces > Streptomyces sp. NPDC058691. The sequence goes on along the minus strand of NZ_JBHXSO010000004.1, from coordinate 13,114 downwards.
AGGCAACCGGCCAAAGATCGCCCGACGCCCGCGCGGTCCGTGCTGCCGGCAGCAGGGTTGGAGGAGACCGGCCCTGGCTAGTGCGACGCCAAGACGGCGACCCCGATACCGACCGTGATGACGAGGCCAAGGACGACCCCGAACGCCTCGGGTGTCAACCGGTCCCTCGGCCGTATCGGCCACTGAACCCGTGTCGTCTGGTCCGTGCTGAGTTCCCACCAGCTGACGACCCGCTGGAAGTTCGCAGCCAAGTCGGGGTTGGGGTGCAGTTCGCTGTGGCTGAGGGTCGGCAGCGAACGGCGCCGCCCGTCAGTGAGGGTGATCCGGGCGGTCCGCACCGTCCCGTGCCGGCCACGGGTCTCGCGCATGTCGATCCACTGGATCTGATCCCAGGGGTGGGTGCGGCCACGGCCCACGCCCCAGGAGATGGTTATCCCGTCCGCTCCGACCGTGGTCCGGCTGCGGCGTGTGAGACAGAATGCCAGGCCCAAGAGCGCGACGATCACGCCGTACACCCAGGAGAAGACCTCCGTGTCGGAACCACGGAAGAGGAGGGCCGCCTCAATCACGCCTCCGACGAGCAGTGGCGCGAGTAGCGGCCAGGACGGGCGGTGCCGGTCATTCCCTCGAAAGATTAATTCGTCCACGAACGCGCATGCTACGCCTCGGGGTCGGCCCGGGAACCGGTGACGTTCGTTCCGCAGCGGATCCCTGACATGATCCCGCCGGGCCGCCGCGTTCTCTGCACGCGGGGATCTACGGTTGGTGTGTGAAGCCAGAGCCGATCCGTACGTCGCGAATACAGGTCATCAGAACCGGCAGACCGTACGGGGCCTGGCCCCTGCTCGCCGAGACCGCCGAGGGTCGACTGGTGGTGTTGTCGTCTTCCCATGGCGGAGACCGCTGCTATCGGTGGGATCCGGAGACCGGCCGTGAGATGTGGGCCGTCGAGTTCTTCGTGGGCGGCGGCAGCAAGGCTGTCACGTGCCCACCTGGCGGCGGTGCCGTGCTGGCGTCAGCAAATGAGGATGGCGTCGAGCGCCTGGACGCCATGACCGGCGAGACACTGCCCAGCCCGTACATGGAAGAGGTGGGCACCGTCTGGGATGTCGCCGCGGGCCTATTGCCCGGCGGGCGCCGGTTCTTCGTCGGTGCCGGCCACCACCACCGGGTCTTCCGCTGGGACGCCGTGAGCGGCGACCCGCTGGGCGCACCGCTGATGGGGCATCGGGGTTGCGTCATGGCCGTGGTGGCCGTCCCGGGACGGAACGGCACTACGGTGATCGCTTCAGGTGACGAGAGCGGTGTCATCCTGCGATGGGACCCCGAGACCGGCGAGCGGATCGGGAATCCCATCGCCGGAGCCTGCACCAGGATCAGCCAGATCACCTCGCTGATCCCTCCGGCCGGCCCCAGCCTCCTCATCGCCACCGACGCCGACAGCACCTTGTGGCGCTGGGATGCGTCAACCGGTGAATCGATCGGGAAGCCGATATCGCTGGGCACGGAGTACCCAGTGGTGGCCCCGGCGGTGGTGGACGGTGTCGCGCGACTGTTCACCTCGGGGGCAGACGACATGGTCCGTGAGTGGGACGCGGTAACCGGCGAGTTGCTCGGGATCCCGTGGAACGGACGCGACATCGAAGCACTCGCGCGTGCCGACGGCAGCACGCTGTTCGCCACCGGGTCACTCGAGGGCGACATCAGCTTCTACGAGTGAGGGTTGACGCGCCGGAGATGTGCTGCTGCGCGTCTGGGCTCACCCTCGCCAGATGAGGAACTCGTGCGCGATCGCGATCAGGGCGCGGGCCGCGGCACTGGGCGTTCGCTCGGACGGAACGGCGAGGGAGAACGGCCAGTCCAGGTTGGCGTCGTCGATGGTCAGCGTGGCGACGTCCGCCGCCTTGGCGAGGGCGGGCCGTGGCAGCAGCGCCACGCCCAGGCCGTTGCGGACGTAGGCTACGCCGGTGGGGGCGTCGGTGATCTCGAGGGCGACGCGACGGGTCACGGAGGCGGCGGCGAAGGCCAGATCGGCAACGGTCCGGATGCCGTAGCTCTCAGGGAAGTCGACGAAGTCCAGGCCGGCCAGTTCGGTGATCGGCACGGTGCTGCGTTTCGCGAGCGGATGGTCGGCCGGCACGGCCAGGTCGAGCACCGAGGTGACCAGGTCGGTCAGCGTGATGCCGGTCGGGTGCGGTCCGGGCAGGGAGACGAAGGCGATGTCGAGCCGCCGTTCGAGGAGGGCGTCGATCAGGCCCTGGGAGCCGGAGGCGGCGGCGCTGGTCTGCAGGAGCACGCCGGGATGACGCCGGTGGAATTCACCGAGGAGCGCGGGCAGGTCGATGAGCCCCACCGTGGTCATCGTCCCCAGCCGCAGGGTGCCGCGCAGTCCTCCGCGGACCTCGGCCACCGCGTCCACGGCTTCCCGGGCGGCGTCGAGAGCGGCCAGGGCGCGCGGGAGCAGGGCGGCACCGGCATCGGTGAGCAGCACGCGCTTGGAGGTGCGTTCCAGCAGTGGCGTGCCGAGTTCTCGTTCGAGGTTCTTGATCGCGGTGGAGACGGCGGACTGGACGACGTGCAGCCGTGCGGCGGCACGGGTGAAGTTCGCTTCCTCGGCGACGGCGACGAATTGCTCGAGCTGGCGCAGTTCCACCTTCCCAGTATCCCTCAGGCGGCGCCCCAGGTATCTGTGGGTGAGATGGCCGCGGTCTCCGACTTTCATTGGACAGTGGCCGTCGCGTCCGGCGATTCTATTCAGTGAAGGAACTGCTGGAAACAGGAGATCACTCATCACAGGAGGCTTGAAGATGACTTACAGGACGCCACCGACATATCTGGGCAGCGGCGACCCGGTGCTGCAGCGCAGGGACTACTACCCCCCTTGGCTGGACAATCTCGCCGACGATGTGACGCTGGAGGCCGGGGTCTTCAAGGGGACCGTCCACGGGGCCGAGGACGTCTTCGCGATTCTGTCCTATGCGCGCACTCTGTACGATTTCCAGGACTTCATCTACATCGGGAAGTACGGAGAGAACGGCTTCGTCGAGGACTACGCCGCGACGGTGGACGGCAAGCCGATCGGGAACATCGCCGTCGTCTACTTCAACGAGGAGGGGAAGACGCAGCATCTCGTGATGAACCACCGTCCGCTGCAGATGCTCAACTACTTCTCCCGGAAGCTGGGCGAACACTTCGCGGGCACGGAGTACGCGAAGTACGTCGCCGACCCGTCGGACGGCGAGCGCGCCTGAGCGGATTCCCGCTCATTTCTGCTGCGATACGGAGGAGACATGTCGTGCAATCAGGAAATCGTGGATGCCTGCCGGCGGGCATATTCCGGATTTGAGGAGAACGATTCCTCGGACCTGGTGGCCCTGATGTCGCCCGAGGTGATTTTCGACTTCCCCACCTCCCTGCCCTATGGCGGGACATTCCATGGGCCTGAAGGGTTTCGCGCCTTCTACCGGGATATCTACGATCATTACTACGACACCTTCAACTACGACGCGCACACGGTGCTCGATGCCGGGTCGCACGTCATCGTTCCCGTCAGGGCGCGCGCGAAGGCGAAGACCGGCCGCACCATGGAGAACGAACACTGTCTGCTGTTCACCGTGAACGACGGGCTGATCACCGAGGCCCGGCTCTACGCGGACACCGCCAAGGGGCGTGACTCGATCGACGGCCTCCAGGTGTACCCGTCGGCGGCCTCCTGAGGAGCCGGCTCGGCGGGCGTGAGCGGCACGCCGCATCGTCCGCCCCCGGCAGTGCCCGGGCCGCGGTCCGGGTCAGGGGGCGGTGCGGCCGCGGACGAAGGCGGTGCGCAGGGCGTGGTAGGGCGCGTGGGGGTCGGAGAAGGTGGTGCGCATGCGGGCGAGCTCCTCTTCGCGGTAGGCGGACAGGGGCTTGGCCGCTTCACGCCGTTCCAGGTCGGCCTTCTTCGCGGCGACACGGGCCTGCGCGGCGGAGGTGCCGGCCAGGCGGGCGGCCAGCCGCGCGACGTCGGCGCTGAACTCCTGCGGCCCGCACATCAGCAGCCGGTCCACCAGGCCCAGTCGCATGGCTTCCGTGGCGCCGACCGGCAGTGCCCTCTGGGTGAGCCGCGACGCCGTGCCGGGGCCGACGCGGCGGGGCAGGGAGTACGTCCAGTACTCCGAGCCGTACAGGCCCATGAGCCGGTAGTGCGGGTTGAGCACGACTCCCTGGCGGCACCAGACCTCGTCCGCGGCCAGGGCGAGCATCACGCCGCCGGCGCCGGCGTTGCCGCCGAGCGCCGCGACCACGAGGCGGTCGGTGGTGGTGAGCACCGCCTCGACCAGGTCGTCCATGGCCGTGATGTTGGCCCATGACTCCGCGGCGGGGTCCGCCGCGGCCTCGATGGCCTTGAGGTCGATGCCGTTGGAGAACACGTCCCGGCCGCCGTTCAGCACCAGTACGGAGGTGGGCCGCGTGCAGGCGCGCCGGAAGGCCGTCAGCAGCCGGCGGCAGACCTCGGTGGACATGCCGCCGCCCGGGAACGAGAACGAGAGCACGCCCGCCGCCCCCTGCTCGCGGTAGCGGATGTCGGCCCAGTCGTCCTCGTCCGCCTCACGGGCGGGGACCTCGGGCAGGTCCGGCAGCAGCGCGCCGAGCGCGGTGACCGCGGGCAGGGCGAGGGTGGCGGGGCCGCCGGGGGAGCGGCGGGGGCGCAGCCGCGGGATCCACACGGCGCCGTCCGACGTGGCCCGGCACACCGCGCCCGCCCGGGTGGCCAGCAGCCGTCCCGGCTCGCCGCACAGCCGCCTCTCGGGGTGGCCGCCGTGCAGGAACCAGTGGGTGCCGAGCAGTTCGTCCAGCACGCCGGGCCGGGAGTCGGCGGCGCGGAGCTTGCGCAGGACGGTTCCGGTGGTGTCCCGGGCCCAGTCGACGCGCCGCTCGTCCTGGGTGACGGCGGGCCGGGTGCGGACGTGCGCGCGGACCGCCGGGTCCGTCTGGGGCCTCGGGAGGTACGCGCCGGAGGAGACCCGGTCGACGGCGAGCAGGACGGCCTCCATGGCGGCGTCGGAGATCTCGCCCCGGTACAGGTCGCTCTTGCCGACCGGCGGCACGGCGCAGGCCACGGAGGCCCAGATCGCCCCGGCGTCCAGCTCGGCGCCCGCTTGGAGGACCGTCACGCCCCACTCGCCGGCGCCTTCCTGGATCGCCCGGTCCAGTGAGGCCGGGCCCCGGTCGCCGGGCGGCCCGGGGTGGACGATCAGGCAGGTGTGTGCGGACCAGACGTCGGGCGGGATCACCGTCTTGAGCATCGGCGCGATGACGAGCTCCGGCTCGTACCGGGCCACCGCCTCGCGCAGCGCGCCGCCGTCCGGGGTCACCTCGACGGCGACGCTGTGGCCGAGTTCGGCCAGTTCCACCAGGGCGCGCTGGGTCAGGCTGTTGAACGCCGAAGCCACCAACAGGATGTGCATCTGGACCTCCCGGCCGCCCGGCTTCCCGGCACGGTCGGGGAGCGCCGGCTCAGGTCTCTTCGCAGCGATGATGCCCGGCGGGCGGTCGCTGCCCGGTGCGGCCCGGCCGCGGCGTCACCCGATCGGCCAGAACCAACTATTGACGCGAACGCATCAAGTCGATAGGTCTATACCAGATGCTTTGGTACAGACCAACTCTGCGCCCGTTCCCGCCTGTGGAGGCCTGGATGCGAAGAACTCTGGCCCTGGTCACCGCGCTCGTCGGAGCGCTCGTCCTGCTCCTCGCCCCGCCCGCGGCCGCGGCCACGCCGACCGCGGCCTTCGTGAAGACGTCGACCTGGGAGACCGGATACCAGGGGCAGTACACGATCACCAATGGCGGCACCACCACGCTCAGCGGGTGGACCGTCGAGTTCGACCTGCCGTCCGGGACCACCGTCGGCTCGTACTGGGACACGCTGCTCACCCAGAGCGGCAGCCACTACACCTTCAAGAACCGCGACTACAACGGCACTCTGGCCCCCGGCGCCAGCGCCGTCTTCGGCTGGGTCTCCGGCGGCACCGGCGCGCCCACCGGCTGCAAGCTGAACGGCGGCTCCTGCGCGGGCGGCGGCGGGGGTTCCGACACCACCGCGCCCAGCGTCCCGTCCGGTGCGAGCGTCGGCTCTGCGACGAGTTCGTCCCTCACCGTGCGCTGGACCGCGTCCACGGACGACTCGGGCAGCGTCGCCGGCTACGAGGTCTCGCGGGACGGCGGCACGCCCGTCGCCGTGACCGGCACCTCGTACACGGCCACCGGGCTGTCGGCGAGCACCGCCTACGCCTTCCGGGTGCGCGCCAAGGACGCGGCCGGCAACACCTCCGCGTACAGCGCCGCCGTCAGCGGGACGACCACCTCCGGCGGCGGCACCAACCCGCCGCCCGGCGGCGTGCGGACCGCCCCGTACGTCGACATGGGCGCCTGGCCGACCCCCAGCCTCACCGCCATGTCCTCGGCGAGCGGCCTGAAGAGCTTCACCCTGGCCTTCATCACCGCCTCCTCCTGCAAGGCCATGTGGTTCAACGCCTACGACCCGCGCGCCGCGTGGGGCAAGGACCAGATCGACGCCATCCGCGCGGCCGGCGGTGACGTCAAGATCTCCTTCGGCGGCGCCTCGGGCATCGAACTGGCCCAGGCGTGCGGGACGGTCGACGCGCTCTACAACGAGTACAACGCGGTGGTGAACGCCTACGGCCTGACCTACGCGGACTTCGACATCGAGGGCGCGGCCACCGCCGACCCGGCCTCCGTCGCCCGCCGCTCCCAGGCGCTGGCCCGGCTCCAGCAGGCCCACCCCGGGCTGCGCATCTCGCTGACCCTGCCCGCGCTGCCCGAGGGGCTGACGGCCGACGGACTGGCCGTCGTGCGCTCGGCGCGGGACGCGGGCGTCACCCTCGACGTCGTCAACATCATGGCGATGGACTACTACCGCTCCACCGACTACGGCGACGCCGCCGTCCAGGCCGCCAACAGCACCTTCGCCCAGCTCAAGACCCTCTACCCGGCCAAGAGCGACGCGCAGGTGTGGGCCATGACCGGCGTCACGCCGATGCTCGGCCAGAACGACGACGGCCACATCTACGACCAGGCCGACGCGCGGCAGCTGGTCGGCTTCGCCCAGGGCAAGCACCTCGGGATGCTGGCCTTCTGGGAGATGACGCGGGACCGCAACGCCTGCAACGGCGCGCTCTACATGTGCACGAACATCGCGCAGTCGCCCTACGAGTTCTCGAGGATCTTCGCGGGCTACAGCGGCTGACGCCGCGCCGGCCGTGGCCGGCCGCACCGTCCACTGCTCCATCGGGCCGTCATCGCGTACGAAACGCGGTGGCGGCCCGATGCTTTCCGGCCGATGTGGAGATGATGTGTCGGGCCGTGAAGGCGCTTTCACGGAGCCCCCGGCTCCGCTGAGTCCTTTCACCGGACACCCAGCCCCGCCCCAAGTGCGACACAACGGATAGTGCACAGTGTGAACAACCGGTGACCGAAAGTCGCGGAGCGATGTGACGCGGACGTGTCCGATGCACAAGACTCCGGGTCGTCCGATAACCGGAGCGAGAGCCGAAGGAGTGTTCGCTATGCGGTTCAGTGCGGTGAGTGCCTGTCTGGCCCTGGTGGCGGCGGTGGGTTCGGCCGGAGTGGCGGCCGGCCCCGCCGAGGCGCGGCCGTCCGGCGCGACGAGCCTGTACGCACCTTCCGCCGTGGTGCTGTCCGTGGGCAAGGGCGAGGATCCGGCCACGGCGACGATGCAGCGCACGGTGGTCCTGCGGTGCGGTCCGGCCCCGTTCGGCGACCACCCGGACCCGGTGTCCGCGTGCGCCGAACTCAAGGCGGCGCAAGGGGACTTCGCGGCGCTGACCGCCGAGCCCTCGGGTGTGAGCTGCACGCGCATCTGGGACCCCGTCGTGGTCACCGCGGACGGGGTCTGGGAAGGGCGGCGTGTCACCTTCAGCCGTGCGTTCGGCAACGCGTGCATGTTGCGTGGGAGTGACACGCACGGTGTCTTCGCCTTCTGACGGCCCGTCGAGGAGACGGTGATGCCGAAGGCGTGACCCGAAAGCCACGGGGTTCACCGTGGGGGAGAGCCCTGTGAGGGGCGGCCGACTCGTGGGACGGGGCCGGCCGCCCCTGATTTTTTTGAGCCCTGTGCGGGGGTGACGCCGGTGCGGCGCGGTAGCGAAGTGGCAACGGCCTTTGTTTCGCGGGGTCTTGACGCGGCATTGGTCTAGTCCTACCGTCATCCGTCAATCGCAGCGTTCAAGGGTGAGTTTCCGGTTCGCCCTTGTGAACGTGCCGTCTCCTGGGAAGGCGTCCCCCACATGTCCCACAGGTCACGCGGTCTCCTGTCCAAAGCAGTCCTCGCCCTCAGTGCGGCCCTCGTGGCCGCCCTGCTGACAGCGGTGCCCGGTACCGGCCGCGCCTCGGCGGCCCCGGCCGCCTTCACGCACCCCGGCGTCCTGGTCAGCCAGTCCCAACTCGACTTCGTACGCGGAAAGGTGCAGGCCGGCGCGCAGCCGTGGAAGGCCGCCTACGACCAGATGATGGCCTCCTCCTACGCCTCGCAGTCGCGGACCCCCAAACCGCGCGCGGTGGTCGAGTGCGGCTCGTACTCCAACCCCAACTACGGCTGCACCGACGAGCGCGAGGACGCGATCGCGGCCTACACCAACGCGCTGGCCTGGTACATCACCCGTGACACCAAGTACGCCACGAAGGCGATCCAGCTCATGGACGCCTGGTCGGCCACCATCACCGACCACACCAACAGCAACGCCCCGCTGCAGACCGGCTGGGCGGGCTCGGTGTGGCCGCGGGCCGCGGAGATCATCCGCTACTCCTACGGCAACTGGCCGAACGTGAACCGTTTCGCCACCATGCTGCGCAACGTCTACCTCCCCGAGGTCATCAACGGCTCCAAGAGCAACGGCAACTGGGAGCTGAGCATGATGGAGGCCGCCGTCGGCATCTCCGTCTTCCTCGACGACAAGGCCTCCTACGACAAGGCCGTCACCCGCTACCTCAACCGCGTCGCCGCGTATGTGTACTTGACCACCGACGGCGCGCTGCCGAAGACCGTGCCCGGCAGCGGGCTGGACACCCGGGACGAGATCGTCGGCTACTGGCAGGGCCAGTCCACCTTCGTGACCGGCTTGACCCAGGAGACCTGCCGGGACTTCACCCACACCGGGTACGGCATCTCCGCGATCTCGCACGTTGCCGAGACCAGCCGCATCCAGGGCCAGGACCTCTACCCCCAGGTCGGCGAGCGGCTGCGGCAGGCGCTCGGCTTCCAGTCCAAGTACCAGCGGGGCGAGGCGGTGCCGTCCTGGCTGTGCGGCGGGCACCTCAACCTCGGGCTCGGACCGGTGACCGAGGTCGGTTACAACGCGATCCACAACCGCCTCGGCTACGCCATGACCAACACCCAGGCGCTGACCGAGTCCCAGCGTCCGGCCGGCAGCAACAACCTGTTCGTGGCCTGGGAGACGCTCACTCACGCGGATAACCTCTCCTGAACCGGCAGAGGTGATCAGCGGCGGAGGGACACGGCCATGCCCGTACGCGTCGAGCGCAGCGGACCCGTCACGACGGTGGTGCTCTCGCGCCCCGGTGCGCGCAACGCCGTCGACGGTCCGACGGCGCGTGAACTGGCCGTGGCCTTCCGCGAGTTCGACGCGGATCCCGGTGCCTCGGTCGCCGTGCTGTGGGGTGAGGGCGGCACCTTCTGCGCGGGTGCCGACCTCAAGGCCATCGGCACCCCGCGCGGCAACGAGGTGACCGAGGTCAGGGACGAGGGGGACGGCCCGATGGGCCCGACCCGGATGCGGCTGGGCAAGCCGGTCATCGCGGCGATCTCCGGTCACGCGGTGGCCGGCGGGCTTGAACTCGCCCTCTGGTGCGATCTGCGGGTCGCCGAGGAGGACGCGGTGCTCGGGGTGTTCTGCCGGCGCTGGGGCGTGCCGCTCATCGACGGCGGCACGGTCCGGCTGCCGCGGCTCATCGGGACGTCCCGCGCGATGGACCTGATCCTGACGGGGCGTGCGGTCGACGCGGCCGAGGCGTACGCCATGGGCCTGGTCAACCGGGTCGTCCCGGCGGGCGGCGCGCGCGAGGCGGCGGAGCGGCTGGCGGCGGAGATCGCGGCGTTCCCGCAGACCTGCGTACGCCACGACCGCCTGGCCGTGCTGGAGGCCGAGGGGCTCCAGGAGGGCGCGGCGCTCGCGGCGGAGCTGCGGCACGGCCGGATCTCGCTCGCGGAGGCGGCCGAGGGCGCGGCCCGCTTCGCCGCGGGCGCGGGGCGGCACGGGTCGTTCGGGGAGGACGGGCCGGTCACGGCGCGCTGAGCCCGGACGCGCTCGCCGGGGGTCGGCATGGGGGAGGCGGGCAGCCGGTCTCCCCGGCGGACACGCAGGCACGTCGGGCCCGGCCGCCGGTACTGGGGCGGATGCCGCCGCCGATGACGTGGCTGCCCGGCCCGGTGGCCGGGACGTTCCCGCGCGCCTCCACCGGGCGGTTGCCCACATCGGAGGGCGGCCGAATCGGGCGCCCGGTGAGGGCTTCGGGCGCCGAGGCGAGCGGCAACGCTGCGGCGGGTCCGGTGTGTGCGGTGGCCCCGCCGGTGTGCGGCGCCTGGTGTTCGCGTCGGCCCTGCCGGCTGGGCCGGCGCGCGGCGCCCGGTCGAGTAGGGGCCGACGGCGGCGCTCTGCCGTGACGCACCGGCTTTCACGGCTCATCCGGGCGGCGCGTGCGAGGTCCGCGACGTCGGGGTGCCCCGTGTCGGGCGGTTCAGCGCGGGCTGCCCGGAACGGCCTCGGCGGAGCCCGCGTGACCGGGGCGTGCGGGGTGGCTGGTTCCTGTGTGTGGGCTGTGTGTGCCCTCTGGACAGCGGAATGTCATGGGCACTTAAATCTGGCTCCGTTTCACCTCCCCACCGCGTATGCGCCTCCGCGCACGTCCCCGCGACCCGAGGAGCAGGATGCAGCACTCAATGAGACGCGCAGCGACCGCGACAGCCGCCGCGGCCGGCATGACCGCGCTGACCGCGGCCCTCCTGGTGCCGTCGGCCGCCTCGGCGGACCACGGGAACCTCCCCTCGCGCGCCACCGCCGTGGCCCGCGCCGACGCCGCGGTGACTCTGCCGGCCGGGCAGCGGCGTACCGTCCGCGACGTCGTCACCGACGCCGACGGCGCGCAGCACGTCCGCTACGACCGCACCTACCGCGGACTGCCGGTCCTGGGCGGCGACATGGTCGTGCACCTCGCCCCCGGCGGGGCGTACGAGGGCACGCAGCGGGCCACCCGCGCCGACCTCGCCGTGCCGAGCGTCACGCCCGCCGTCCGGGCCGCCACCGTCGCCGGCGAGGGCCTCGCGGCCCTGCGCTCCGCCCACCGCGGCACGTCCTTCCGGCAGGCCAAGGCCAAGCCGCAGCTGGTCGTCGACGCTCTGCACGGGACGCCGCGCCTGGCCTGGCGGACCACCGCCGTCGGCCTGGACAGCCTCGGCAACCCCGCCGCGCGCGTACTCGTCACCGACGCCCGCACCGGCGCGCGCATCGACGCCTGGGACGCCCTGGAGACCGCCGCCGGCGACGGCAAGTCCCTCTACGGCGGCACCGTCTCCCTGGAGACCACCCTCAGCGGCAGCACCTACCAGCTGAAGGACCCGACCCGCGGCGCCACCTACACCGGCGACGCGCAGAACAAGACGGACCTGTGCATCTTCGGGATATGCCTCTCCCGCGCACCCGCGGTGCTCTTCACCGACGCCGACAACCACTGGGGGACCGGCACCACCGCCGACCGCGCGACCGCCGCCGTCGACGCGCAGTACGGCACCGACGAGACCTGGGACTACTACAAGACCGTCCACGGCCGCAGCGGGATAGCCGGGGACGGCAAGGGCTCGTACAACCGCGTCCACTACGGCAACGGCTACAACAACGCCTTCTGGGACGACAGCTGCTTCTGCATGACCTACGGCGACGGTGATGGCTCCACCTTCGGGCCGCTGGTCGCCCTGGACGTCGCCGGGCACGAGATGTCGCACGGCGTCACCTCGCGCACCGCGGGCCTCACCTACTCCGGTGAGTCCGGCGGTCTCAACGAGGCCACCTCGGACATCTTCGGCACGCTGGTGGAGTGGCACGCGGGCAACTCCTCCGACCTCGGCGACTACCTCATCGGCGAACGCATCGTGAAGCCCGGCTTCGGCAAGCCCGCGCTGCGCTTCATGGACAAGCCCTCCAAGGACGGCAGTTCGGCGGACTGCTGGAGCTCCGGCGTCGGCAACCTCGACGTCCACTACTCCTCGGGCGTCGCCAACCACTTCGCCTACCTGCTCGCCGAGGGCAGCGGCGCCAAGACCCTCAACGGCGTCAGCTACAACAGCCCCACCTGCAACGGCTCCACGGTGGGCGGCATCGGCCGCGACAAGCTCGGCAAGATCTGGTACCGGGCCCTGACCGTCTACATGACCTCCGGCACCAACTACGCGGCCGCCCGCACCGCCACCCTCAAGGCCGCCGCCGACCTGTACGGCGCGTCCGGCACCGACCACGCCGCCGTGGCCGCGGCCTGGTCCGCCGTCAACGTCAACTGACGCGGCCCCACCACCGGACCCCGCCGGACCGGCCTCGTCCAGGCCGGCCCGGCGGGGTCCTGGCACACTGGCCGCGTGACGACGACCGACGCGGCGGCGGCCGTACGCGAGCACCTGCGGGCCTTCAACGCCCGTGAACTGCAAGCACTTCTGGCCGGTTTCACCGACGACGCCGTGTGGATCACCGGCGGTACGACCGTACGCGGTCGCGCCGCGCTGACCCGGTTCTTCGACGAGGCGATGCGCGGGCTCCTGCCCACGCTGGAACTGCGGGACGTGATCGCCGAAGGCGCCCGCGCCGCCTGCCAGCTGACCGAGACCCTGACCTACGGCGGCGAGGCGCGGTCGTACCCGATCGCCGCCTTCTACGAGTTCCGCGACGGGCGCATCTCCTCCGCGAAGGTCTACCGCGAGGGCAGCGCGGACGTCGCCTGAGGACGTGGCCCCCCCCCCCCTGGCGGGGGGGGGGGGCCCGGGGGCCCGGGGGGGGCGGGGGGTAGGGCGCGGGGGGGGCGGGGGGGGGGGGGG